>CAZSZN010000009.1:0-8831 GCA_964610405.1 uncultured Macromonas sp. | reverse complement strand
GATCGATCTGACGGGCGCCTTGGCCTTTGAAGACGCGGGTCCGAGCGTGACGACGGCGATGGTGGCGGGTGCTGCGGACAGTCTGGTGGTGGCCGACAGGACACTGGGCACGAACGCCTCGTCCGACTTCAGCAACAACTTCACAGCCCCCGTCTTTGCTGCGGGCAACGACGGTTCTGCCGGCATCGCCAGCGTTTACACGCTGAGCGTTGCCACGCCGGTCTCGCCGGCAACGACCATCGACTCCGGTCTGGTGGATGCCCAGACCAACGAAGCGGTGCTGCTGCGCATGAACACCACCACCGGTGCGGTGGAAGGCTACAGCGCCACTGGCGGTGTGGTCTTCACGGTGAGCGTGAGTGCCACGGGCACGGTGACGCTGGACCAGGTGCGTGCGGTGGAGCACAACGACAGCACCGACGCGATCGAGGCGGGCGCATCGGCGGCCAAGCTGGTGGGCACAGGCCTGATTGGTCTGACGCGCACCGACACCATCACCGACGGTGATGGGGACACTGCTTCCAGCAGTGCCACGATCGATCTGACGGGCGCCTTGGCCTTTGAAGACGCGGGTCCGAGCGTGACGACGACTGACGCAGTTGCAACCCACGGCTCCAATATCGTTGGTACCTTCGACGCCAACTTTGGCGCCGACGGGAACGCCACCTCCAACATTGGTGTTACGCTGAATTCCTTCAGCGGGACAGTGGGAGGTCTCGCGATCACTGGGGCAACGGTCGGTTCTTCGACAGTGGTTGGTAACACGGTGGACTACACGGTGTCTTTCACTTACCAGACGTCAGCCACGACGACCGCTACCGCCACTGGGCACATCGTGTTTGATACGGTGCTTGACAAGTACACTGTCCGCTTGGATGCGCCGCTACAAAGCTTCGAGACGTACTCCACAGCGACCGCCTTGTCCACCACGGGTTATGACACTCAAGGCAATAATTCGCCCGAAATTGTGGTGCAAAAGTATGCAGACGACTTTTACGCCGTATTGACAGCCAGCACGGGCCCTTCTGGTAGTGCAACTGGATTGTTGGCGGGTGGGGATGCAGTATTTACCCCGGGTGAAATACTCACCGAAACCTCCACCACGTATCTCAATATCAGCACTGCGACCATCGGTGCTGGCTCTGACACAATTCAGTCGGACCAACTGATCAATATTGATTTTTATCGGTCGAATCCTGTCACCGGAACAGGGGTTAATGCAGTTGTGACGGGTACCGATAAAGAGACGGCCAGCTCGGTGAGCATCGTATTGGATCAGTTGAACTACGGTAAGGAAGATATAGCCATATTGTTGAAGTTGACGGCAATCGATGGCACTTCGGCCGATACCACCAAACTGTTGATTGCGAACAGTACATCTGATTATGTGCTGAATAGCGAAGGCTACTACGTGGTTACGGTCAATTCTAGCGACTTTGATGCGGCCAAATACCAAATCTCTGGCATACAGGTCATGACCAGTACCGAAGGTTTAACCGGCACGGGTTATGCGCTCAGCAACGGTGCTGCCGTCACTCTGACCTCTTCAGGGTCAGACTTGGCCGACACCTCGGACAGTGACATTGTCAAGATCATCCGGATTGAGACAACCACCACCAGCGCAACCACACAAGATGTCAATTTGACATTCAACGGCGTCGTGACCGACGGCGATGGTGACACCGCTCCATTCTCTTTTGACGCCGCTTTGGTGTCGAACCAGTTGGTGGTGAATCCCAATGCCGATGGGTCGTTGACAGGTGGCTCCGGTAGCGATGTACTTGTCGGTGATACGGGTGGAGTGACGGGGGTCCAGGTCGGAACCACCGCGAACATCGTCTATGTGTTGGACAACTCCACCAGCATGGTGATGAATGGCTCTACCCGTTTGGCGGAACTCAAGGCCGCCGTCAATAAGTCGTTGCAAGACCTTTACGACTCTGGGGCTAAAGATGTCACAGTGCATCTCGTCCAATTCGGCAGCAATGCAAGTGCTTTGGGTACTTTCCGTTTGACGGTCAACGGCGTTGATGATGCAGCAGCGCTTCAGAATGCAAAGAGTGCCGTGAACTCCATGACGGGCTATCAGTCGAACGGCGATATCAACTACACCAACTATGAGGCGGGTTTGACTGTGGCCAACCAGTGGATCAATTCCACGACCGGCTTCACACCCATCCCCAATGCTAACATCAACAAGCTTCTGTTTGTTTCGGACGGTGATCCCACGGCTTGGTATTCCGGTAACGGGACCACGGTAGTGACTAATACGGATAACGTCGCTGCAGCTATGCAAAACGTCCTTGGTACTTATAACCCGAGTGGCACTTCTAACGATGACAACGTCAGCGAGGTGAACCTGATCGAGACGGTGCAAGGTTCTGAACTGGCCTTTACCATTGAAGCAATCGGTATCGACACGAATTCGACTACCCTTGCGCGTCTGTCTCAGATTGAAGGTGTTGGCGGGTCTGCCGATGCGGCCACCTCAAGCAGTATTGCAGCAGTGATTGGTAGCCTTTCCGGCAGTACCACTTCGCCTATCGCCGTGGGTGACGATACCCTGAGTGGAGGGGCTGGCAATGATGTAATTTTCGGCGACAGCATTCATGCCGATGCTGCCAACGGTGGCTGGCAGGCCTTTGTGGCGGCCCATCCCACTTGGACAGAGGAGCAATTGCGCGCTGAACTGTACAACAACGCGGCAACCTACGCCCAAGAAGGCTCGGTTGGTGGCAACGACACTTTAAGTGGCGGCGCCGGCGACGACAAGCTGTTCGGGCAAGGCGGCAATGACACTTTTATCGGAGGCGCTGGTAACGACACACTCAGCGGTGGTACAGGCGCAGATGTGTTCAAGTGGTCGTTGAACGATACTGGTAGTGATGTGGTTGTTGATTTCAACCAATCGAGCGGTGTGTTTAATCTGGCTGAAGGCGATAAGCTGGATTTGCGCGATTTGTTGGTTGGTGAGCCGAATTCTCCAACGGCCAATGACCTGTCCGGTTATTTGCACTTCACAGAAAGTGCTGGCAACTTGGTTCTGTCGGTGGACCCCAACGGCTCCGGTGCCAGTAATCCTTTTGCAGCTGCTCAAAGCATAACGCTCCAAGGAGTCAGCTTGAGTGATCTGGGACTGGCAGCCGGTGCAACCGATGTGGACATCATCAACAAGTTGCGGGCCAATCTGAAGGTGGGTGGCGACACCTGATGTGGCTTAGAGCCTCTGCGGCCAACCCTGCAGAGGTTTTTATCTCCCAAGCAAAAGGCCGGCAATCGCCGGCCTTTTGCTTGGAAGAAAACAAGACTTAACTGGTCTTGAAATAGATCGTGCTCTTTTCCTTTCCGGCATTCACCGTCAAGGAAAAGGTTTTGTTCTTGTTGTCGGGCGCTTTCATGTCGATATCCAGCGTCCCTTTTTTGCTGTTGTACGAAAAGTCGTCCACCTTGGAGCCACCCGTGGTGACCAGTTTGATGTCTTTTTCGGAAATCTTGCCCAAGCCTTGCACGTTGAACGACACCTCAAAGTCGTCCCCGGCCTTGACCCGGCACGTTTTGCCCTCGCTGGTGCATTCCTTGTATTGGTCCGACACCTGCAAAGCGGCTTGGGCGTTGTCGCCGCCAGATGCGCCCCCGTTGTTGCCGCCAGGCGCAGCGGTGCTGGGCGGTTCTGGGGTGGGTTCTTCTGCGGGTGCGGTGGCTTCCGTGCTTGGGCTCG
Source organism: uncultured Macromonas sp. (assembly GCA_964610405.1). Taxonomy (GTDB): domain Bacteria; phylum Pseudomonadota; class Gammaproteobacteria; order Burkholderiales; family Burkholderiaceae_C; genus CAZGDZ01. The sequence continues at coordinate 5,113 of CAZSZN010000009.1, read as the reverse complement.
CGGCGTTGTCCGTGGTGCCGTCTGGTGGCGTTGACCCCGATGCGGAAGGGGGCTGTGTGGCCTCGGGCGGGTTGGCTGTGCTGCCAGGGGAGGCCGGAGCCGTGTCGCTGGTCTGGGGTGGGTTGGCAGGAGCCGTGGCAGCCGGAGGGGTGGCGGCCTGAGCGCTGGGTATGGGGCCCTCCAGGGCTTCCACCGCCAGCGCAATGCGTTCGCCCGTCCCTTCCACCGTGTCGGAGGTGGTCTCGGCCCTCTCCACAAAAGCCCGGTAGTTGGGTACCGCAATCATGGCCAGTATGCCGATGACGGTGGTGACCACCATGGTTTCGATGAGCGTGTAGCCTTGCTGTTTCATGTGGCATCCCTGTAAAAATGTTGTCGAAGTATAAGAAATACTCCACTTAATTTCAATTATCTCTTTTTGAAAGGGTGGTGTCGTCACCGCACCCCCGGCCCAGTCGCCCCGTCAAACCCCAACTTCGCCAGCAGCGGCAAGTCATCCTTGCTTTCCACGCCCAGCGCAATCACCGTGATGCCCAACGCCCGGGCCACGTTGCACAGGCCTTTCAGGAATTCCTGGTTCCCCTCGTTGCTGCTGATGCCGCGCACGTAACTCGGGTGGACCTTGATGTAGTCCAGTCCCAAGCCAGCCAGCTTGTCGGTTTCGGCAAAGCGTTGGCCAAAATATTCAATACCCACCCGGCAGCCCAAGCCTTTGAGCGCCCGTGCCAGGTCTTTGAAGGCGTCGAACTGGCGGAACACGCCGTACTCCGGCACCTCGAACAGGAGGCGGCGGCACAGGTCTGGGTAGCCTTGCAACAGTTGCACCAGTTGGTTGCGGAAGCCAAAGTCCGCAATCGTTTCGGCCGACAGGTTCACCGCCACATCGCCCGAGCCTTGGCGCAGGTGATCAATCGCCAGCTTCACCACGCCCAGGTCTATCGGAGCGGTCAAATTCAGGTTGGCCGCCATCGGCATGAAGTCGCCTGCCGATAGCAGCGGCCCTTCCGCATCCAGCTTCAGTCGGATCACGCCCTCTTGGTGCAAGGGCTGGTTTTGGTCGCCGCGCACCACCGGGTAGAACGCCAGGCTCAGCTTGCGGCCATCCACCGCTTCGGTCAGCAGCGTGCGCCATTGCTCGGAGGGCAAGCTCACCTTTTGCGCGCCATCTTCCACCGCGTGCCAACTGTTGGGGCCTTTGGCCTGGGCTTGGGCCAGGGCCTGGTCCACCCGGCTCATCAGATCGCCCACGCCTTGGCCGCGGGTGTAGCCCACCGCCGCCAGGTGGAACAGGTCGGGGAATTCCGCCGTCCAGTTGGGTAGCCAGTCGCGCTGCAGGCGTTCGTGAATCACTCGGGCCGCCTCGGCCGGTGAGGTGTACGACGGACACACCACCGCAAATTCGCCGCCCTTCACCCGGCCCGCGCGCTGGCCTGGGTGGTCGTTGCCGCTGTCAAACAGCACCTGCCCCAGTTGTTTGAGCAGTTGATCGGCCCGCTGGTGGCCCAGCTTGGCGTTCAGCTCGTTCAGGTAAGCCAGCCGCACCATCACCAAACTGCCGTTGGAGCCAAACTGCTCCCCCGTCAAAATTTCGCGCAAATGCGACATGAAGTAGTCGCGGTTGGCAATGCCGGTCACCGGGTCGCGGTTCACTTTCTTGCGCAGGTTTTCCAGCCGGGCCGACTCTTCCGCGAACATGGCTTTCAGGCGGTCCACCATGTCGTTCATGGCGCGGGTCACGGCGCGCAGTTCTGGTGTGCGGGGCTCTCCCACCGTCAGGAAGCGGCGCTCCGCAATCGCCTGCGCCTGGCCTACCACGTCGCGCAGCGGCCCGGTGATCATCCGAATCGCAAACGTGCCCGCCACCCCGGTGAACACGCTGCCCAACACAAACCACAGCAGCAGTTCCAGCGTGCCTTCCCACAGGCTTTTGTACACGTACTGTTCGTGGCTGGCCAGGGTGATGGTGCCGTACTGCTTCCAGCCATCCTGTATCAGCGCCTGCCCCGGCTGCACCTGGATCGGGATCAGGTTCGCAAACCATTGCGGCGCGCCTTCCAGTTGCCCCTCGTACTGCTTGTCCACAATCACTTCCCCGGTGGGGGCGGTGACGCGGATGAAGCGGTAGTGCCCCGCGTCAAACTGGGCCGACACCTGTAACTCCACCGTCACCGGGTCTTTGTCGAGCTGGGTCAGCGACAGCGCCAGGGAGGTCGCGTTGTCGATGTTCTTGACCTGCAACTGCTGCTCCAGGTAGCCGCGCGCCGACAGCACGCTCACCACCAGGCTGCCGCCAAAGGCCAGCGTCATCACCAGGGCGATGGCGATCCACAGTTGTTTGATGAGAGACATGGTGTGTTACCCCTTGGGTCAAATGGCGGGCCGGTGCTTCACAGGCCCTCCTGTTTCATGCGGTCCAGCACTTCGCGCCATTTCGACAGGCGCGCTGTGGGGTCGGCCGAGGACGTTTGCTGCCCGGCCACCCACAAACCTTGGTTGTTGAAGCTGAACACGGGCGACAGGTCGGGCCGGCGCGAAGCGGGCCGCACGCTGGTGATCAGGTTGTCCAGAATCACGGGCTCGCCGGTCGGGTCTTCAAAATAGCCCAGCACCATGTGGGCTTCGGTTTTGGCGCCGGCGGTGCGCGCGCGCACGTAAATCATGCGCAGCTTCTCGTTGGGCACGCCCAGCAGCAGCAGCGTCATGTACTTGCTGATGGAGTAGTCCTCGCAGTCGCCCGTGGCGCGCCCCATGAATTCCAGCGGCGTGGCCCAGTAATCGTTTTGCTGCCACACCGCCGGGTCCAGCTCGTAGACGATGCGGCGGTTGAAAAAGGTGTTGACCGCATTGAGCTGTTGATCCACCGGCAGGTTGCGCGATTCTTCCAGCAGGCGGCGCCAAGCGGTGACCGTTTGCTCGGCCTGGGCGCCGTAACGCTCGCGCGCCAGCGATTGCATCCGGTCCAGGTTGGTCGATGCGATGCTGAATCCCACCCACAGCACCACCGCAAGCCCGCTGGCCAGCCACGGCATCCACCAGAACTGGGCGCTGGGCGAGTTTGATTTCACGGATGTGCTGAGGATGGGTTGAAAGGACCAGCGAACCTTCGACACAAAGACCTTGACGTACGGTAGGATACCGCAAGACAATCGCCTTGCAATGTGATTTGAATGATAGTCGGTTGTTTGCAGTAAGTCTTGTGCGAACGGAAGCCGCTCGCCGCCAACCTGAGGGTCCAACCATGAAAACCAAAACATCCAGGCACGTGCTGTCTGCTATTGCTGTCGCTGTCACTCTGCTGGGGGCTCAGAGCGCTCTGGCGCAGGCCTTGCCGCAGCCCATGATCGAGGCGGTTCGCCAAGCTGTGGTCTCCAACCCCGAGGTGCAGGCCCGTTGGCACAACTTCACCGCCGCCGATGCCGAGAAGGACGTGGCGAAGGCCGGTTGGCGCCCCCAGGTGGACCTGACCTACGGCGTGGGCATTGAGCGCAACAAAACCCCCGCCACCGACACCGGCACCTACGACCGCCACGGTGGTGCCCTGACGCTGACCCAAACCCTGTTTGATGGCTTTTTCACCAAGAACGAAGTTGAGCGCCTGAGCTACGCCAAGCTCACCCGCTACTACGAGCTGCTGGAAGCTGCCGAAACGATCGCGCTCGAAGCCGCTCGCGCTTACGTGGACGTGTCCCGCTACTCGGCCTTGGTGGAAGAAGCCAAGCAGAACTACGTGGAGCACAAGGTCACCTCCAACCAGATCGTGGAGCGCACCACCGCTGGCGTGAGCCGCCGGGTGGACACCGATCAGGCCACCGGCCGCCTGGCTTTGGCCGAGTCCAACCTGCTGACCGAGGTGTCCAACTTGCACGATGTGAGTGCGCGTTACCTGCGCATCATGGGTGTGAAGCCGCCGGCCACGCTGCCGCCTTTGGCAGAAGGGCTGAAACTGAACGGCGTGCCCACCAGCATGACCCAGGCCATGACCGAAGGCCTGCCCAACAGCCCTACCATCAACGCCGCTTACGAGAACGTGCGTTCCACCCGTTCGCAGATCGAGTCGCGCAAGTCCGGTTACTGGCCGCGTGTGGACTTCCGCATTCGCCAGACCTGGGGCCGCGACATCGACAACGTGCCTGGCAACACCCGCGACTTCACCGCTGAAGTGCTGTTGAACTACAACCTGTACCGGGGTGGCGCCGACAAGGCCCGCGAAGTGCAGGCGGTGGAGTTCAACAAGCAAGCGCGCGACCTGCAGGAAAAAGCTTGCCGCGATGTGCGCCAGACCCTGGCCATTGCGTACAACGACGTGGTGCGCCTGCGCGAACAACTGGGCTACCTGGACCAGCACCGCCTGTCCACCGAAGTCGCCCGCGAGGCTTACCGCCAGCAGTTCGACATTGGCCAACGCACCTTGCTGGACGTGCTGGACACCCAGAACGAGTACTTTGAAGCCAGCCGCGCCTACATCAACGCCCAGTACAACGAATTCCTGGCCCAGGCCCGCACCCTGGCCAGCATGGGTCGTCTGGTGGAAACGCTGGGCGTGAGCCGTCCGGACCAGCCGACCTTGGCGGATGTGGGTCAAGACCGTGGTGTGCTGCCGCCTGAAGAACTGTGCCCGTTCGACACGCCCGCCGTGCTGGAGGTGGACAAGGCCAAGGCCGTGGCCGATGCGCCGGTGCGGGCCCGTCCGGCGGCGGCTGCTCCGGCCGCCCCGGCCCCTGCGGCTGCGCCGACCAAGGTCACCTTCTCGTCCGACGCCCTGTTCGACTTCAACAAGTCGGTGCTCAAGCCCGAAGGCAAGAAGAACCTGGACGACCTGGTGGGCAAGATCAAAGGCGTCAACCTCGACGTCGTGATTGCCGTGGGCCACACCGACAGCATGGGCTCGGACGCCTACAACCAGCGCCTGTCTCTGGCGCGGGCTGAGGCGGTGAAGGCCTACCTGGTGAACCAGGGCGTGCCGGCCGATCGCGTGCGCACCGATGGCAAAGGTGAAGCCGAGCCCGTGGCCAGCAACGATACCCGCGAAGGTCGCGCCAAGAACCGTCGGGTTGACGTGACCGTGATGGAAGCGGCTCGTTGAGCCTTGAATGCCTCCAGTAAAAAAGGCCGC
>CAZSZN010000008.1:0-31535 GCA_964610405.1 uncultured Macromonas sp. | reverse complement strand
CGCTGCACCCGGAATACCGCACTCTGCCCATGGTGTGGTACGTGCCGCCGCTGTCGCCCATCACCGCTGCGGCCAACGCAGGGCAGGTCGGCATCAACGGCGAAATCCCGGACGTGAGCCAGTTGCGCATCCCGGTCAAGTACCTGGCCAACCTGTTGACGGCAGGCGACACCATGCCCGTGATGAAGGCGCTGGAGCGCATGCTGGCCATGCGCGCCTATCAGCGCGCCAAGCACGTTGATGGGGTGGTGAACCAGGCGGTGCTGGACCAGGTCAGCCTCTCGGTGGCCGAGGTGGAGGACATGTACCGCACCATGGCGATTGCGAACTACGAAGACCGCTTCGTCATTCCCACCACGCACCGCGAATACGCCGAAAACGCGTTCAACGTCAAGGGCGGCTGTGGTTTCAGCTTTGGCAACGGTTGCTCCGAAGGCGTGACCGAAACCAGCCTGTTTGGCAGCGAGAAGAAGCGCACCATTCCCATCAAGGTGGAGGCTTGAGCCATGTGGTTTACCCAACCTCCCAAAACCATGCGCCTGACGCTGCGGGTGCTGGCGCACCTGCTGCGCTACCCCGGTGCCGAGTTTCGCGCCCACCTGCCCGAACTGGCCGAAGCCCTGCGTGGCGAGGCCGCTTTGCCCGCCCCACGGCTGGGCGAATTGCAGGCCTTGTTGCAACGGCTGGGCAGCCTGCCGGCGCTGCAGGTGGAGTCAGAGTACGTGGAGCTGTTCGACCGGGGCCGCAGCACCGCGCTGCACCTGTTTGAGCATGTCCACGGCGACAGCCGCGACCGTGGCCCGGCCATGATCGACCTGATCCAGACCTACGAGCAGGCCGGCCTGTACCTGGGCCCGGAGGAATTGCCCGACCACCTGCCGGTGCTGCTGGAGTTCGCTTCCACCCAACCGCCGCAGCAGGCGCGTGAGTTTCTGGCCGAAACGGCCCACATCGTGCGCGTGATTTTCAGTGCATTGCTCAAGCGCCAAAGCCCCTACGCCAGCGTGCTGGCCGCCGTGCTGGAGTTGGCGGGCGAAAAGGCCGAAGCCGTGGCCGTGGCCCCAGAACCCGAGCTGGACGACAGTTGGGCCGAACCGGAAGTGTTTGGCGGCTGTTCCACCGAAGGGCAAGCGAAGCCGGGCCAGCCCCAACCCATCCGCATCGTGAAGAACTCTCACCCCCAAGGAGCGCAGGCATGAACACGCTGCACAACTTCCTGTTCAACGTTTACCCCTACATCTGCCTCACAGTGTTCCTGATGGGCAGTCTGGCCCGGTTTGACCGGGACCAGTACACCTGGAAAAGCGACTCGTCGCAACTGCTGCGCAAGGGGCAGTTGCGCTGGGGCAGCAACCTGTTCCACATCGGCATTCTGTTTTTGTTCTTCGGGCACAGCGTGGGTCTGCTCACGCCGCATTGGGTGTATGAACCCTTCATCACCGCCGGCCAGAAGCAGATGGTCGCGGTGGCTGCAGGTGGCGTAGCCGGCTTCATTTGCTTCATCGGCCTCACGCTGCTGCTGCACCGTCGCATTTTCGACCCCCGCATCCGCCTCACCAGCCACCGCACGGACCTGTTCATCCTGGTGGTGCTGTGGGTGCAGCTGGTGCTGGGTTTGGTCACGCTGCCGTTTTCCATCGGCCATTCGGATGGTGCGGTGATGTTGCAGCTTTCGGCTTGGGCGCAAGGCATCGTTACCTTCAGCCCTGATGCCAGCCACCTGGTCGGCCTGGACTGGCCTTACCTGGTGCATCTGGTGCTGGGCATGACGATATTCCTGTTGTTCCCGTTCAGCCGTCTGGTGCATGTGTGGAGTGGTTTTGGCACCCTGGCCTACGTGTTGCGCCCCTATCAGGTGGTGCGCAGCCGCCGACTGGGCGTGGCACCCCGCACGCCACAGCAGCGTTGATGGGCGGCCCTGGCTGCTTTTGAAAGGAACACCATGACTCCCAGAACCGAACGCTCGACCGGCTGTGGCAGCGGCCACTGCGGTTGTGCAGAAGCGGAAACTTCAGCGGTCCCGTCGGCAACCCCCACGGTCGCGACCATCAACGGCGTGCCCTTGCACGCCCCAGGCGAATCGCTGTCGCCCGAGGCGTTGCAGGAGCGCGCGTTCACCGAACTGCTGCGCCAGGAGGCGGTGCGCCTGGGCCGACTGCCGGCGCAGCCAGTGAACACCGCCCCTGACCTGGACGACGAAGCCCGGCAGGTGATTGAGGCCATTCTCGACGAAGTCGTTGAAACGCCGGACGTCACGCCCGAAGCGTGCGAACGCTACTACTTGGCCCACAAACCGCACTATGTGGTGGGCCAGGCCATGCATGTGCGCCACATTCTGTTCGCGGTCACGCCGGGGGTGAATGTGCACGCCCTGGCGCAGCGCGCCGAGGCGGCCTTGCTGGAACTCTCGCGCAAAGAGGTGGTGCCCGGCCGGTTTGAGGCGCTGGCGCGCGAGCTGTCCAACTGCCCGACCGGGGCGCAAGGGGGTGATCTGGGCTGGATTGGCCCGGACGATTGCGCGCCGGAACTGGCCAACGAGCTGTTCTACCAGTCGGACGCCTTGGGCGGACAGGGCGTGCATCCCAGGCTGGTGCACACCCGCTATGGCCTGCACATCATCGAAGTGCTAGGGCGCCGCAAAGGCCAGCAGCTGACGTTGGACGAGGTGCGCGAGCGAATCGCCCAGCAAATGACCCTGCATTCCCGCGCCACCGCCCTGCGCCAGTACATGCTGTTGCTGGTGGGTCGTGCGCAGGTGCACGGGATGGTGCTGGAAGGGGCGGACACGCCGTTGGTGCAATGACCGAGCCCAGCCCAGAAGGCGACGAACTGCTGCAACGGTTGCGGCAGTTTCAGTCGGACTACTTCCCGCATCATCAACAGCGCTTTCAGGACCTGGTGGCCCACGGGCAACATCCCAAGACGCTGTTCATCGGCTGTTCCGACTCGCGGTTGGTGCCTTACCTGCTGACCGGCGCGGGCCCAGGGGAATTGTTCATTGTGCGCAACGTGGGGGCTTTTGTGCCGCCTTACGACGGGTCGCACGGGCTCCACGGTACGACCGCCGCCATCGAATTTGCCGTGCTCAGCCTGCGGGTGGAGCACATCATTGTGTGTGGACACACCCATTGCGGTGCGATCCGCGCTGCCTACGAAGGTGCGCCGGAGGAAGCGGTGAACCTGCACAACTGGCTGCAACTGGCCAATGAGGCCCTGTTGCCGGTGCAAACCAGCCCTGAAGCGCTCTACCGCACCGAACAGCGCAGCGTGGTGTTACAGCTCGAACGCTTGTTGCAGTACCCGATGGTGCGACGCCGCATCGAAGCGGGCGACCTGCACCTGCACGGCTGGCACTACGTGATTGAGGACGGCCAGATCCATGTGTTTGACGCGCAACTGGGCCGGTTTGTCCCGGCCTCCCAAGCCGGACACAGTGGCAACGAGCCGATTTTGCCGCCGTCCATCCTGACGTAGACGGCGGCGTGACTGGAACACCGAAAGGCGTGGAACATGGTTGAGGAACTCAAACCCCTGATCTTGGCCGGTAAAACCTTGCTGCCCGTGGTGCAAGGGGGCATGGGCGTGGGGGTGTCTGCCGGGCGGCTGGCGGGCACGGTGGCCGGCTTGGGTGCCATGGGCACCATTTCGTCGGTCGATTTGCGCCGCCGCCACCCCGACCTGATGGCGCAAACCGCCCACCTGACCGATGAGCCTGACGCGCGCCAGCGCATCGACACGGCCAACCTGGAGGCACTGCGGCGAGAGATCGCGCTGGCCCGGCACCTTTCGCAAGGGCGCGGTCTGCTGGCGGTGAACGTGATGAAAGCCCTGAGCGCTTACGAAGTCTATGTGCGCGAAGCGCTGGCTTGCGGTATTGATGCTCTGGTGGTGGGAGCCGGCTTGCCGCTGGACCTGCCCGATCTGGCGCGCGAACAACCGAACACTCTGCTGGTGCCCATCTTGTCGGACGCGCGGGGTGTTCAACTGCTGGTGCGCAAGTGGGAAAAGAAGGGCCGGCTGCCCGATGCCATCGTGATCGAACACCCCCGGCTGGCCGGTGGCCATCTGGGCGCCGCCAAGGTGGCCGATTTGCAAGACCGCCGCTTCGATTTCGAGGTCGTCATTCCCGAGGTGCTGGCGTTCTTCCGCAGCGCGGGCCTGGAACGCGAGATTCCGCTCATCGCGGCCGGAGGCGTGTACAGCCGCGAAGACCTCGTGCGACTGCAGGCCCTGGGCGCCAGTGCGGTGCAAATGGGCACCGCCTTTGCCGTGACCCAGGAGTGCGACGCCGACCCGCAGTTCAAACGCATCCTGGCCGATGCGCACCCGGCCGATCTGGTGGAGTTTGTCAGCGTGGCTGGCTTGCCGGCGCGCGGGGTGCGCAACCACTGGCTGGACAAATACCTGCGCATCGAGCCCCGGCTGAAGGCCATGGCCCACGTCAAAAAGCGCTGCAACATGGCCTTCGATTGCTTGGCCCACTGTGGCCTGCGCGATGGCAAGCCCGAAATGGGCCAGTTCTGCATAGACCAGCAACTGGGTCATGCGCTGGAAGGCGATGCCGAGCGCGGCCTGTACTTCCGGGGGGCCGGGCCGCTGCCGTTTGGGCAGCAGATACGCCCGGTCGCCGACCTGATGAACTGGATGATCCACGGAGTGCGGGAGGGGGTGGACGAAGACCCGCGTGCCCAGTGGCAGCGCGAACTGGAGTGCGCATGAACACCCGCACCGCGCCGCAGTCCCTGAGCAGTTTGGCGGCGCTGCCCCGGCAGCCCATCAGCGACGATGTGCTGCACGAAAAGTACCTCAAAGGTGGCGAGCGCGACGAAAACGACCTGTTTGACCGGGTGGCCACCGCTTTGGCCAGTGCCGAGCGCCCGGCGCTGCGCAGCGACTGGCAAGCCCGTTTCCGCCACAACCTGGCCTTGGGCGCCATCGGCGCCGGGCGCATCATGAGTGCAGCGGGCAGCGGTATTCAGGCCACGCTGATCAACTGCTTCGTGCAGCCCGTGGGCGATTGCATCCAGGGGCAAGACGATGACGGCTACCCTGGCATTTACGAAGCGCTGCGAGAAGCGGCCGAAACCATGCGCCGGGGCGGCGGCGTGGGGTACGACTTTTCGCGCATCCGGCCCAAAGGGGCGGTGGTCAAGGGCACGGCCTCCACCGCATCGGGCCCATGCAGCTACATCAGCGTGTTTGACCAGTCTTGCGCCACGGTGGAAAGTGCCGGTGCGCGGCGCGGCGCCCAGATGGGCGTGCTGCGCATTGACCACCCGGACGTGCTCGAATTCATCACCGCCAAGCGCACGCCGGGGCGCTGGAACAACTTCAACGTTTCGGTGGCGGTGACCGACGCCTTCATGCAGGCGGTGGAGCACGACGGCCCATGGTCGCTGGTGCATGCCGCCCGCCCCACCGACGAGCTGTGCCGCCAAGGCGCCCACCAGCGCACCGACGGCTTGTGGGTGTACCAGACGCTGGCCGCCCGCACGCTGTGGGACACCGTCATGCGCTCGGCTTACGATTTTGCCGAGCCGGGCATCCTGTTTCTGGACCACATCCGCCGCGACAACAATCTGCGCGCCATCGAGGACATTTCTGCCACCAACCCTTGCGGCGAACAACCGCTGCCACCTTACGGTTGCTGCGACCTCGGACCCATCATCCTGACCCGTTTCGTGCGCCATCCCTTCGGTGAAGGCGGTGTTCCGACGTTTGACTTCGACGCATTTTCGGCCTGCGCAGCGGTGCAGGTGCGGGCGCTGGACAACGTGCTCGATATTACCCACTGGCCCTTGCCCCAGCAGCAGGCCGAGGCGCAAGCCAAGCGGCGCATCGGCGTCGGCTTCACTGGCTTGGGCGATGCGTTGGTGATGCTGGGCTTGCGCTACGACACCGCCGAAGGCCGCGACATGGCGCGCCGCATCGCGGAAACCCTGCGCGACGCCGCCTACCAGACCTCGGTGGACCTCGCGGTCGAGAAGGGCGCCTTCCCGCTGTTTGACGCAGAAGCCTACCTGGCACTCGGCACCTTTGCCAGCCGCCTGCCCAATGACCTGCAGGCCCGCATCCGCCAGCATGGCATTCGCAACAGCCACCTGCTGTCGGTGGCGCCCACCGGCACCGTCAGCCTGGCGTTCGCCGATAACGCCTCCAACGGCATCGAGCCAGCGTTTTCTTGGACTTACACCCGCAAGAAGCGCGAGGCCGACGGCAGCCGCACCGAGTACGAGGTGCAAGACCACGCCTGGCGCGTGTTCCGCGCCCTCAAGGGGCCGGATGCGCCCTTGCCCGATGCGTTTGTGAGTGCCTTGGAGATGAGCGCCACCGACCACATCGCGATGATGGAGGCGGTGCAGCCTTGTGTGGACACCGCCATTTCCAAAACGGTGAACGTGCCGGCCGATTGCCCGTACAGCGATTTCCAGGGTCTGTACCTGCAAGCCTGGCGTGCCGGCCTGAAGGGCCTGGCCACCTACCGGCCCAACGCCATTTTGGGCGCGGTGTTGGAAGTCAAACCCGCTGTTGCGGAGGTGCCTGCAACGGCGCCGGCGACCATGGCCGTGGACCCGATGCGCACCGTCATCGAAAGCCGCCCCAAAGGCTCGCTCAACGCCGTAGCGGAAAAAATCGAGTATTGGACCCACGAAGGGCAAAAGACCTTGTACCTCGTCGTTTCCTTCCTGCCAGTGCCCGCAGGCCCGGATGGCGCGACGGTCGAACGTGCCATCGAATTCTTCATGCCGGTGGGGCAGAGCGGCGAATCGCAGCAGTGGATCACCGCCAGCATGCGCCTGCTGTCGTTGGCGGCGCGGGGTGGTTTTTTGGAGCGCGCGTTGAATGACATGCGCAAGGTCGCGTGGGACCGGGGGCCGGTGCGCTACGGCCACAAACAACGCGAAGACGGCACCCGTGTGCCCCTGTGGCACGATTCCGAAGTGGCGGCGGTGGCCTTCGCCATCCAGAACATACTGGCGCTCCGCCAGGCGGCGCCCCCAGTCACGGCGCACGCTGGCGATGCCGATCAGGCAGCAAGCGCCACGCATGCCCCTACACTGGGGCTGATGCCCGGCAAAAAATGCCCCGAATGCGGTGCGCACACGCAAATCCGCAAAGATGGCTGCGACTATTGCACCGCCTGTGGCCACGTGGGCGTGTGCGGTTGACCCGAGGAGGAACGATGCAGATGGACCATTTTGACGACCTGATCAGCGCCGCCCGCGCCCAACCTTTGCCCCAGCGCCTGCTGATGGTGTTTGTGCGGGCCGAGTTGCCGGCCGACGCCACGGCCGCCGAGCGCGAAGCCTTCGAGGCTGGCAGTGGCGGTGCGCTCACCCCTTTGAGCTGCGTGGACAAACCCGCCGGTGAACTGGAGAGCTTCGCCGCCTTGAAGGCCGAGGCCGCCGCCATCGTGCCCGTGTGGGACTTGATGTTTGCCGCCGCCGCCAACGAGCAACCACACGCGCCCTTGTCGCCCACCGCGATCGATGCCGCCTTGCAACGGATGATTGCTGCCATCGACGGCGGCGATGTGGGTGGTTTCGCCGCCTTCGATGCCAGCGGCTCCATCGTGCAGATCGGCTGACGGCCTAGACAGGCGCGCTCTTTGCCACCAACGCCACCTCGTGGCTCTGGGCGGCAGCGATGGCCCGGTTTCGACCCACCGACTTGGCGCGGTACAAGGCGTCGTCGGCCGCCTGGATCAAGGTTTCGGGCACGGCCTCCACCGTCGGATAGATGGCCGCGATGCCGATGCTCACCGTCACGTGGGGCGCAATGGGTGAGGGCGCGTGCCGGATGTTCAAGGCCGCGATGGCTGCAACGACCTCTTGCGCCTTGGCATGGGCACCGTCCAGGTCGGTGTCTGACAGCAAGGCCACAAATTCCTCGCCGCCGTAGCGCGCGACCAAGTCGCGTGGGCGCTGGCATTGGGCCTGAAACTCGCTCGCCACCAGTCGCAGGCATTCGTCGCCTTGCAGGTGGCCGTAAGTGTCGTTGTAGAGCTTGAAGTGGTCGATGTCCAGCAGGAGCAGCGCCAGGTTTTGGCCACTGCGCAAGCCGGCGCGCCACTCGGTTTGAAGGGCTTCGTCGAAGCGCCGTCGATTGAAAACCCCCGTCAAACCATCGTGAAACGCCATGTCTTGCAACAAAGCGCTTTGCGTTTCCAGCCGGGCATTGAGTTGCTGCACTTCACGGTTGGCCGCCTGTTCGGCGGTCACGTCGCGCCCGCTGAGGAAAAACTGTTCCTGCGACAGCAGCGCGCGCCACGCGACATCCAGGTATTGGCCGTGACTGTGCCGCATGCGCAGGATGAAGCCTTGAATCGCCTGTCCGGTTGCCAACTTGTGGTGCATCCGCTTCATGAGCAAGCGGTCGGCTGGATGCACCAGTTCAAACGGGGGTTTGTCGATCAGGTCATCCCTGCTGTAGCCGAGCATCTGTCCCCAGGCTTCATTGAGTTGCTTGAAGTGCCCGGCCTGGTCCAGCACGGCAAACAGGTCGGTGTTGAGCGAGAAAAAACGGTTCAGCACGTCATCGCGGTCATGGATGGCCTGTTGCGATGCCCACGCAGCGCGAGCCGTTTGAAGCCTCAGACGCTGTGCCAGCAGCAAACCACTGGCACCGATGGCGAGCAGCACCACCCAGATGGCCAGGTAACTTTGACCCAGTTGTTGTGACCTTGAAAACACCGAGTCCCAATCCCGACTGACCGCCAGGACCAGAGGGGTGTTCAGGTTCAGGTGCGGCATGGTGATGGTCCGGATGACCATGAATCGCCGCTCACCGGTGCCCAGCGACACGCCTTGGTGGACGGTTTCTGGCAGCCCGCTCTCGCGGTGTTGGCGAAAGAGGGCGCCGGGGCGGTCCAGTTGCAAACCCGCTTGCCCTGGCATGTCTGGCTCCATCATGAACTGGACGCCGCTTCCGTGGGCGATGGACACCCACATATCGGGCGCATACAGCACCGAACCCAGCAGAACCCGGTATTGGGCCGCCCCAATCCCTGCACCCACAATGCCGCGAAACTCACCGGCAGGCCCGGTCACCGCCCGTATCACGTTGATCACGTATTCACCGGTGAGTGTCATGAACGGTTCGCTGATGTACAGCTTGTCGGCTTGCGGCTGGCTTTTGATGGGGCCGAAGTAGGGCCGGCTGGACAGATCGCGTCCCTGGAATTCGGCACTGTGGTCGCTGAAGGCGCGGCCAATCCCGTTTTCGTCCAGATAGAACAGCAATCGCACGTCGGGCATGGCTCCGGAGAGCAGTTGCAAATCGGCGCTGGCCTGCGTGGCGTTGGCCGTGCGGTGGTTATGGGAGGGCAGGCGACTGATGAAGCTCTGGAGCACCTGATTCACCGCGTCAAACTGGCGAGTGGCATTGCGCTCGATCACCGTGGCCTGGGCGTGCAGGCGCTCGGTTTCACGCTGCCGGGTGGCGTCGCGGTCGGCGCTCCACATCCACCCCAGCACGCCAGCGAAGCCGATGGCCCCGACCAGCAAGACAAGCCACTCCCACGCAAACCGCTTGCGGATGTGCTGATCGTCGAAATGGGGGGCAGCCATGCGACTTTGCCAGTTTTGATAAACCCAACGAACGATTTTTGTCTGATGTCTCTGACAATAACACGTCTGGCGGTATTTTCAAATTGATAGTCGCCTTTTTGATGCACGTCATCCCACTGCCAAGTGGGGCCAACATAATGGGCAGATGCAAGCAACGTCCACGGCCACGGGGGTATTTTTCGCTCGCGGGTTGACCAAAATCTACGGCGAAGGGGACACGGCGGTTCACGCCCTTCGGGGTGTGGACCTGGACGTGCAACGGGGTGAGTTTGTGGTGTTGCTGGGCGCTTCGGGCAGCGGCAAGTCCACGTTGCTGAACATTCTGGGGGGGCTGGACACGGCCACCAGCGGCTCCGCCCAGTGGACGCACGACGGCCAGGCTCACGAATTGATGGGCGCGGGCGATGCCGAATTGACCCGCTACCGGCGCGAACACGTGGGCTTCGTGTTCCAGTTTTACAACCTCATTCCCAGTCTGACGGCCGAAGAAAACGTGGCCCTGGTGACCGACCTGGCCGACGACCCGATGGACCCGGCCGATGCGCTGGCCTTGGTGGGGTTGGCGCCGAGGCGACACCATTTCGTTTCGCAGCTGTCGGGCGGCGAACAGCAGCGGGTGGCGATTGCCCGCGCCATTGCCAAGCGGCCCGCCGTGCTGTTGTGCGACGAGCCCACCGGCGCGCTGGATTGCGCCACCGGCGTGATGGTGCTGCAGGTCATCGAGCGGGTGAACCGCGAGCTGGGCACCACCACGGTGGTCATTACCCACAACGCGCCCATTGCCGACATGGCCGACCGCGTGCTGCGCCTGGCCGATGGCCGCATCGTTGAGCGTCGCACCAACACGCACAAGGTGCCGGCGGCGTCGTTGTCTTGGTAAAACCATGACGGCCTTGCAAACCAAACTCTGGCGTGACCTCACCCGGCTGCGGGCGCAGGTCGTCACCATTGCTGTGGTGGTGGCCATTGGTGTGGCGGGCTTTGTGGGCATGTTCGCGGTGCACGACTCGCTCCAGACATCGCGCGATGCTTTCTACCGCGACAACCGCCTGGCCGACCTGTTTGCCGGTGTCAAGCGTGCGCCGGTGGCGCTGGGCGGCCGCATCGAGGCCATTCCCGGCGTGGCCGAGGTGCAACTGGCGGTGGTGTTTGATGCGCAGGTGGCCTTGCCCGACGTGCTGCAGCCGGTGACGGGCCGCTTCATCGGCCTGGACCTTGCGCGGGTGCACGCGGGTCGCCAAGGCCTCAACGCACTCACGCTGCGTTCCGGGCGCTGGCCTGAGCGCGATGGGCCGCTTGAAGCCCTGGTGAGCGACCGTTTTGCCGCCGCGCGCCAGCTCAAGCCGGGCGACGTGGTGCACGCCATCCTGAATGGCCGGCTGGAGCGGGTGCACCTGGTGGGCACCGCCGTTTCGCCCGAGTATGTGTTTGCCTCGCAGGGTGGTGCGCCCGACGACACCAGCTTCGGCATCTGGTGGATGGACGACCACCGGATGACCGAGGTGTTTGATGTGCAGGGCGCCTTCAACCAGGTTGCGTTGCGCCTGCACGCGGGCGTGGCCGAGCAGCCGGTGCTGACGGCCCTGGACCGGCTGCTGGAGCCCTACGGCAGCATCGGCGCGGTAGGGCGCGATCGACAACTCTCTACCAAGATCGTCAGCGATGAATTGGCGCAACTCAAGGTCATGGGCACGGTGCTGCCATCGATCTTTCTGGCTGTGGCCATGTTCATTCTCAATGTGGTGCTCAGTCGTCAGGTGGCCACGCAGCGCAGCCAGATTGCGGCGCTCAAGGCACTGGGTTACAGCGACGGTGCCATTGCCTGGCACTACACCCAGCTCGCGCTGGCCATTGCCGGGCTGGGCGTCGTCGTCGGCGTGGGTTTGAGCCAGTGGATAGGCCGGGCCATGCTCAGCCTCTACGACGAGGTGTTCCGTTTCAACCGGCTGGATTACGCCACTGACACGGGGTTGGTGCTGTTGTCGGCCCTGATCGCGGCGCTGGCAGCGGCCGCAGGCACCGGGACGGCCATCCACGCCGTGGTGCGGCTGCGCCCGGCGCAGGCCATGTTGCCGCCCACGCCGCCGGCTTACACCGCCACGCTGCTCGAACGCCTGGGCCTGGGGCGTTTTCTGTCCACTGGCGCGCGCATGGTGGTGCGCAACCTGGAGCGCCGGCCGCTGCGCGCAGCGCTCACCGTCACTGGCATTGCGCTCGCGGTGGCGCTGCAAATTTCGGGCGCCTTCTGGCTCGACGCCATCGCCCACATTGTGGACGTGCAGTTTCGCCAGGTGCAGCAGGGCGATGTGCTGGTCAACTTCCACCGGCCGGTGTCGGTGGACGCGGTGCGCGACTTGCGGCTCTTGCCGGGGGTGATCGACGCCGAGGTCTACCGCATCGAGTCGGTCAAGATCAGCCTGCGTGGTACCACCAAGGACACCGCCGTCATGGCCCTGCGCGGCGACGCGCGGCTGATGCGTTTGGTGGACGAGCAGCGCGGTGCGCTGTCGCTGCCGTCCGATGGGGTGGTGCTGTCGGCCCTGCTGGCCAAGGCATTGGGTGCCCGCGTGGGCGACCAGGTGCAGCTTCAGTTCCGTCTATGGAGCCAGCGCACGGTCGAGGTGACGGTGGTCGACATCGCCCACACCATGTTCGGCCAGCTGCTTTACATGAACCTGGACGTCCTCAACCGCTTGGCCGGCGATGGCGACGGCGCGGCCGATGCCGCGCTGCAAGTGGACCCACAGGCCATGAACGCCTTCTGGACCGCTGTGAAAACCGCACCACTCATCAATTCGGTGTTCGACAAGGCCAGCACCATGGCCGAATTCAACCACCGCACGCAGCGCAACATGGGTGTGTTCAGTGGCATCCTCACGCTGTTTGCCGTGGCCATGGCGGTGGGCATCATCTACAACGCGGCGCGCATTTCGCTGTCCGAACGCGCGTGGGAGTTGGCCAGCCTGCGCGTGCTGGGCATGACGCGGGCCGAAGTGTCGGTGCTGCTGCTGGCCGAGCTGTTGGCCGAGCTGCTGCTGGCTTTGCCGTTGGGGGCCTTGCTGGGCTGGGGACTGGCGTCGTTGATGATGGGGCTCATGGCCAGCGACGCGATCGATTTTCCGGTGGTGATCGAGCCGGCCACCTACGCCTCGGCCGCCCTGATCGTGCTGGCGGCTGGTGTGGTCAGTGCGCTGCTGGTGCGGCGGCAGATTGACCGGCTGGATCTGGTGGCCGTTTTGAAGGTGCGTGAATGACGACAACAAAAAACAACAACGGCGCTGCCCAGCGTCGTTGGCTTCTGGGTGGCTTGGCCGTGGTGGCGCTGGCCGCAGTGCTCTGGGCTGCCTACCGGCCGCGCCCGCTGGTGGTGGAAACCGCGACCGTGGCGGTCGGTCGGTTTGAACAGGTGGTCGAGGAAGACGGTCGCCTGCGCTTGCAACAGCGCTACACCGTCACCGCGCCCACGGCGGCGCAATTGCAGCGGCCCACGCTCCAGGTGGGCGATGCGGTGCAGGCGGGTGACGTGGTGGCTGTGCTGGCACCGTCGGCGCCGTCCATGATCGACGCGCGCACCCGCAGTGTGCTGCAAGAACGCGTGGGCAGTGCCGATGCCACGTTGGCCGCCGCCGCTGCCAACGTCAAGCGGTTGCAAGCCACGCTGGCCCAGGCCATGCTGGAGGCGGAACGCGCCGAACAGCTGGCCAAAGACAACTTCATCGCCCCTTCGGCCCGTGACCAAGCCCGCCTGGCGCGCGATGCCGCTCAGCAGGCGCTGCGGGCGGGGCAGGCCCAGCGGGCTGCGGCCGAGCATGCCTTGGGCGAAGCCCGCGCCGCGTTGCAGTGGGCCCAGCCCGGCAACGGTGAGAGTGGCGTGGCGGCCAGGGGCGGCACGCCAGGCCTGTGGCCGCTCACGAGCCCGGTCACCGGGCGCGTGCTCAAGCTGCACAAGGAAAACGCCGAGCCCGTCAGCGCTGGGCAGGCCCTGCTGGAGATTGGCGACACCTCTGCGCTGGAAGCCGTGGTGGACGTGCTGTCGGGCGATGCCCCGCGCATACCGTTGGGCGCTGCGGTAGAGCTGGCCACTGGCCGTTCTCAGCCGCCGCTGGCGGGCAAGGTGGCGCGCATCGAGCCCCAGGCCTTCACCAAAGTGTCGGCGTTGGGCATCGAGGAGCAGCGGGTCAACGTCGTCGTGGCGCTGGATGTGCTGCCCGGTGGTGCACAGCGCCTGGGCGACGGTTTTCGCGTGGACGCGCGCATCACCCTCTCGGCCCAAGACGGCGTGTTGCTCGTGCCCTCGGCCGCGCTGGTGCGGCAGGGTGAGGGCTGGCGCGTGTTCGTGGTTGAGGGCGGCAAGGCCCGAGCTCGAACCGTGACCTTCAAGGATCGCCACGCCGACAGTGCCTGGGTGTACGACGGCCTGAAGGCGGGCGAGGTGGTGATTCTGTATCCGGGCACCACGATCACGGAGGGACAGCGAGTGCGTGTGGTGGGCGGTGCGTAAAAAGTCAATAGGCGAGCAGATGGGGCCTGTATCGCTCCTTTTTCAGGTGCCGAGTTCTGCGCGACCCTGGGTGTTCCGCGAGCGGCGCAAGGCCTGCACACCCCGTGCTGCCGCCTCGATGGCGCCCGCCACGTAGCCGGGGTACTGGGGGGACCACTCGCTGGCCACGCCGATGAGCCGGTGTTGCCATGGCCCGGTTGCTGGCATGAAGGGTGGGGCCGTGCCATGCTGTGAGCTTTCCGTCCGATCGGCGTCGGTGGCGGTCCACCGATCGTGTGCCCAGTCTTTGAAGAACTCGGCCCGAGGTTCGGCCGCTTTGGGCCCGAACAGGCGCACCAGTTGGGCGCGACAGTGTGCTTTCAACGTCGCCTCCGGCTGAAGGTGGCGCACTGCGGCCGGCAAGCCCAGGAAGCCAAACAGCGCGGCCTGCCCGCCCGGGGCCGAGGCGTCGTGCATTTCACCCATGGGGCCCAAGGTGCTGCGCGCCTCGCCCGACAGTCCGTGATCGCGCCAGAACGGTGTGTCGTACACCGCCACGTACTTGGCGTGGGGCGCCATCCAGGTGGTGGTGTGGGCCCAGGCGCTGGACAGCGCAGATGGCAAGGTGGGCGTGAAGCGCAACGTCGCGACGGCCAGGCGGGGCGGCAAGGCCAGCAGGACGTGTTCGACGCTGTAGTTGTGGACGCCTTGCTGCGGGTCCAGGGCCTCCAGGGTGATCCGCTCTCCATCTCCAGCCAGCTGGCGGACTTGTTGGTTGGGCCGCAGGCGCTTCGGGTCTAGCGTCTTGCGCAAGGCATCGACCAAAGCGGCCATGCCCCCCAACAAGCGCACCGAGGTCGGGGCGGAACGGTACCCCTCGTACCGCGAAGGCGGCAGGCTGGCCGACCGTTCAACCATCATGTCGCCGGCTTCGTGCTGCTCAAACGCAGTCAGCCCCAGTTGCTGGATCAATGCATCCAGTTGTGGCTGAAAATCAGGCCAGTATCAGGTCGGGCCCAGATCAAAACGGTGGGGGTGCTGCGGTTCGTCCAGGGTCGCCGACTCGATGCGACCGCCCCAGGTCGGGCGCGCCTCCAGCAGCACGTAGTCATGCAGGCCTTGCTGCTCCAGCAGGTGAGCCGCGTACAGGCCGCTCAGGCCTCCGCCCACAATGGCGATGCTTGCGCGGTGCATGCGGTTATCCCTTTTGAACGAGATGAGCCAAATGGCCTGTTTTGAGATAGAGGGTGGCCCCTTCTGCGCCTGCGCACAGGTCTGGGTAGAACCCCGTGGGAAGGCGCATCCAACCCCAAGTCGGCAACTGCAACTCGTGTCCCGTCAGAGCACCCGAGAGCACCAGCAACTCAGCGCTGTCTACAGGCACATCAAACAGCGCCTCCCCCGGTGCCAGCTTCAGCAGGCAGACTTTTTCCGCCGGACCCGAAAACAGCGGGCACACCTCGCGCCCTTGCACCCGTTGCCATGCGCCGGGCGAACGGGTGTCCACCCGCACCCGCTGGGTGTCCTCGGGCGCCATCTGCCACAGCTTGACAAAAATTGTGGCTCCCTCGGCGCTGGACGGCTGGTGCTGTGAGCCGGGCGGATTGCGCAAATACCAACCTGCCGGGCAATGCGCATCATCCTCCGAGAAGGTGCCCGACAACACCAGGATCTCCTCGCCACCCGGTTGGGGGTGTGCCGGAAAGCAGGAGCCCGGCGCATAGCGCACCAGGCTGGTGGCGCGGGCGTGTTCGCCACCCAGCCGGTCCAGCATCACACGCTCGACGCCCGCCTGGGGTGAGGCCACCCATGCATGGTCTGCCGGCGTGACGGTGGCGCGGCGCGAGAAATCGGCGTTGATGAGCATGGGCGTGTTCTTCAAGTGGCTGTAGTGTCGCAGATCAGTTGCGGCCAGCCATCACGCCGCCATCCACATTCCAGACGGCACCGGTGACCCCGCTAGCCTTGTCCGACAGCAGAAACGCGATGGCATCTGCGACGTCCTGGGGCGTGCCCACCCGGCCGATCGGATGAAAGTCGTTGAAGCCTTGCAACGAGTTTGACTTCAAACCGGGACGTCCATTAATATCCAAAGCCGATAACGATGACCGATACAGTCCGCGACATCCTTCTGGCGTTTGTGCGAGTACACATCCTGCATCACGCCGTTTCCGAGCGCATTTTCGGCGCAGGGATGGCGCAAGAACTCGCTCGTCATGGGTATCAGATCAGCCCCGGCACGCTTTACCCCTTGCTTCATCGGCTGGAACAGGACGGCCTCCTGACCAGCGAATCCGAGGTGGTGGCTGGAAAGGCGCGCAAGAGCTATGTGGCAACGTACAAGGGACGGCAAGCGTTGGCGGCTTTGCAGCCCAAGCTGGCCGAACTGACCGGTGAAGCACTACCGAAAGATTCCCACGATGACACAAGACCTCCGAAAATCCGCAAGCCCTCCAGTCGCTGACCCTAGGCGTGGGAGCGCACTGGAGGTTTTGGGAGCGTTCCTCAAACTGGGCTTGACCTCTTTCGGCGGCCCGGTGGCACACCTGGGCTACTTCCGCACCGAATTTGTCGAACGCCGCAAGTGGCTGGACGAGAAAAGCTATTCCGATCTGGTAGCGCTGTGCCAGTTTCTGCCGGGGCCTGCCAGCAGCCAGGTGGGCATGGCGCTGGGTCAGCAACGTGCGGGGTGGCTGGGCTCGCTGATGGCCTGGATTGGCTTCACCATGCCCTCGGCCTTGGCGCTCATCCTGTTTGCTTACGGCATCGCGCAGTACAGCGACCTGGCCGCATCGGGGGCTGTGCATGGGCTCAAGGTCGTGGCTGTCGCCGTGGTGGCACAAGCGGTGTGGGGCATGGCCAAGTCCCTGTGCCCGGACCGCACGCGCGCCGCGCTCGCCATATTTTCAGCGCTGCTAACCCTGGTGTTGCCGACTTGGCTGGGCCAGGTGGGGGCCATTTTGGCCTGCGGCGTGATGGGCTGGTGGGCGGTCCAACTCGCGCACGAGGAGCCTGTTCCGCACATTGGCTACGGCGTCTCGCGCACAGCGGGCTTAGTCGCTCTTGTGATGTTCTTCGCACTGCTCCTTGGGCTGCCGCTGGTGGTGGCGGCTACGGGTTCTTCGCTCTGGGCTCTGGTAGAAGGCTTCTACCGATCGGGCTCCCTGGTCTTCGGCGGAGGGCACGTGGTACTGCCCCTGCTGCAGGCCACGGTCGTGCCGCCGGGCGCTGTTGGAAACTCGGAGTTCCTGGCTGGCTACGGCGCTGCACAGGCTGTTCCTGGACCGCTCTTTACCTTTGCCGCCTACCTCGGCGCCGTGATGCAAGGGCCGCTGTCAGGCTGGCAAGGTGGCATGGTGTTTCTGCTGGTGATCTTCTTGCCGGCCTGGCTGCTGGTCATCGGCGTGCTGCCGTTCTGGGATACGCTGCGCCAGCGCGATGCCATCCGCAGCGCGATGGCCGGCGTGAACGCAGGCGTGGTGGGCATCCTGCTGTCGGCGCTCTACGACCCGGTCTGGACCAGCGCCATCCATGGACGGGCTGACTTTGGGCTGGCTCTTGCGGCGTTTGGCTTGCTTGTCTACGCCCGCATCTCCCCAGTGCTCGTGGTCTTTTTGGGCGCCGTGGCGGGTTGGCTGCTCATGTGACGGTCGCTGGGTGGCCGTCAGCGTGCCTACATCGTCGTGTGTTCACGGGGGTTGGCGTCGGCTTTGAGGGCGGCCACCAGCGTGGCCACGAACGGCGTGAGTACCGTGGATTGCTCGGCCCGCTGGTATTTGGGCGCAACGTCACTGGCCGCTTTGAGCCACTTCTTGACCGTGTTTCTGGACAGCCCCGTGCGCCGGACCTTGCCTAGCATGTCCATGGTGATCACCTCAATTGGCTCCTGCTGAAAAATTCAGCAGAAGAGTGAAGCACCCTGGTCAATTTTGGGTTGGCACGCTCATGACTTGCAGTCGCCTCGGGCGGTGTGGACATGAGCGACGGTGATCAACGCCTTCTGAGTTGCCCTCAGACATCTGGCGGGTTCTGCTGTGCCAAGCATCTTCCCGGATCGTTGAAATCGCCAAGCGCGGCTCAGGTTCAGTAATCGTCAACGCTTGAGCGCCAAGGCGTCAGTGCCAGACGGCATCACAGACGTCAGAAATAGTCTGTAACTTATAGTGGCCTTTTTACTGTATTTTCCCGTTGTAAAAATACACTTTAGTGGTATAAAAAAGAATGACCACAGAATCCATGATCCAGATCTACCGTGAAGGCGAGTGGATCCATGCGGCCAAACTGGTGCAGTTAAGCCCCGGCCGCTGCCGCCTGGAGTACGAGCAGGATTACATTTTTTCGCCCGATCCGTTGCCCTTGTCGCTGAACCTTCCGGTTCGGTTCACCGACATGGCCTATACACAGCCAGACGGCGGGGCACTTGACGCTCCGCAGTTTGACTTGCCGCCCTTTCTTTTTGATTTGGTGCCCCAAGGGCGCGGTCGGTCATTACTCACCCGAGAGTTGCACTTGGCGGACGTCGATGGCATTGAGTTGCCGTTGCTGATGGCGGGGGCTTTCAATCCGATCGGCTGCTTGCGACTGACGTCGGCGGTGGCGTTCTACCGAAGCTATGTCGATCGCCACGATGGTGGCCGCGAATGGGGCAACGGCGTCGAACTGGCCGACATCGTCAACCACTCCGAGGATTTCTTGCATCAGTTGTCGCTGCATGCGCTGCTGGCCAGTGGCACCACCGGGGCTCAGGGCGCGGCCCCCAAGTTCCTGCTGACGCAGGATCGCGACGGCTTATGGTTTCCCGACATGGCACTGGAGGATGCGCAGGCGGCGCAACATTGGTTGGTCAAGCTGCCTCGTGGCCGTAGTGATGAAGATCGCTTGGTCTTGCGCAATGAGGCCGCTTACCTGCGCGTGGCCCAACGCTGTGGGCTGCGTGTGCACGGGGAACCCGAATTGCACAACGAGATGCTTTTTGTGCGCCGCTTTGATCGGCAGTTAGACGAACACGGAGGGCTGCAACGGTTGCACCAGGAAAGCCTGGCATCACTGGCTCGGCTCAAGGGCTTTGCGCCCGCCACTTCGCACAACGAGTTGTTGGCGGCGCTGCGCAGGCACGTTGCCGATCCGTTGACGGAAACGATCGAATATCTCAAGCGCGAGGCGCTCAACCAGGCGCTGCGCAACACCGACAACCATGCACGCAACACGGCCGTCCAGCGTTGCATCGACGGGCGTGTGCAACTGACGCCATTGTTTGATTTCGCACCGATGTACAAGGATCCTGAAATGATCCCGCGTGCCGTGCACTGGCTGGCCAGCGATGGCCGCCGAGCAGAGGACTGGCCGATGATCATGGATGCCATCCAATGGGGCCCGGGGGAGCGCGACGTTGCAGCGCGGGCTCTGCACGAATTTGCCCACCCAGTTGCGCAATTGCCCGACATCGCGAGGGATTGTGGCGTCGAGGAGTTGGTCATCAACGATTGCCGTGGAGCGATCGATCGTGTGGCCAAAAGCCTGGATCGGATTGCCATCGGCTAAGGGGGCTCGCCATGGATAGACGCATCAAACACAGGAACCCAGAGCGCGATGCAGAGTTGCGTCGCGCGCTTTTTGAGGGCGTCATGAACAACCGGCTTTCCGTGGGGGAGGCGGTGCGACTGATGCAAAAAATCAGTCGACTTACCCAGGTCGAATTCGCTGCTCACCGTGGCGTGAGCGTGCGCGTGCTCAAGGAAATCATCGCGGGGACAGCCAATCCGACGGTGGAAACGCTCAACAAAATCGCTGTTATCTTTGGTATGGAGGTGGGTTTCGTTGCCAAGCGGGAGCAAACAGCTGCAAAGTCAGGTTGAGGCTGGTAGCGGTCTCTCGCTAAAACCTGTCAACACCGAAATTGGTCCTGCTACAGCCATCTCAAGAGCGTTACCTCGCCGATGTGGACATAAACGCCGTCGGTCACCTTTTCAAACTTGACTTCGGCAGCGCCCGCAGCGGTGACCAGTAGACCAAGAAGGAAGATCGCCAGAAACCTCGAGGTCATGCGCATCCCTTGTTGATCAGTCCAAGCCCAGTGTGATGGCAGCGAGTATCAGGTAGCGCCCGACCTTGGCCAGAGTCACAAGCATCAGAAATACCGGAAAAGACTCGCGCATCACGCCAGCCACGACCGTCAGCGGATCGCCGATGACTGGCGCCCAGCTCAGCAGCAGACTCCACTTCCCATACCGGCTGTACCAAGTCTGCGCACGCTCCAGCGAAGCTGCCTTGACCGGGAACCAGGGCTTCGCCTTGAAGTGTTCGATCCACCGCCCCAGCACTCAGTTGGCGACGGATCCCAGCACGTTGCCGACACTGGCGACCAGAACCAGCATTTCTGTCGGCTGAACTCCGGCCAGCAAGAGCGCGACAAGAACGGCCTCGGAGGCGGTGGGCAGCAGCGTTGCTGCGACGAAGGCACTCAGGAACAAACCACTGTACACGCCCAGGTCCGTCATATCCACAAGGCTCAATGGACATGCCTGTGGTGTACATCAGGGAAATGCGGATGCCTGTGTGTGATCGGCTGGTGTTTGTGCGCATGCGCATGAGGCTCCTGGCCATCCCACTCGCCATCATGCTCGTGCTGGTGGTGCTCGTCGTGGACATGGGCATGGCTGTGTTCCAGAGGTTCGTGGGTGTGTTCATGCTCATGGCGCTCTGTCAGATGAAGCCAGACACCCCAAGCCATAAGGCCGCATGCCAGCCAGAAGCCTGACCCGACAGGCTCCTCCAGCCAGATCAAGGAAACAAATGCACCCATGAATGGGGCAATGGAGAAATACGCTCCGGTCCTCGCGGTTCCAAGCCCGCGCAAAGCAAGCACGAACAGCACCAGGCTGATGCCGTAGCCCAGAAAGCCCACCGCCATGGCCCCCAGCGTGACGGACATCGAGAAGTGGTGCGGCCCCATCGCCAGACCTAACGCCACATTCACATATCCAGCCACTAGGCCTTTGGTGCCCGCAATGAACAGGGCGTCGGACGCGGAGACTTTGCGGGTCAGGTTGTTGTCCAGTGCCCAGCAAAGGCACGCCAGCACGATCAGCAGAGAAGCCCAGTTCAGGCCACCCTGTGCGGACCCTGCGCCCTGCCAGGACAGGATGACACCGCCCGCCACGATGGCCAGCATGCCGAGCACGATGCGGCGATCGGCGTTTTCCTTGAAGGCCACCCAGGCCAGCACCGCCGTCAGAACCCCCTCCAGGTTGAGGAGCAATGAAGCGGTCGACGCGGCCGTCTGTTGCAGGCCCAGCAGCAAGGCGACCGGACCCAGGATGCCCCCGAAGCCGATGGCGCCGGCCAGCCAGGGCCACTCGCTGCGGGTCAAGCCCGAGGGCTCCCAGCCTCGATCCCGCACCATCCTGATGGTCAAAAGGCCAATGCCGCTGCCGAGGTATAGCAGCCCTCCCAGCATGACCGGCGACACCGATCCCAGCAGCATCTTGGCCAGGGGTGTGCTCAGCCCGAACAGAGCCGCAGCGCCGAGAGCAAATCCGACACTGGCGTTCATAGGTACTTGGTGATCTCGCGGAACTCGTCCAGCGACCCTGGCTGGGGCTGGCCCTTGGTGGTCACCATGTGGCTCAGGCAATGGTCCAGATGGTCCTGGATCAGCGTTCGCTTTGCCTGGGTGATGGCCTTCTCCACCGCTTGCAGCTGCTGAACCACGTCCATGCAGGGTTTGCCTTGTTCGAGCATCGCCACCACGCTGCTCAAGTGACCGCCGGCCCGACGCAGCCGTTTGATCACCGCGGGATGTGTTTCGTGAACGTGCATGTTGATCAATCTGGTTACCGGAATGGATCCTCCCCTGGAGGTTACAATGAAAGCGTCTTTCCACCTACTGAAGATGACCATCGCCCATCGCCAGCACCGGTTCCCTGCTCCTGCTGCTACGGCCGGTAGATGGATGGCCATCGTGGTCGCATTGATCTTGTTGGCGGGAGCCATGATCACGCCATGGGGGCTGGCCAAGTCGCACGGATCGGCTGCCATGTCGGCCTTGCACCACGGCGAGTCCTGGGACTCGATGGAGGGGCACGGGCACAGCCACGAGGATGACCTGCCGGCATCGGTCGGCATCCATGTCCATCACGCGGGCGATCACTCGCACGACCACGCCCACGCGCTGCCGCTGGACTTACCAGGGTTGACCGAAGCCGCTGCCGAGTGGCCCTCGGGTTCCGATCACGCCGGTCCCATGCCAGCGCTGGCGCGCCTGGAACGTCCGCCACAAGCCTGACCGCTGGTCATCACCCCAGTTCGGGCTGCCACGGCGGCCCTGGGCTTTCACTTTCCTCAACGGAGTTTTCATGCTCAGCTTTTCTCACGAGCGGCTGCAGGCTGCGCCTTGGGCGCGACCTGGCCCCGCTGCGACCACATTAGTGGTCCTGGCGTTCCTTCTGTTCTTTTCCGCCGAGGCCTTTGCCCACGCCGTCACCCAGGGTGACAAGGGGTACATCCAGGAGATATCCGGTGTGCATCTGCTGCCGTTCACCTACCTGGGTGCCAAGCACATGGCCACGGGCTACGACCACATCCTGTTCCTCTTTGGGGTGATCTTCTTCCTCTACAAGCTCAAGGACATTGCGGTCTACGTCAGCCTGTTCGCGATCGGTCACTCCACCACCATGGTGCTGGGGGTCTACTACAACATCGGGATCAACAGCTACCTGATCGACGCCGTCATCGGCTTCTCGGTGGTCTACAAGGCCCTGGACAACATCGGCGCTTTCCAGCGCTGGTTCGGTGTTCAGCCGAACACCAAGGTCGCGACCCTGGTCTTCGGCCTGATCCACGGCTTCGGTCTCGCCACCAAGATCCAGGAGTACGAGATCTCGCGCGATGGCCTGGTGGCCAACTTGCTGGCGTTCAACGTCGGCGTGGAAATCGGGCAACTGCTCGCCCTGTCCGTGATCCTCATCGGCATCAGCTTCTGGCGCCGCACCGCAGGCTTTGCGCGTTATGCCTACAGCGCCAACGTGGTCATGATGTCCGCAGGATTCATCCTGGTGGGCATGCAACTGACCGGCTACATCGTCTCCCCATGAATTCAAGAGTGAACACCATGTACAACAGCGACATTCCCTCGCGCGCCGAACTGCCCTCGACCCGGCAGCTGATCCGTTCAACCATCATCGCGGCCGTCTCTGCCGTGATCCTTCTCTTTACCGTGGTCCTCCCGTCCGAGTACGGGGTGGATCCCACCGGCATCGGCCGCGCGCTCGGGCTGACCGAGATGGGCGAGATCAAGACCCGTCTGGCCCAGGAAGCGGCCGAGGACGAAGCCGCCACCAAGGCCGCCAACGCAGCGCCGAGTGCTGCGCCGGCACAGACCGGCAACGAGGCCACCGCTCCTGCGGCTCCTGCCGTTGTGGCCACAGCAAGTCAGCCCGCCGCGCCTGCGGCCACCGCCACCGCGCAATGGCGCGATGAGCTGTCCTTCACTCTCACCCCGGGTCAGGGCACCGAAATCAAGATGAAGATGAAGGAAGGCGAGAAGGCCATGTTTGCGTGGACTGTCCAGGGCGGCGTTGTGAACTTCGACACCCACGGCGATGCTCTCGGAAAGTCCATCAGCTACGAAAAGGGCCGTGCGGTGGCCTCTGACCAAGGCGAGCTGGTGGCTGCGTTCACCGGTAACCATGGTTGGTTCTGGCGAAACCGCGGACAAGCCGACGTGACGGTGACCCTGAAGACGGGCGGAGCCTACAGCGACATTAAGCGGGTCAAGTGAGACTTTTGGGGGCGCTCGCATCGACGCCTCCAATCATTTGGATCTATCAAAACCTCAGCCCCAGTCGGGGCTGAATCGCGGCAGCAAGCGGTCGGCAAACTGCCGAAATGCCTCCGAGCCACCAAGTACGACAACGTCTGCTTTCGCTGCAGACCTGTCGCACGGTACGGTCGGGCTTTTCGGGAACAAGTGTGATTTTGGGGAACTGAAGCCCCAAGAAAAAAGCCCTCGCATCTCTGCAAGGGCTTGATTTGTAACGATATTTTGGCTCCTCAACCTGGGCTCGAACCAGGGACCTACGGATTAACAGTCCGGCGCTCTACCGACTGAGCTATTGAGGAACAGCTTTAAATTATAGCAATGTTTTTCGCCTTCCCGACGTCGGTCCACAGCTTCTGCAAGGCATGCGCTGCGGTTTCGGGCTGGTCAGCACCCGTGATGGCGCGCACCACCGCGAACGAGCCCACGCCCGTCGCTGCCACCGCAGACAAGTGTTCTGCGGCAATGCCCCCAATCGCCACCAAGGGCCGGTGGTGCAGCAACCGGGCATAGGCCCCCAGGCGACCCAGCCCCTGCGGGGGCGTGGCCATGGCCTTGAGGGTGGTGGGAAACACCGCACCCAGCGCCACGTAGCTCGGTCCCACGGCCTCGGCGCGCAGCATTTCGGCGTAACCGTGGGTGCTCAGGCCCAGGCGCACGCCCGCGTCGCGCATACGCGCCAAATCCTCTGGCTTCAGAGTTTCCAGGTCTTCCTGGCCCAGGTGCACACCGTAAGCGCCTGCGGCAATGGCGTCCTGCCAGTGGTCGTTGATATAGAGGTGCGCCCCCGTGCCCGCCACCGCGTCAATGGCGGCGCGGATTTCTCGCTGCACCGCTTGCGCATCGGCCGACTTGAACCGCAATTGCACGGTGCTCAGACCCGCGTGTGCCATGCGGCCCACCCATTCGGCGTTGGGCAACACAGCATAGACGCCCAGGTTCATCGGGGCGGCGGGGAAATCCTGTGGGCCCGCGCTGGTGCGCAGGCCAAAGTCCGCCGCCTCGCAGGGCCAGGCGTCCGGGTCGAGGCGCCCTGTGCGCTCGCTCTGGCGCTGCCAGGCCTGCGCCACGCATTCGGCGTCGGCCTGAATGAAGCCCAGGCGGCGCGCAGCAGCGTGGGCAATGGCGTAGGGGCTGTCGTTGGCCGGGGTGGCCTGGGCGTCGGTGTTGCTGGGCAGGCCAAGCGCCGCGTGGCGTTCGACGATGGCCAAAGTGGCTTGGAGCGCAGTGGGCATGGCGGTTGACAGGGTGGCTTGGCGGGTCAGGCGTGGTGCCAGAAGGGGGTGCCCAGCACCGGGGTGCTGGGTTGGGCGCTGTCCTGCGGCTGCATGGCACCGGCCAGGAAGGCGCTGCGGCCGGCCCGCACCGCATCGGCAAACGCGCCCGCCATGGCCACCGGGTCTTGCGACAACGCCACCGCGGTGTTCAGCAGCACGGCATCAAAACCCCATTCCATCACCTGGCAGGCGTGCGAGGGCAGGCCCAGGCCGGCGTCCACAATCAGTGGCACGTTCAGGCGCTCGCGCAGCGTGCGCAAGGCGTAAGGATTGATGGGGCCCTTGCCGGTGCCGATGGGTGCGGCCCAGGGCATGACGGCCTGGCAACCCACGTCCACCAGGCGCTGGCACAGCACCAGATCGTCGGTGGTCTAGGGCAGCACCTGGAAGCCGCTCTTGATGAGCAGTTCGGCGGCGCTGACCAGGTTCAGTGTGTCGGGCTGCAGGGTGTAGTCGTCGCCGATCAGTTCCAGTTTGATCCACGGGGTGTTGAACACCTCGCGCGCCATTTCGGCGGTGGTGATGGCTTCTTGCAGGCTGTGGCAGCCGGCGGTGTTGGGCAGCACGGGCACCTGCATTTTTTGCAGCAGCGGCCAGATGCCTTGCGAAGGGTCCAACCCGCCCGCTCCCTGGCGCCGCAGCGAGGCCGTGAGCATGCAGGGCTGGGCGCGTGTGACGGCGTTTTCCAGCACCTGGGGCGACGGGTAGCGGGCGGTGCCCAGCAGCAGCCGGCTGGCAAAGGTCTCGCCGTAGAGGACGAGGGCATCGTGGGGAGCGGCGACGGTGGCGTTCATGGCAAGCTGTGGTAGCGCAAGGCGCGTTTCGGCGAAATGGGGTTCAGCCCCCGGTCACGGGCGCGATGATCTCGATCTGGTCGCCTTCGGCCAGCGTGGTCAGGGTGTACTGGCTGCGGGGCACGAAGCGCAGGTTCACGGCGGCGGCGAAGGGGCCGCTGGCCTGGATGGCCTGGACCGCGTCGGCCAAGGTGGCCCCACTGGGCAGCTCGTGCGGTTGCTGGTTGATGAGGACTCGCATGGGTGATTCAGGCGCTCACACCGTCAGCGCGGCGTGGGCTCGTTCAGGGGTGCGCTCAAAGCGCAGAGACAGGCGCTCGGCCAGCGCCGTGTGGCCTTGGTGCATGTGTTCCAGCACGGCGTCGGCCACGGCGGGCGAAATCATGAAGCCGTGGCGGTACAGGCCGTTGATCTGCAGCACCTGGGGTGCCACTTCACGCACCGCGGGCAGGTTGTCGGGCAGGGTGGGGCGGCACTGGGTGCACAGCTCCAGAATGCGCGCTTCACCAAAACCGGGGTGCACTGCGTAGGCGGCGCTCAGCAGTTCCAACACCGACCGCACGCTGGCAGGCGACATGTCATTGGACTCGATCTCGGTCGCGCCGATGACGAAAACGTGATCTTCCTTGGGCGCGATGTAGATGGGGTAGCGCGGGTGCAGCAGCCGGGTGGGGCGCTGCAGCGTCACGTCGGGTGCGTGCAGGCGGGCCACTTCGCCGCGCACACCGCGCAGCGCCTGCCAGTCGGGTTGGGCACCCAGGCCACGGCAGTCCAGCACCCAGCCGCCGTGCTGGCGCTGGTGTGCCAGGGCTTGCTCGTCGGTCCAGGCGCTGTGCCATTCGATGTTCACGCCCAGGCTGGTCAAGGTGTCGGTCAGCGCTTGCAGCAGTTGGCGGTTGTCCAGTTGACCTTCTTCGGGCAGGTACAGGCCTTGGTGGAAGCGTTGCGCCAGGGCAGGTTCCAGCTCGGCCACGCGAGCGGCCCCCAGCGCTTCAGGCTTGGGTAGGCTGGGCAGGGCACGGCCGGTGGCAGCCAGCAAGGTGCTGAAGCGCTGCGCCTCGTGCGCGTCTTGCCGGTGCCACAGAATGAGCGTGCCGTTTTGCTGGAAGTACACCGGCTGGCTCAGGCTGGCCAGCAGTTTGGGCCAGCGCCCCAGTGCGTACTGGCCCATGGCCACCACGCTGGGTTCAGTGATGGCAGATTCCGCCAGTGGCGCCAGCATGGCCGCAGCCACGCGCGCGGCGGAGCCCTGGCCGTCCGGGCCGGAGGCGTCCAAAATGCGCACCGGGTGGCCCGCTTGCGCCAATTGCACGGCCAGCAGGCGGCCCATCAGGCCCGCGCCCAGCACCAGCACCGGCTCGGCGCTGCTCATGGAGGAATGAATGACAGAAGATGGTGGCATGGCGGTCAATCGCAAATTACATCACACGCAGGCCGGGTCTCTGCGCTGTCAGGGTGTTGCGGGATAATTTTTGACATGAATGCCTCCATCTCCACTCCCTCCGCATCTGCTCCGGCCTACCGATACCCGCGCGTGCTGACGATTGCGGGCAGCGATTCGGGCGGCGGCGCGGGCATCCAGGCCGACCTGAAGACCTTTGCGGCGCTGGGGTGTTATGGCATGTCGGCCATCACCGCGTTGACCGCGCAGAACACGCAGGGCGTGCGGGCCATCCACGGGGTGCCGGCGGAATTCCTGAAGGCGCAAATCGCGGCGGTGGTGGAAGACATAGGCGTGGATTCCGTCAAGATTGGCATGCTGCACGCGCCGGAGATCGTGCACGCGGTGGCCTGGGCGATCGATACCTACCGCCTGGAGCGGGTGGTGCTGGACCCGGTGATGGTGGCCACCAGCGGCGATGCCTTGATTGAAAACGCCACCGTGTCCGTGCTGGTGAACGAACTGTTTCCCCGCGCCACCGTGGTCACCCCCAACCTGGACGAAGCGGCCTTGCTGCTGGGGCGCCCGGTGCGCGAGGTGGATGAACTCGACGCGGCCTGCGCCGACCTGCTGGCCCAAGGTGCCAAGGCGGTGCTGCTGAAAGGTGGGCACTTGGGGGGCGACCTGTTGACCGATGTGCTGGCCATCGCCGACGAGCCCGCCACCTACTGGCAGCGCCTCAGCGGGCCGCGCATTGCCAGCCGCAACGTGCACGGCACGGGGTGCACCTTGTCGTCGGCGATTGCGGCGCATCTGGCCTTGGGCCACACACTGGAAGAGGCGGTGCAGGCTGGGCATGGTTACATTCGGGGCGCGATCGAGGCCGGTGCCGGGGTGGTGACGGGGCAGGGGCATGGTCCCTTGAACCACAGCCACGCGCCGCTGCCTATGCGTCTGCTGCGCTTGTAATTGGCGCTGTGCAGGCCAGAAACACGAACGTTTCGGTCAACAACAACGGTGCCCCCGACCACGTGTAAACCCGACGCCGCGCGGGGGCTGACGCGCCCAAACCCCAGGCGAACTCCAGGGGCGAGCGTTCCAGGTCGGGCAGGTTGAAGAGCAACTCACCCAAGGGGCGTTCCCCGAGGGTGGAGAGCACATGCCATGGGTTGTCGGCTGTCCACGCGGGCACGATCGTTCTGGCTCGAATGAGGGGCCGTTCCCCTGCATGCAACACCACCTCCCTCACCCAGCCAGGCACACCTTCGCGCAAAGCCAGGCGCTGGCGTTCAGCGGCCAGGGGTGTGCGCAGGCCTTCGTCGAGCACCTGAACGGTCACGTTGGGCCACTGGCGCTTCAGCCGCGCGGTGATGGAGCCGGTCTCCTTCAGCCAGCTCGCGGTCACGGGCGGCCAGGCCTTGCCGGCGAGGCCCTCCCGTTCGGGTTGCCAGTGCAGGGGGGTGGTCATGTCGGTGGAATGGTCCAAGGCCAGTGGTTCAGATTTTGTGGGTGGACAGCAGGATGCTGGTTTCGGTGTTGGCAATGCCCTTGATGCGGCGGATGTGGTTCAACACCGCGTCAAACGCTTCCAGGCTGTCGGCCCGGAGTTCGGCAATCAAGTCCCAGCGCCCGTTGGTGGTGTGCAGCGTGACCACGCTCGGGTCGCCACGCAGCGCCCGGCAGACGGCTTCGCCATGGTTGCCTTCGACTTCGATGGTGGTGATGGCCCGGATGCGGTGCTCCTCCGCCTCGGGTTTGAGTCGCACCGTGTAGCCCGCGATGGTGCCGTTGGCTTCCAGCTTGGCGATGCGGTTCTGTACCGTTGCGCGCGCCACCCCCAGCTTCTGGGCCAGCGTGACCACCGAGGTGCGTGCATCGGTGCGCAGCAGCGCGATGAGTTGTCGGTCTATCGAGTCCATGTTGACATTATGTCAATTGAGTCTGGCAATGTGATGGCTTATCGGCGATCAATGGCAGCTTGCATGCTTCAAATTGGCGGCACTCGAGCGCACACTCAACAGCGCAGCGGTGCATGCGGCCGCCATTCAGGAGATGTTCATGACCCGTTTTATCGACGTTCCCACCATGGTCGGGCTGGTACAGGCCGTGGGGGTCGCCCCGTTCATTGGAGAGTTGGCCGACACCATCCAAGACGACTTTGTCCGCTGGTCCGATTTCGACAAGTCGGCGCGGGTGGCCAGCCACTCGGACATCGGCGTCATTGAGCTGATGCCGGTGTCCAACGCCCAACGCTACGCTTTCAAGTACGTCAATGGCCACCCCAGCAACACCCAGCGTGGCCTGTACACGGTGATGGCTTTTGGCGTGCTGGCCGATGTGGACACCGGCTACCCGGTGTTGCTGTCAGAACTGACGGTGGCCACGGCCTTGCGCACCTGTGCGACCTCACTGATGGCGGCGCGAGCCTTGGCGCGGCCCGACGCGCGGCGCATGGCCTTGATCGGCAACGGGGCGCAAAGCGAGTTTCAGGCGCTGGCCTTTCACAGCCACTTGGGGATCAACGAGATCGTGGTCCATGACGTGGACCCCAGTGCCACCGATAAGCTGGTTCGCAACCTGTCGGCCTACCCCGAGCTGCGGGTGGTTCGGGCGGCTTCCACCGCCGAGGCCGTGCGCGGCGCCGACATCGTGACCACCGTGACGGCGGACAAAAGCTACGCCACCATCCTCACGCCCGAGATGGTGGAGCCGGGGATGCACATCAACGCGGTGGGGGGCGACTGCCCGGGCAAGACCGAGCTGCACGCCGATGTGTTGCGTGGTGCGCGCGTGTTTGTCGAGTACGAGCCCCAGACCCGTGTGGAGGGCGACATCCAGCAGTTGCCGGGCGACTTTCCGGTGGTGGAGCTGTGGCGTGTGCTGGCTGGGGCCGAAGTGGGGCGCCAGCGTGCCGACCAAGTGACGGTGTTCGATTCGGTGGGGTTTGCGCTGGAGGACTATTCGACCTTGCGCTACGTGCTCGCCCAGGCCGAACAGCGCCAGTTGGGCATGGCGGTGAACCTGGTGCCTGGGGCCGAAGACCCGAAAGACCTGTTTTGCCACACCCGGGCCGAGGCTGCGCGCCCGGTGATGCGCCGGGTGGCTTGATCGACCGCATCAGCCGCTTTTGGTCAGACTGTCCAGCGCGTTGAGCCGGAAGGTTTTGGGTGTGACGCCGCCGTGCTTGCGGAAAAAACGGCTGAAGTAGGCGTCGTCGTCAAAACCGAGTTCAGCCGCCACTTGCTTGACTGGTAGGCTGGTGTAGACCAGCAACCGCTGCGCTTCGTGCAGGATGCGGGCGTTGATCACGTCGAGAGCCGACATGCCCATGCTTTCGCGGCACAGGCGCGAAAGCTGGCCCGCCGTGACGCCAATCTCGTGCGCGTAGGCTTGCACCGAGTGTTGTTTGCGGAAATCCCGGTCCACGATGGTGCGAAATTTCTCGATCTGCCTGGCGCGGCGCGAGGGCGTGCGCAAATGCGGCTGGGCAGGGTCGCCCGTGCCACCGCCGTTGAGGCGGTAAACGTGGATCATCAGCGTCAGCAGCAACGACATGCCGGCGGCCAGTTGCCCGGGGGCGTGGTGGCGTGACTCCTGCTCCAGCGCCAGGAACAGGGGCATCAGCCG
Organism: uncultured Macromonas sp.; assembly: GCA_964610405.1. GTDB lineage: Bacteria > Pseudomonadota > Gammaproteobacteria > Burkholderiales > Burkholderiaceae_C > CAZGDZ01. The sequence continues at coordinate 590 of CAZSZN010000008.1, read as the reverse complement.
GTCGGCCTGTTGGGGTTCTTGAGGCAGCGGCATGACCAATGGCTTGCGCAGTGTGGCCAACAGTTCAGGCATGGTGGCGGCGGCCAGCGATTCCAGCGTTTTCTGGGTGGCGGTGACGACCGGGCCGTCAATGTCCAGCGAGAAGCGAAACCCGTGCACATGCCCAGCGGGAATCAGAAGCAGGCAGGGCGCATCGGCTTGGGCGGTGGTGTCGTCGATCTGGACTTGCACGCTGCCCCGTGTGAGGTAGAGCAGTTGCACAAAACCGTCGTGCCGGTGGGGGTGGATGACCCATTGGTAGTGCGCAGAGCGCTGGGGTATCCACTCGAAATTGAACGAATTGGACCAGGCTGGGGACGCTTGGTCACCGTACAGGTCGTAGTTGGGAATTGCCCGAGGGTAGGCCATGTGTGAAGTTCCGGTTTGCACGAATTGTCCATGTCCTGGCGCAAATCGTCAAAACCAGCAGAGGCGCGCAGCCAAACAATGCAGGTCATGCAAATTGATGGAGACGGATGTGTCTGACGCTGCGAACGATTGGTTGGGCCTGGCGGGCAAGGTGTGTGTGGTGACTGGCGCGGCCAGTGGTA
>CAZSZN010000007.1:0-32497 GCA_964610405.1 uncultured Macromonas sp. | reverse complement strand
CGGGCCAAACGGGCGGGCGGCAGCTTTGGTGACCACTTTTTCAACGGCCTGTTAACAAAGGCATTCCCACAAGTCCGTCATCTACAGACTGCTGCTCGAGGTGGGGACCGAAATGCTGAGCACCATTGCGGCAGACCCAAACACCTGAGTACGTAGGTCGGCGTCACGTAGGTGTTACGCACCTGAGAATCTGCACAGCCCCCATGTGCATGGCATCGCACCAACTGAATGATTGTCACTGGATCGGCAACGAACCACGAGTGGATCTGATCAGCCTAAAGCGAAATCACGACGACCGAATCACCCCCCACAACAGCAATCCTGCCGCCAGCGCAGTGAATCCACTGGCCACCAGGTTGATCAGGGCAATCTGCCGAGATACCCGAACCGAGGCGTTCAGGGTTCGGGTCATTTCCTCGACATGCCGGCGCAGTGACTGCCCGGTCTGTTTCGCCGATTGTTTCAGCACATCTTCTATCGTGGCCCGGCTCGCGGCCAAAGCAGCCGACAAACTCTTCTCGGCCAGCTGGCGTGACTCATCTCCCCACCTCAGGGACGCAGCTTCCAATTCCGAGCGAAACCGCTCCAACAACTGCTCTTGCGCCTGACGACCCTCCTCCATCAGACGCTCGTTCATGGTCTGAAGAATCAGGATTGGGTCATCCCGACCGAGGGCCACCCCATGCCGACTGGCCACCGCCTGGATGACCTCATCGAGCTTGTCGCGGGCCATCACACCACCGCCGCGGTCTCAAGCTGACCAAACAGCTGGGTGCGGACGATTTTCAGTCGCTGGCGGGTCATGATCGTCAACGTCTCTTGCGCCAAGGCCTCATCAAAGGTCAAACGCTGCTGCAGCATGTCCGAGAAATCCCGACCATAGGTTTCTTCTTTCAATGCCGGAATCTTCACGATGGCCGACACCTTGGCCTTGTGTTCCGAGTAGGCCTTCATCTTCTCGAACGCCTTGCCCTCGTACTCGATCGCTCCCCAGAATGGGTTGAGCCACACCACAAAGCGACATTCGCTGGGAAACTGACTCACCAGTTGCACAAAACCACTGACCGTGTCCACCAAAGCCTGACCACCGGTGACCACCGTGTGCACGATCAACTCGTGCCCCATTTCTTGCAGCAAGGCCGGCACCTGGTTGGAGACCAGGTAGTGCGACAGCGGCACGAACGAGCTCGCGCCGTTGTCGATGATCACGTCCTGTTGGGCGCCTGCCACCAACTCCACCAGATCGTCAAAACGCCGGGTGTTGATTTCATCGCCTTCCAGGATGTTCAGACGCTGAACGTCCAAGGCGCGGTAACCCTCAAAGGTGGCGTTGACTGGGTCGGTGTCGATGCACAACGGCGACTGTCCCAGGTGCCGCAGGTACTGCGCCAGGGTGGCCGCGACCATCGACTTGCCCACCCCGCCCTTGCCTTGCAAAACCATGTGGATGCGCGCCATTAGAACAACTCCTCTTTGTTGGGAACCGCGTTGTAGGTAAAACCAGTCAACCCCATCGGAACCGTCGCAACCGTGGGCGCCGCAGCGCCGGATGACGCCAAGGGGGAAGCGGCAGCCAGCTTGGTGGCAACCTGGGCGGGCATTGTGACAGTCTGGGGTGCGGGCAATGCGGAGACAGGAGTGGCTGCAGAGCCTGTGGTGGGTTGGTCCAGGTGGCGGCGAGCGTGCTTGAGAAACGTCTCGTAACGCGTTTGAACCTTGCCGGTCTCGTGCATGAAGCGCCAGATCGTCTTCAAGGCGTAACCTGCTTGCAGGCCCGCTTGAACTTCCTGGCGCACGGCCAGGAACGCGACTGTTCCCTGGTCTTGGCGGGGCCGTTGGCCCGCGCGCGTGTTCGCCCAGCGCTGCAGCGCTGAGTCTGAGTGTTTTGGCATGTAGCCCCTCCCTGTTTCTGGGCGCGGATTATAGGCAGGAACGCTCATCCCCCCATGACCCTGCGCCCTTGGTTCCACCCAAAACCCATCGAGTCAGTGACGCATGCGTTCGGCACGTGGCCAAATCGCATTAACATCACCCCCCTCGTCAGGCGCCTGGTGCCTGGCGATGGCGGTCAGCCGTTCAGTGTGGCTCGGGGATGGTGCGGGTGCAGCGGGGTGGTGGCGCGGTAGTAGCGCGGTCACAGCGCATGCCGGCAGCGCACTTGTCATGGGGTCATGAACGCCGAAAGGCGGGCAGGATAGGTGAAGTTAGCTAACCGGTGAACCGGTTTGCCAACTTCACAAGACCTGATTCGCACCCAAGGGTGCTCAACGGTCTGTCCTGCTCTGGCGAGGGCCACGGCTACCGCCTTCAAAGAATTACGAGAGTCAGGGAGTGAGTCAGATGAACAACGAACCCGTCCACGGGTCGCGGGCGCCTGCGTGCGCCGAAACCCAACGCCGTCACCATTTGCGGGTGCCGGTCACCGCCACAGAGAAGGCGGCCATTGAAGCTCAGGCCCAAGCGGCCGGCCTGAGCGTGGCGCGCTACCTGCGCGAGGTCGGCCAGGGCTACGCCATCACCGGTGTGGTCGACTGCGAGCAGGTGCGGGAATTGGCGCGCCTCAACGGCGACCTGGGTCGCCTGGGTGGCCTGATCAAGCTCTGGCTCAGCGACGACGAGCGCACCTTGCTGTTCAGTCGAGCCACCTTGCTCGCGATCCTGTCACGCATCGACGACCGGCAAGAACAAATGGCCGCCGTCATGCGCCAGGTGGTCATGCCCCGGAGTCCAAGGTGATCGTCAAGCACATGCCCATGCGGTCGCAGGGCAAGAGCGATTACGACGGCCTGGTCCGCTACATCACCGATCCGCAAAGCAAGGAACACCGCCTGGGCCAAGTGCGGGTGACCCACTGCGCATCCGATAGGGTGGATGCGGCGATCAGCGAAGTCTTGGCCACGCCGGCGCTCAACACCCGCGCGAAAGGGGACCGGACCTACCACTTGCTGGTGAGCTTTCGGGCGGGTGAGCAGCCCTCGGCCGAGGTGTTGTGGCGCATCGAAGAGCGGATCTGCGAAGCCTTGGGGTTTGCCGAGCACCAACGCATCAGCGCGGTACACCACGACACCGACAACCTGCATGTTCACCTGGCGATCAACAAGATCCACCCGACCCGTTTGACGCTGCACGAGCCGTTTCAGGCCTACCGGGTGTTGGCTCAAGTGGCTCAGGAGCTTGAGTTGGCCTGCCAGCTGCAGGTGGACAACCACGAGAGCCGGCGCAGCGTGGCCCGCGGTCGGGCCGAGGACATGGAGCGCCATTCGGGGGTGCAAAGCCTGCTGGGTTGGATCGAGCGTGAGTGCCTGGATGAGTTGAGACAAGCGCAGGATTGGGCCAGCTTGCACCAATGTCTGGCCCACAACGGCCTGCAGTTGCGCCCTCGGGGACAGGGTCTGGTGTTCCAGTCGCCCGATGGCACTACGGTCAAGGCCAGCTCGCTGGGACGGGAATTCTCACTGGCCCGGCTTCAGGATCGACTCGGCCCCTTCGTGCCCCAGCCCATCGAATCGTCCGAGGAGCGCGGGGGCCCGGGTGGCGCGTTCACGCCCCACAGCACTTCCGTCGAAACGCCCCATCACAAGACCTTCAGCCAGACCACCAACACGACCTTCCCCGGCGTCAGTTCGAGCTGGTCCACGTCACCCACCCGGCAGCGGGCCTACGCCAAACAGACGGTGCCTTTGCGGATCGACACGAAGGACTTGCACCGGCGTTATGTGTTTGAGCAATCGCGGCACCAGAGCCAACGCAAAGACGCTTTGACGCAGTGGCGGCGTCGCCGCCAACGGCTCGTCGATGCCGCCCGGCGCAGTTACCGCGTCAAGCGGGCCGCCATCGGCATGATGACCGAGGGGCGCCTGGTCAAACGGGTGCTCTACACCCAAGCCTTGCAGACGCTGCGAACGGAACTGCGCCAATTGCAACAGCAGGCGTCCCAGGAGCGCGCGAGACTGGTGGCACAACATCGCCAGCACACTTGGGCCGACTGGCTCAAGCAGCAGGCACTGGCCGGCAACGAAGCGTCCTTGCAGGCCTTGCGCTCGCGAGCGGCGGCGCAACCCTTGCGCGGCAACCTGCTGCAGGGCGTGCACAACACCACCGAGCAGCCGGCGGCAAGCGATGAGCCGTCCTCTGCGCTGAGGGTCGACACCGTCACCAAAAAGGGCACGGTCTTGCACCGCAGCCACCGATCGGCGGTGCGCGATGACGGTCAACGATTGCAGCTGGCCAGTCACAGCTCGACGCAGGACATCGAACTGGCGTTGCGCCTCGCACAGCAGCGTTTCGGCCCGGTCTTGCAGGTGCACGGGAGCCCGCAGTTCAAAGCCCAGGTAGTGCACGTCGCGGCCCGTCTGGGGGCAGGCTTCACCTTGGCCGACCCGGCGCTGGAGCACAGACGCCAACGCCTGAAGGCAGCGACAGCTCCCGTGCTGTCGCCATCGCCATGGCACGCGTCATCCATCACATCACCACTCCACACACCACCACAGGGAGAAACACCACATGAGCCCAGCCGACACCCCACTCACCGATCTGGACCTGGATCCCAGCGAGGAGGCCTTGATCGACCAGGCCTTGCTGCAGCTCACCCAGGGCGACTTGATGGAAGCGTCGGAGCCCCCCGCGTTTCAGGACCACACCTCACGCCTGCAAGCCGAGCACCTGCAAGCCGAGGAACCGGAACCGTGGCGCAGCCCTACCTTGGACGCGATGGACGAACACCGCCGCCCAGCCACCGCCACCGTCTGCGAACACTGTCCCAACTCGGTGTGGTTCGCTTCGCCGAAGGAGCTCAAGTGCTACTGCCGAGTGATGTACCTGGTCACCTGGAGCAGCAAGGATCCCTCACAGATCACGCATTGCGACGGGGAGTTGCTGGGACAGGAGGGATGACCCCGTCCTGGCAGGCGGCTCATCGTTACGTGCAGGAGCGGGAAACCCGGCGCCGGTCGGGCTTGGACATTCCCGAACACCAGTTGTACGAGGGGGGGCCACCACAACGGCAGCAGCACTGCTACGCCGGTACCCGCGTGGTGGATGGTCAGGCCTTGGCCCTGTGGCACCTCTTGGACGCGGGCACGGGCCAGGCGCAGCCCCACCTGCTGGTGATGCCTGTCTCTGGCCGCCAGGCACAACAACTCTCTCGCGCTGGCTTGGGTTCACTGGTGCGTGTGACTCCCGCCGCTGCGGACGGTGAGGACTTCTCGGTGCAGATCGAGCAGCCGGCACGGGCATCCCAGGCCGCACGCCGTGGTCGTCGGGGGGCGCCATGAGCCGACCACACAAACACCATCCCGTGGGCCCCCAGGTCCAGTCGCAGACGGCACCCCCAAACGCGGCCTCCCGGCAGCACGTGCTGGCCGGGTTGACATCGTTTTGGGCGGGGTTGCAAACCGCCAGCCAGGCCTTTGCCCACACCTTTGACTACCAGGCGGCGCTGGGTGCTCACTGGGGGCCGCTGTACGCGCCGTGGTCCATTGTGCTCTGGGTGTCACAGTGGCACGCCCAATACCCGCAAGAGATCATGCGATCAACCAGCCTCGGGGCGGTGGTCACGGTCATCGGCCTGATGGGTGTGTCAATGGCCAAGGTGGTGGCGTCGAACACCGCCCGGGCCTCCATCCACCTGCACGGCTCGGCCCGGTGGGCTCAGCGAACCGACATCGAGGCTGCGGGCCTGCTGCCGCGCGAAGCGGCGTCGTGGGCCGCCCGCTGGTGGAGCCCGTTCAGGGCGCTGCTGGGCTGTGATGTCTCAGCGCAGACCGGCAGCATGGGCATCTCAGAGGCGGTTGACAGTGTCTACGTCGGCGGCTGGCAGGACCGCCGAGGCCGTTTCCATTACCTGCGTCACAGCGGACCGGAGCACGTGCTCACTTACGCGCCCACCCGTTCGGGCAAGGGGGTGGGGTTGGTGATCCCGACCTTGCTGTCGTGGAGTGCCAGTGCCGTGATCACCGACCTCAAGGGGGAGTTGTGGGCCTTGACGGCGGGCTGGCGTCAGCGTCACGCGCACAACCGTGTCTTGCGCTTCGAGCCCGCCCAGCCCGCCGGCGGGGTGCGCTGGAATCCCTTGGATGAAATCCGCCTGGGCAGTGCGCACGAGGTGGGGGATGTGCAGAACCTGGCCAACTCCATCGTCGATCCGGACGGCAAGGGACTGGACTCCCATTGGCAAAAGACCGCCTTTGCCTTGCTGGTCGGGGTCATGCTGCACGCCCTCTACCGAGCACGCCAAGAGGGCCGGACCGCCAACCTATCGATGATCGACGCGATGATGTCCGACCCGCAGCGCGACAGCCAGGAGCTGTGGCTGGAGATGTCCACCTGGCGCCATTTGCCCTCTGGCGCGAATCACCCTGCGGTAGGCGCGGCTGCGAGGGACATGATGGACCGCCCGGAAGAAGAGGCTGGCTCGGTCCTTTCCACCGCCAAGTCCTACCTGTCTTTGTACCGGGATCCGGTGGTGGCGGCCAATGTCGCCAGCAGTGACTTTGCCATCCGCGACCTGATGCACCACGACGACCCGGTGAGTTTGTACATCGTCACCCAGCCGAGCGACAAGGCCCGCTTGCGCCCCCTGGTGCGCGTCCTGCTCAACATGACGGTGCGCCTGCTGGCCGACAAGATGGAATTCAAAGATGGCCGACCGGTCGCGTATTACAAGCACCGCCTGCTCCTGATGCTCGACGAGTTTCCCAGCTTGGGCAAACTGCCCATCTTGCAGGAGTCTCTGGCTTTCGTGGCGGGCTACGGCATCAAGTGCTATCTGATCTGTCAGGACATCAGCCAGCTCAAGAGCCGAGAACAAGGCTACGGCGCGGACGAGAGCATCACGTCCAACTGCCATGTGCAAAACGCCTATCCACCCAACCGCCTGGAGACCGCAGAGCATCTGTCGCGATTGAGCGGGCAGGCCACGGTGGTCAAGGAGCAGATCACGACCAGTGGCAAGCGCACTTCCTCGATGCTGTCTCAGGTGTCACGCACCCTTCAGGAGGTGCAGCGGCCCTTGTTGACCCCGGACGAGTGCCTGCGCATGCCAGGGCCGCGCAAGAACGCTCGCGGTGAGATCGAACACGCTGGCGACATGGTCGTGTGCGTGGCCGGCTACCCGGCCATCTATGGCAAGCAGCCCTTGTACTTCCAGGATCCGGTGTTCCGTCGCCGCAGTGCGGTCGCCCCGCCCGCGCACAGCGATCGGCTGCGCCAGGAACGGAACTGGCCGGTGGTGCGCCTGTGATGCTGTCCATGCGTTCATGGATGCGGCGCCTGCCCCGGTGGTGCGTCACCGCCTTGCTGCTGTGGCTGGGGGCGGGAGCGTTGGCCTGGTGGACGGGCTTGCGCATCAACACCACCGCGAGCCTGCCCGTGGGGCTGTACCGCACGGTGAATGAGCATGACCATGTTGGCATGACCCGATGGGCGCGTGGCGCCATCGTGCTCTGGTGTCCACCCGACACCCCCTTGTTCCAAAGCGCCAAAGCGCGGGGCTACATCGCGGCGGGCTGGTGTCCCGGGCAACTGGGTTACCTGATCAAACGGGTGGCCGCCTTGTCGGGCGACATGGTTTCGGTGGGCCCCGGCGGGGTCCATGTCAATGGCGAGTTCGTCCCCAGCACGGTGCCACTGACGCAGGACGCTTCGGGCCGGTCCTTGCCCGCCACCGTGATCGCGTCACACCGCCTGACTCAGGACGAAGTCCTGTTGTTGGCCGATGGCAGTTTGCAATCTTTCGATGGTCGTTACTTCGGCTTGATCCCCATTTCACAACTGAAGGCCGAGCTGCGGCCGGTCTTCACCACACCAGGGAGGTAAACACATGGACACATCCATGCCTGAAAACACAGTCCTTTTGGCCAAGCTGGCCGAGGCACAACTGCCCGGCCACACGGTCGAGTTCGACCCCGTGGAGGCCGAGCAGGTCGGGGCGTTTCGCGAGGACGCCATGAGCGAAGCCGAGGCCCGAGACAGCGATCTCGACTTGGCGCCGGCCTGGAGCGCAGCGGCGGCCTGGTGGGCCAGGGTCACAGGAGGGCGTGACGATGAGTGACCACAAAGAGGTTGGTCTGGCCAAAGAGGCCAAGGACATCAAGAAACCCTTCCACGAGATGGTTGCCGAGCAACTCATCGAGCAGTTGCGCGCTGGCACAGCGCCCTGGCAACGTCCTTGGGTGGCGGGCGAGCCCCGTTCTGCGGTGCCACTCAACCCGGTCACGGGCAAGCGCTACAAAGGCATCAACGCCATCTTCCTGATGAGCCAGGGGCGCAGCGACGCGCGCTGGATGACCTACAAGCAGGCGGCCTCGGTCGATGCCCAGGTTCGCAAGGGTGAAAGAGGCACGCCCATCCAGTACTGGAAGTTCAGCGAGGAGCACAACAAGCTCGACGAGCAGGGACGTCCTGTGCTCGACGCCCAGGGCGAGCCGGTCAAAGTCACGGTGATGCTTGAACGCCCACGGGTGTTCTTTGCCACCGTCTTCAACGCCGAGCAGATCGATGGTTTGCCCGTTCAGGCGGTGGTGCAGCCCACCTGGGATCCGCTGGAGCGCTCCGAAGCCTTGCTCAAAGCGTCCGGGGCGGTGATCCGACATGGCGAGAGCAACCGGGCCTACTACCGGTCTTCCACCGACAGCATCCACTTGCCGGACCCGGGCCAGTTCCCCAGTGCCGACCGCTACTACGCCACGGCCTTGCACGAACTGGGCCACTGGAGCGGCCACGAGTCGCGCTTGGGTCGCGATCTGGCCAACCCGTTCGGCAGCGAGGCTTACGCGCGCGAAGAACTGCGCGCCGAGATCGCCTCCATGATTCTGGGTGACGAATTGGGCATTGGCCACGACCCGGGCCAGCACGCCTCGTACGTGGCGTCTTGGATCCAGGTCTTGCAGGACGATCCGTTGGAGGTGTTTCGAGCCGCCGCCGATGCCGAAAAAATCCACGACTTCGTCCTGGCGTTCGAACAGCAGCTGCAGCAAGCGCCGCAGCCTGTGATCCAAGGCGCAGAGACGGGCGACAGTGCGGCCGTCACGAACATCACCGCCACCACGAACGGTGCTCAGCCCTTGCCGTTGACACGCGAGCAAGCCTTGCAGCGTTGGGAATCTTTGCTGGACCGCAACACCAATGGTTTCAGCCCATCTGATCCGGCCCGGGCGCAAGGCCTGGCCGATGCCGGTGCCACACCGCAGCGACTGGAGAATTTCTGGGACGAAGTGCGTCACCTGTCTTGGACCCACCAATGGGGCCAGTCGCCCTGGGAGTCCGCCGCTTCGGTGGCCGCATCGCTGCAGACCCGCGCACAGGGGCCGTCCTTCGTCCACGCAGGAGGTGATGTGGTCGATCTGTTCCTCCAAGCCGTTCAAGCCATTCAGACACAACAGCCAGACACGCCGATGACCGAGCGCACTGAGATCTCCAGCACCGCCCCAGTGGACAAGGCCACGGCGGCCTTGGCACTGCTTGAGGATGCCGACATGCGGGCCCGTGTAGACCGTGCGTCCCGTGAGACCGGCAGGGAGGCTGAAATCCATGCGCAAGAGGAGGCTCAGAAGCGCTCGATCATTGCCACCGATCGCACCCCGTTGCAGGTTCCATTCAAGGAGAAGGACGAGGCCAAGGCGCTCGGCGCCCGTTGGGACCGACAAGCTCAGACTTGGTACGCCCCACCTGGTCGCGATCTGTCGGTCTTCGCACGCTGGACTCCTGCGGCTGCTGCTACCACGCCAGCCAACTCGCAAACCAATGCACCGATCAACACAACAACCCACGCAACGAACAACACACCCACGGAGGCGGGATCCGGTGACACGGTGTTATCCAAAGACTTGGCGCAGGAGACCGCTCGCGTGTACCTGGCGGTGCCCTACCACGAACGCAATGCCGCCAAGGCCGTGGGCGCCCGTTGGGACAAGGTGGCCAAATCCTGGTACGTGTCCGCCGAGGTCGACCCGGCACGGATCGACCACTGGTTGCCCGACAAGGTCGCCCTGCAGCAGGCCCCTGCCCTCTCACCGCGCGAAGAGTTTGGCCAGGCCCTGAGGGCGATGGGGTGTGTGGTCACGGGAGAACACCCGATCATGGATGGCCAGAAGCACCGCATCGCAGTCAATGACGACAAGCCTTCCGAGAAGGCAGGCTTCTATGTGGGTTATCTCGATGGCCATCCAGCGGGCTACATCAAGAACAACCGATCGGGCGAGGAGATGACCTGGCGGGCTTCCGGTCAACGTCTCAACGACACCGAACGCGCCCAAATGCAAGCGCAAGTGGCGCAGCGGGCCGCCGACCGGGAAGTGGAAGTCCAGCAGCAACACCTGGAGGCCTCGGTGCGGGTGCAAGGGCAATGGGAGGGTTTCACCAAGCCCGAACAGCCGACCGCTTACCTCTTGGCCAAGGGACTGCAGACGCTGCAAGTCAACGGCGTCGATCTGTTGAATGGCGTGCGCACCGACACCGATTCAGGCACCACCTGCATCCGCGTTCACGACGCGAACGACCAGCAATGGAGCACCCAGTACATCCAGGCCGATGGCACCAAACGGTTTGCCAAGGGTGCGCGCAAGGAGGGCTGCTTCCATGCGCTGGGGGGCATGGCCGCTTTGGCGCAGGCCCCGGTGCTGCTGATCGCCGAAGGCTACGCCACCGCCGCCAGTCTGGCCCAGGCCAGTGGTCACGCGACAGTCGCGGCCTTTGACGCGGGCAATCTGGAAGCGGTGGCCAAGGCCTTGCAGGGACGGTTTGCGGACAAGCCAGTGGTGATCGCGGGTGACGATGATCGGGTGCAGGAACTCAGCCGTGGCCGTAACCCCGGGCGCAACAAGGCCGAGGAAGCCGCGCAAGCGGTGGCGGGTCACGCCGTGATCCCGATCTTCGCGCCGGGTGAGCAGGCCCGTGAGCCCAAGCGGTTCTCGGACTTCAACGACATGGCCCAGCACAGCCAATTGGGGCTGGAAGGGGTCAGGCGTCAGATCTCGGTGGCGGTGCTGCAGGCGGCGCAACAGCAAGAAAGGCGTCAACAGGCGAAGGCGCTTGAACAGTCTCAAGCCCACTCGATGGAGCCGACCAAGCAGCAACGGGTCCACAGCGCCCGTCGAAGCATGAAGGTGGGATGAACGCTGCCAGGTTGGCGTGGCGTGGAATGGTGGCACGCTGACTCAGGCCGCTGCGTCCTTGACCTTTTTCAGGAAGCGGGCGCGCAGTTTCACGCTGGCCGGTTTGGCCGCGAACTTGCGCTCCTGCTTGGTGAAGGGGTCGATGCCGGTTCGGGCCTTCTTGGCGGGAACTTTCTGGACGATGACCTTCATCACACCGGGCAGCAGAAACTCACCCGCTCCCTTGGAGGACAGCGACGCAAGCAGCGTGGCTTCGAAGGTTGCCATGACGGCCTTGACGACCTTGGACTCGACCCCACTGTGCTCGGTCAGGTGGGCCAGCAGCGTGGTCTTGTTAAAGAGGGTCTTGACCGGCTTCATGGCCGCTGGGGCGGCCACCTTCTTGGCGGAAGCGGCTGCCTTGGCCGGTGCTTTCTTTGCCGGAGCGGCTGCTTTCTTCACGGGGGCTTGCTTAGCGGGAGCGGTTTTCTTGGTGGCCATATCTTCCTCTGTTGGTGGGTCTTACCGTCTATCCTGCGGATCGACAGCCGCATTCTAGGCAGAGACTGGTGCTCAGGGGTGTGGGCGACACATGAAGCGTCGGATGGGCCGCCACCAACTCATCGAAGAAACTTCGTCGCAACGAACGAGAGATCACCCAAGTCCGCAAGAAGCTGCGGCGGCACTTGGTCCTGAATTGTCTGGTCGTTTGCGTTTTTGGCGCCTCAGGCGTCGTTGTCCAGGGCTCGGACCACCCGCGGTAGCAGGGCAATCCACACCGGGCCCGTGCGTTCAATCGCCTCGGCCAGGGTGTAGTTCATGGCCGCGAGCCAGTCCGCGCGGTTCAAGGCCAGCGCCACGGCCACTTTTTCGCCGGTGGACTGCACGGACCAAGCGGCCTCGCCGCCCTTTTGGGCGTCAAGCACCTTACTCAAAAAATGCCGGTATTCCACGTCGCTCATGGTGCTGGTCCTGTATCGCTTGGCTGAACTGCTGACACAACGATACCATCCTTCGGAACAAGATCTGGGACCTCGGTTGGGAAAGACTCATGGCTTCGCCGTAGGCCTGTTGCAGGTCGGTGATCTGGCGTTCGTACTGCTCTTTGATTTCCAGGGGCTTGCTGCGCAGGGCGTTTTCCATGCCGCGCTTGCCTTCATCGACCCATTGTTCAACCTCAGAAGGGTTGAGGTCGTAGGCGCGGCTGGCCTCCGATACCGTGGTCTTGCCTTGAATGATGTCCAGGACCAGGGCCGTCTTGCGCTTGGCTGTCCAGCGTTTGATGTCTTCTTCCATCAGGGTGCTCATCGTCGTTTCCTTCGAACATAACACCTGCGCAGGTTTTTACTGGGTCACTACAAGGTCGGACAGACCGAACCACTGCTGGACAAAGTGAATGCGCAGCATGGTCTGCAGCTCGAACGGCGGACGCCCGGTCTTGGCGCGCGGTGCGTGCGACGCTATCAGCGCCAACAATTCAGACCACGGCACCACCAGGTTCATCTCGTCCAGAAACACCGCCTTGCGGGTGCGACGTTTGCTCAGGTTCAGGCCAAGGTCTTGTTGCTTCATGGGCGTATTGTCAGGCGGGGCGTGGCCCTTCTGACTGCGTCAGGCGAAGAGTTTTGAACACCATCCCTTACAGTGTTGTGGTGGCTGCGTTGGCCAACAAATTGGCACGAACCGCTTGGGCGGTCCTGGCCAAAGGCAGAGCCTTTGACCAGGTCAGATGGAATCCGACCGATATGGCAACCGCTTGAGTGGTATCACGAACAATTTCAACAACCCGAACACATGAATCCGTTTTGAAGGAGAGCATGCAAGAAGCGAAGTGATGGGTCAACAGGTCAAACCGGGGCGGGGGCAATCCGATAGGGAAGCAGGGCATCAAGCCCGATGTGCAGACAGGAACCCCGCCCGCGAATGCCATCCGGGCCAGCAGGATGAAAAGCCTGCAACCACAGGCCGTATGTAAGACTGAAAGCCCTTTGAAACTTCACGCCGCCGAATCTTGCTTTCCTGGAGACGTCCATGTAAGGCTGTTGAATCACAACGAAAACTGGGCCATTTTTGGGGTGGCTCAGTTTGCACGGTGAATCAACAAGCGGGGAATTCCAGCAGGCTCTCAAGGGCTGGGGAATGCGCTCATCGATGAGCAGGAAGGGCAACTGCTGGGACAACGCACCGACCGAGAGCTTCTGGGGGCGGCTGAAAGCGGCCAGTGTGCATGGGCACAAGTTCGACACCCGTGAGCAGACCCGGCAGGCGGTGATGGACTGGATGGCCTTCTACAATCACCGCAGGCTGCATTCGTCACTGGGCTACCTCAGCCCGATGCAGTTCGAGCAACGCTGGTACGAGGCACAGCGTAAAAAGGCCGCGTGAACCGTGGGCCAAGAGCTACACGAAACGAGGGCAAAATCAGTTGCTGCAAACTTGTCAATGGGAGTTCGTGCGCATTCACACTCGAAAACACCAAAATCCACAGCCCACCAGAACTCCTCAAGGTGGGACCGTGGCGAATCGAGCCTGCAACCATTGCCCCCATCGAACCGCCCGTTTTTGCAGATCCGCGCGGTAGATCGAGTTGTACTGGGGTGTGCGGGAGTGGTAGTTCGCGGCTCGGGTCCACACATCACCGCTGTCACGTCTGAGGTGGTGGTGCAATCTCCAGGCAGCCAGTCGGTATGGGTAACAACCCGGCTGGGCCACGTGCTGCGGGGTGATGCCGTACTTGGCCAGATCGGCCAGGTAGGTGGTGTTGAACTGCATTGTCCCCACATCGAAGCTGCCATTGCGGTTGCGCACCCACTGACCGGGTTTGCCGGCCTCCTTTTCTGCGACGGCCAAGAGGATGTTGGCCGGGATACGGTATTGCGCCGCTGCTGCCAATGAGCAGGTGACCCGTTCATGCAAGTGGGCTGGCAGGTTGATGTTGTCTGCGATTGGCATCATGCGTGAGGCTCACCGGCTCCAATCCGACTCGACTGCTTGGACCAACTTGGCGTTGTACTCGGCCAGCGCCCTTTCATAGTCTCGCCCTTCGACCCAGTAGCCACCCCGCAGAGGATCTCCCACATAGCGCGGAATAGAACCGCTGGACACGAAGTCGGTGTAGGCGTGGCGGGTGTAGGCGGTGCAGTAATCGGGCATCTGGTTGCTGATGTAGGTGTAGCCGTCTCCGGACGATCCTGACCACAGCCGTAAAGACTGGTTCAGTGCCACGGCATCGCAGTGTCCAGCGCCACGTGCAATGGCGGAAACCAAGGAACTCATGGCCGGTGTCTGCTGTGACACCGGGCAAAGATTCAAGAAGTCGTGTCGGGCTTGCAACGTCCGTGACCAGTTTCTGGCAACGATGCTGAAGTAGCGGGACAAAGACGGACGGCACTCCGTCGGGCGAGTGGCCGATGCCAGACACAAGATCGCTTCACACGCATAGCGCGTGTCACCGGTCAGAACGTCGCTGGCATGGCTGTGGCTCCAGGTGAACACGCCAGCCAGGGCGAGGGTCAATGACAAAAGAGGTGTTTTCATGGAAGGTAGGGTGTTGGGGGTGGGTCGTTGACACGGGTTCACGCGGCAGCAGATGTGCCCGATGACGCACCAGTGGAGGGGCCTGAAGATGGGTCAGAAGGGGCGGGTCGGTGGATGAAGGACTCCACCTCTGACGACTGTTCTGGCGACAGTGGTGCTCCACTCAAGCTGTTGCCAGGGAATTCAACGCCCGAGCGGCCCTGCTCACGAATGGCGGCCGCGATCTGTCCGCCGGTGGTGTCGGCAATCCGGTCGGCAGCAGAAGACCGCCAAGCCTCCAGGCGGTCTTGTGCCACCGTCTTGGCCCCGGAGGCCAGATTGGCGCCCGCATCCACCGCGACCTTGCCCGCATGGGTTGCTGCTTGCAGCAAGGAACCCCAGGCAGCGCTGCCCTGCTCGGCAGCGCCCGCAACCCCCGACGCCCCTTGTCCTATGGAGCCGCTGGACATCCTGGATCTGTCCCCCGAGCCCGAGCTTCCTGCGCTGGCTGAACCCGGGGATGCAGAGGGCGTCGCTTGGTCCTGTTGCCCGGAAATCCCAGCCGCTTGCGCGAATGAACTCCGCGCAAAGGACGCAGCAGAGGCGCTTGAGGAGGTATTGCCAGAAGTCGGCGTCGCTTCTGAAGAGCCCGAAGCCATGGATGACAAAACATCGGTGCCTGAGGAGACGTTTTCTTGGGCTTGGGTGTAGGCAGCCATCAGGGCTTGTGCCCCGCCGGCCATCGACGCCATGCCCGCACTCACCGCCGCACCTCCCGCGCTGGCTGCGGCCACCGCCATGCCCGCCGCGCCCATCGCTGCACCGGCGCCGAACTGGCCGATGCCAGTGTGACCGCTGCCACCGCCCGAGACGATGTTGGATACCAGCCCAGGCAACTTGTTGACCAGCATCAGCAAGATGACGCAAACGATCATCAGCACGGCAATATCCTTGAGCGGCATCTGCTCACTCATTTGAGCGTAGTAATCATCCAGGAAGGTCTTCCCAATACCGATGATCAAAACCATGGTGAGCAACTGGGCGCCGATGCCCAGGACCATCTTGTAGTAGTTGATGGCCATCTCGGAGGTCCAGCGCGAACCGCCGAATCCCAGGAAGAACACTCCGCCATAGGCCAGGATCCAACCGGAGACCAACAGCAGCAACATGTTGACCGCGACCAAGGCCAAGATCACCAAGATGACTGCAGCCATGAGCAGTCCAGCCACGCTGGTGACAGGATCCCAAAGGGACGAGTTTTCGACCACCCTGTCAAACACAGCGAACCCGATGTCAACTACACCAGACGGTGACATGCCAGAGCCCAGGCCCGTGGCTTGCCCGCCCAATTGCTTGAGCGAGTTCATGATGGACAGCGCAAAGTTGGGGCCGTTGGTCAGCAACCACCAGAACAATCCGGTGAACACCGTGAACCGCATGAACTCGGCGAAGAATTCGGCGATGTCGGCTTTGCGCAAGGCCATCATCCCGAACGTCCAGACCATGGAGATCACCACCAGGGTCCAGAACAGCCGGCTGGCGGCGGCCGTGATGACGCTGGCCCAGCCGCTGGCCGCCGCCTGGTAACGGTCCAACACGCTGTCCAACAGGTTGGCGCTGTCCATTGCGGCCTGCGTTTCTGTGGCTTGCAATACGACCCACAGCACGAGTCCGATCGGCAGCAGACGGCTACACAAAGATGTCTGCATTTGAACCATTACCAAACTCTGGGTTTGCTGGGGTTCAGGCTGCCCGATCTGGCGCAAAGGCTGGCAAATTGACGCCTCAGTTCCTCGGATTCCATCTTTCGAACGTTTGCAGGGCGACAGTTTTCGTCGTTAACCTCCGGCAGGCTTTGCGCCACTGGTTCCGGTGATGGTGAGCAGGCGGCCAGGGTGGCCGACAGGAGGAGCAACGCGAGGGAGGCAGCGACGGTGTTTGGGCGTGTGGTCAGTTTCATGATCGTGTTCTCACCAGGAGCGGGAAGTGCTGGGACGGTAGGTGCCGGCGCGGGCGTTTTCGCTGGCCGCTCGGATCAACGCTTCGCGGTCCATCTCCGCTTGCAGGCGCGTTGTCGTGGCGTTCTGCTGCGCCATCAGCAAGGAGCGGATCTGCAACAACTGGTTGGCCTGGTGGCTGGCCAGCTGGTTCGCATACTGCAGAGCCTCCATGTGGCCACCCGAGGCTTGCGCCCGGGCCTGGAGTTGCTCCAGATTGCGAGCGTCCGAGAGGATCAAGGCCTGCTGTTGGTCCAGGCCTCGAAACAAGGCGTCGTTGGCCAGCTTCTGGGCCTCCGAGCCCAGGCGCTCTTGCTCCACCAACGCCGCCCTTTGCGTGGCGTTGCAGCCTGTCGCCTTGAAGCAGGGCGAGTTCCTGTAATACGCCACGTTCTGAAAGCGCTGCAGGTAGGCGTCCAAACTGCCCAGTTGCTGCTTGTGGTAGTTCAGGGTGTCGACCGCCGCCATGAGGTTGTTGATCGTGCGCTGGGCCTGGTCCCAGACGTAGGCTGTGGGGGCCAAGCTGTTTTGCAGCTGGTTCTGGTACTGCTCCAGCTGGGTGCGGTACTGCTCGATTTGCTTGAGCGTTTGGGCCACGCTTTCACTGGCGCTGACCACGGTCTGCACCAGATTCGAGGCATCGATGACAGGGATGCCGGAAGCCTGCGCACTCGGCAGCGCTGTCCAGCAACCCAAGGTCAACAGCATCGCCGCGCAGGCCCGCTGCGTGCCTCCGAGTGAAAGTGCCCCCCTGCCCGTCCAGGGCACAGGGGGTCGGATGTGAGAAGTGGAAATCCAAGGGGTAGGCATGCAATGCTCCAGCGCTGCGGTCATGGGTCAAACAGTGTCAATAGTCAAACGACTGGTAGGGGTGCGCGAACGTCAGATCCTTGGTCACCACCACGTTGAAGCGGGCACCGGGGCGGATCTCCAGGGTGGGCGAGACGTTCATGTTTTTGGTGAGCAACTGGGCGGTGACTTGCCCCAGTTGCTGGCCCAAGGCTTCGCTGAGCGCGGCCGAGGCCGAGCGTTCGTTGGTGCTACCCTGCCCTTGCTGCTGGCTGTAGGTGATGCCGGCGGTCACGCCCGACAACAGGAAGGCCGAGCCGAACAAGCGCAGGTAGTGGTTGTTGACTTGGTCGTGCAAACCGGCCCGCCCTGCCCCATCGGCCCCGGGCATGGCGCCGATGTCCATCGCTTTGCCATCGGGAAATACCAGGCGTTGCCAGGCCACCAACACGCGGGCCTGGCCATAGGCCACGTCGCTTGAGTACGCGCCCACGAGTCGGGTACCCTGCGGGATCAACAGGTGCTGGCCCGTGGGTGTGTCGTACACGTGTTGGGCCACCTGCGCCATGAGGGTGCCTGGCAGATCGGAGTTGATCCCTGAGATCAAGGTCGCGGGCACCACAAAGCCGGCGCGCAACTCGTAGGGGGTGCGTGGTGCCTCGGGCTGGGCCGGCAGGCGCCACCGGTCGGCCGAGCCGGTGCGGTCAAAGGCCGACAGACTTGCCGCTCGACCAGATCCGGCCACCGGGAGCAGTGCGCCCGCATCGCCTCCTCCACCGAAGCCACCACCCGTGCCGCTGTTGCCTCGCAACTGGGCCAAGCGTGCCTGGTAGGCCTGTGACGGGTTGTCCGTGGACGCACCGCCCAACTGCCGTTGCACCTGCGCGATCCGCTCCAGCATGTCCGTGCGAGTCGATGGGGGCATCGGTGCTCCTCCAGAGCCGTCACGTTGAGCACTGGGCGCGGTGAACCGCACCGAAGTCTTGGCTTTGGCGGCCTCTTCCAGCTGCTGCGCCTTTTGTTGCTGCAGCCGCAGGGCCTCTTCGTCGCGTGCACCAGCGGGGGCCATGTCGGTGGGGCCGGCACTGGCCGGCACACCCGATCCCAGGGCGGACCTGGGGACCAGGTTCGCAGGATCGCTGGGCAAGGGCGGCTGCAGCGTGTCGCCGGGCATGGCCACGATGACCGGCTGGTCCGATGGAATCAACGCCGGGGGGGCTTCAGCGCCATGGTTCGGGCCGGATGCGATCTCCCGGGCGAATACCAGGCTGTCTCCGCCGGCGCCGACCGGGGGCGGGTTGGCTGAGCCGCTCGGCTGGCCCCGCTTGCTGGCCACCACGACCATGATGGCCACAAACATCAGCACCACCCCGCCCAAAATGAACAGCGGCAGGTTGTTGACGCGGCGAACCCCGGCCAGGTGGTCGGGCGACGCCAACGGCGACATCAGTGCGTCGTCATCGTGCGGTCCTCGTTCGGCATCGCCATCCGGTGGGGTGGCGTTGGACGCGTGGCCCGAGGATGCATCGGCCGAGGTGCCAAGCTCGGTGTCATGCGGCTCGGTTTCCGCATCCGCTCGCGCCACAGTGGACGATGGGGGTACAGGCGTCGGCTCAGGCCGAGATTCACGCCCAGGTTCAGGTCCAGACGGGGATGCAAAGACGGGCCCGTTCATGGCAAGGCCCTTTCTGCGCGATCCATGCGGCTCCATTGGCCGGCCACCACCGCCTGGCCGTCTTGTACCCGGTAAGCCCTGGTCATCGAACGCTGGCCATCCCAGAGGGTCAGTCGCATCAAGTCTGGGGTGACCCGGTCCAGCACGAAGCGCAATGGCAGGGCTTGGGTGGCAGACCCTTCGGCCGGCGCGGACACCGGTAGGGAGGTGGCTGGTGTTCCAGTGACCACGGCGGACTCCTGTACCGCGTAGCCGGCTTCCCGCAAGGCTTGCACCAGGGACAGACTGAAGTTGTCCGTCAAGGGTTGTTCGAACACCAGGCGGGTTTTGGCTGCGGGCCACAGGGCTTGCAGTTGCTGACGCACGTCCTGGACGATGGGGGCGGTGTCGATCGACAACGTGCCCAGGTAAGTGCCTGCGCGCGCAGGCTGACCCGGGCCCTTCAGGGTGCCGGTGCAGGCGGTCAACTGGCTGGCCAGAAGCGTGCACAGCACCAGACCGATCGCCCGGCGTTGGAAGGGGTGCTGATGGACGGGGTGCAGCATCATTTCCTCCGGCTGATCTTGATGCGGTCCTGCTGGTCGCCGGTGCCGGCGATCAGGATCGCTTGGTCGAACACCGCATCCACGATGTAGCGCGAGCCATGGATGCGGTAGTTCACCATCACGGTCTCCTCCTCTTGGAAGGCACCCCCCTCCTTGCGCAGCACCAACAAGGTCGGAGCTTCGCTGTTGCGCGTCTGGCCCGGCATTTCGATGATGGTTTTGCGCCCGTCGTTGTAGACCCGCACCGGTTTCCACGGCGCCTGTCCCTGCAAGTCGTAGTTGAAGGACAAGTCACCCAGGTATTCCCCGGTGTGCGGCAAGGTGCGCTCTTCTTTCTGCTTGTGCTCCTTGCTCTCTCGCAGGCGCATCGCCTCCCAGCGCATTTGCGCGTCTTCGGGGTAACTGAAGGCGACCCGGGCCATGTACTGGCGCCGGTCCGAGGTCAGGCGCAGGTGGTAGACGCGCCGGTTGGTGGTCACAACCAGCGAGGTGTCCAGACCGCTGTCCAGCGGCTTGATGATCAGGTGCTGGGTTTCCTGGGCGCCGGAGCCGGTCACAGCCGGCTCGATCAGCCAGCGCACCGAATCACCCAGGTGGATGGAGTTGACCTGCTCGCCCGCTTGCAGCGCGACGTCGCAGATCTGGAGCACCGCGCACACCAGCGTCGGGGGTGTGCCACCGAAGACGAATTTCACCTCGCCGTTGGCGCCCACCACCGGACTCACTGAAGGTTCGGCCTGCGCGTTCATGCGCTCTGCCAAAGCCAGGGCGGCTTTTTGCTTGGCGTTCGGTTTTGTAGGACTCGGGCTGAAGTACCGATCGCTGCCCGCGGCCACCACGGGGGTGGTCACTGGTGTGGCGGCGAGGGAAGCCGCTGGCGTGGGGGGCGCCAACAACGCAGGGTTTTGCGCCTGCGCAGAAGCGGCCAGCGCGCTGAGCCACAGTGTCAGGCCCAGGGCAAGCGAGGGCCGCCCCAGAAGTGAAGGTTGGTGTCCGAGAACAGGGGAAATCAAAGAAACAGTCATTGGGGTTGACCCGTGGGTGTCAAAGGGTGGTCAGTGCGAGGAGCCAAGCCAAGGGCAGAAGCAGGGACGTGTGTGGTGGATGGGCCGCTTCAAGGCAGCCTCGACCAGGAAAACTCGCGCACAAACAGCCCCAGGGGGTTGTTGCGCAGGGCTTGCTCGTTGGACGGCGCATGCACGGATGGGCTGCTGTAAACAGTGAGCAGCGCGCGGTGCGTCATGGCGGCGCCTTTGGGCTGACCCTGTCGGTCGCGCACCTGTTCGCTCCAGTCCACCTGCCAGGTCGACTCGCTCACAGGCAAGGTGCTCTGGATGTCCACGCTGACCATCTCGCGTGCCGCGCGACGAAACGGGCTGGCCTCTTCGGTGCTGTTGAGCCATTCGTTCATGCGCGCCGTCGCGGGATCGTTGGCCGCCAGGTGGGCGTACAGCCGAAACACGTTCTTGCGCAGCAAGTCGGTGTCCGGGGTCACGGTGCGGGCGTCGCTGATGAACTCGGCCACCATGGCGCGCACGATGCGTGGATCGGTCCGATCAGTGGCGCTCAGCGGACCTTGGGCCAGCGCCTGCCCGTGTTTGTCGACCTGGACCACATAGGGCACCAGGCGCGACTGGCTGCTCAGGTAAACCAGCCCGCCCACTGCGGCCAGAGCGATCAACATCGACAGCAAGCCGATCACTTGCCAGGTCTGCCGTTGGCTCACCAGGGCACTGGTGTGCTCGTTCCAGGTGCGGCGCGCGGCCAGGTAGGGGTTGGTGATCTCCCCCTGTCGGCGACCCCCGTGCAGGTACGTCCCGCTGCGCCTGGGATCCGCGATGGGGCCACCGGTATGGACGGGCGGGTTGGGGGTGTGGTGAGGACGGGCACCGGCAGGGGGCTTGCGCAGCCAGTCCCTCAGTGTGTGTGCAAAGCTCATGGTGTTGTCTGGAAGTGCTGGAGCGACAGGCCACGGCTGTTGAGCCAGGGTTCGACCCAGTGCGGGCCGTGGCGTGCTACGAGTTGTTCGATCAGGGCGATCGACGCCTTGTCCGAGCTGCCGACAAACGACAGCGTCAAGGGGCCGAGGGCCAGGTCGTAGAGGCGCCGCCCTTCGGCGCTGACGTGGTAGTACTGGCGCTTGGGCACGGCGGTCGCCAGGATGTCGATCTGCCGGCTGTTCAGACCCATGCGCCGGTAGAGCGCAGCGCTCTCCTCGTCTCGCGCGAAGGGGTTGGGCAGGAAGATCTTGGTGGCGGTGGACTCGACGATCACGTCCAGGATGCCGCTGTGGGCTGCGTCCGACAGGCTTTGGGTGGCCATCAGCACCAGGCAATTGGCTTTGCGCAGCACCTTGAGCCACTCCCGGATCTTGGCGCGGAACACGGGATGACCCAGCATCAACCAGGCCTCGTCGAGCAGAATGGCGGCCGGCTGGCCGTGCAGGGAGCGCTCGATGCGCCGGAACAGGTAGAGCAGGACTGGCAGGGCGAATTTCTCACCGAGGTTCATGACCTCTTCGATCTCGAAGGTCGTGAAGTCGCCCAGTGCCAAACCATCTTCTTCGGCGTCCAGCAGGTGTCCCATGGCCCCGTCCACCGTGTACGGCCGCAACGCGTCTCGGATGGCCGCGTCTTGCACCGTCACCGAGAACTCTGAGAGGGTGCGCGCGCCGCTGGCATGCATGCTCAGGATGGCGGTTCCAATGTCGTTGCGCTGCGCCGGGGTCGTGAGCACACCGTTGAGGGCCAACACCGTGTCGATCCACTCCATGGCCCAGGCCCGGTCGGCCCGGGACTCCAGGAATTGCAAAGGACAGAATGCCAGGCGGGTCTCATCACCCGCCCCATCTGCGGCCACCCGGTAATGCTGGCCGCCCACCCCCAGCGTCAAGGGGTAGAGCGACATCCCATTGTCAAAGGCAAAGATCGACATGCCTCGGTACCGGCGCAGCTGAGCCGCGATCAAGGCCAGATGGGTCGACTTGCCCGCCCCCGTGGGCCCAAACATGAAGGTGTGCCCCAAGTCGCGAACATGCAGGTTGAGCCGGAATGGGGTGCTGCCCTGCGTCACGCCGTGCAGCAGCGCCGGCGCTTGTGAGGGATACAGCGGACAGGGCGCATCGATCGAGCCGGTCCACAGGCTGCTGGTGGGCAGCATGTCGGCCAGGTTCAAGGTGTTGATCAAGGGGCGGCGCACGTTCTCCACCCCGTGCCCGGGCAAGCTGCCCAGGTAGGCGTCCAGCGTGTTGATGGTCTCCACCCGTGCCGCGAAACCCAGACGGCCGATGGCTTTCTCGACAAAGCGCGCGGCGCGGTCGAGCTGCTCTCGGTCTTCGTGCATCAGCACCACCACGCTGGTGAAGTAACCCTGCGCCACCAGGCCCGAATTGACCTCGGCAATCGCCGCCTCGGCGTCGTGCACCATCGACATGGCATCCTGGTCGACGGCACCGGTGTGGGTGTTGAAGACCTGATCAAAGAAGCCACGCACCTTCTGTCGCCACTTCTTGCGGTACTTCTCCAGTTGCGCCGCCGCTTCGGTCGGGTCCATGAAGATGAAACGCGACGACCAGCGGTAGGCCATGGGCAGCTCGGCCAAGGCGTTCAGGATGCCCGGGGTGGACTCCAGCGGAAACCCTTCGATGGCCACCACCTGCAGGTACTGCCGCCCGATGCGGGGAACCACCCCGCCCCACAGCTCCTGGCCGCCCAGCAAGCCGTCGAGGTAGATCGGGTGGCTGGGCAACTGCATCGCCTGGTGTTGTCCGCTGACGCAGAACTGCAGCCAGGACAGGAAGTCGTCGTGGGTGACGCTGCGGCCGTTTTCGGTATCGACCTTGTGGCTGCGCAGGCGGGTCAGCTGCAGGGCCACCGAAAGGCGGTTTTCCAGGTTGAGCGTTTCACGGCGGAACTGCTCGATCAGGCCCCGGGTGCGGGCTGCCCGATCGGTCGGTGCCGTGTCATCGTCGAACATCAGCTCGACGAAGCGGCGTTGGGCCAGCACCGGTGGGAACCAGGTCAGGGAAAGGACGAAGTAGCCCTCATACATCTCTCCGAGGCTCTCGAAGTGGCGCCGGCGTTCTTCGTCGATCGCGGCCGAGACCGGGTCGGGAAAGGCCGATCGGTCGGCACTGGGGTAGTTCGCCGCATGGCGGCGCACCGCATCGACGTGGATCATCCAGCCGTTGCCCAGTCGGGACAGCGCCTGGTTGATGCGCATGGCCACCACCTCGCGTTCACGATCCGTGCTGCTCGAGCTGTCCTCGCCCTTGTAGAGCCAGGCCGCCATGAAGGCCCCGTTCTTGCCGACGATGATGCCGTCGTCCACCACGGCCGCGTGGTTGAGCAAATCGGACATGCCGGCGACCTGAGAGCGGTGGCGGCGCAATCGCAGCTCACCGCCAACCGCATGAATGCGCAACACCAGCACTGACAGCAGACCCGCACCCAACAGCGCGAAGGCGATCGGCAAACCCATGGACCAAGTGGTCATGAACACCTCGGTCATCGGTACTGCCTCCCTTGGCTGACCGGGTTGTCTCGAAACGGGGTCGAGCGGGCCGGATAGTAGGCCTGGTAGAGGCGGTGTCTCAGGTAGACCTGGCGCAAGCGCGGGTCGGAGCGCGCCATCAGCCGCAGCGCAAACACCGCCCCGAACCAAAGCAGCAAACCGTACACGGTTGCGACCCAGTCCTGGGCATTGAAGATCAGCGCGCCGGCGAGCAAACCAGAGAACATGACCAATTCCCGGTCGCCCCCCATGAAGAGGTTGTGGCGGTTGCCCACGCGCCGGATCGGTACTGTGCGCAACGACATCGTCAGGCCACCCAGTCCACGGACACGCCTTGGACCAGCACCGCGCCACGACCAAAGAACGTACCCATCATGTTCTGGGCACCAATCAGCAAGGCCATCACCAGCACAATGAAAATCAATGTCCGGAAAAAGCTGTTGAGCTCACCGCCAAAGATCATCACCCCACCGGCCACCACGATGCCGATCAGAGCGATCGTGAACGCCACCGGCCCGGTCACGGAGTTGCGCAGGTTGGTCAGCCAGGTTTCGTAAGGCAGTGCACCACCGGTGCCTTCGGCGGCCCGTGCCAGGTCGGGCAGTGCCCACATCACTGCCAGCATGGCCAGCAGGAACAGGAGGCGCAGAGCGTGGGTGTTTGCAAAACGCAGGGACGAGTTCATCCCCGCCAAGTCAATGGCGTTCATTCGAAATTTCTCAGTTCAGGGGTTCAAAGGGGCCAGGGCGTTGGCGCCCCAGCCGGCTCACGCAAGCGGTACTGCCCATCTCGCCATCCGTGGACATGCAAGATGTCCTGCACGCGCCGCCCTTGAGGGGTGCGCGCGATGTGAACGACGACATGAACCGCTTCTCCGATCAGGGGTTCGATCGGTTGGGGTGCCTCCGGATGCATGCTGATGAGCATGGCCAACCGGTCGAGCCCTGCACGTGCGTGGTTTGCGTGCAAGGTGGCTGCACCCCCTTCATGGCCTGTGTTCCAGGCCATGAGCAGGTCCAGTGCTTCGGGGCCGCGCACTTCACCGACCAGGATCCGGTCGGGGCGCATGCGCAGCGTGGTCTTGAGCAAGGCGGTCATGTTCACGTCCAGGGTCGTGTGGTACTGGACGTGGTTGATGGCGGCGCACTGGATTTCGCCGGTGTCCTCAATGATGAAGACCCGTTCCAGGGGAGCGTGCTCGACCATTTGGTGGATGATGGCGTTGACCAAGGTGGTCTTGCCCGAGCCGGTGCCGCCCACGACCAGGATGTTGCGGTGTTGGACCACCGCATCGTCCAGCGTGTCGCGTTGCTGCGGAGTCATGATGCCCTGCTCGACGTAGTCGTCCAAGGTGAACACCGATACCGCCTTTTTGCGGATGGCAAACGTGGGTGCGGGCACGATGGGGGGCAACTGGCCGGCAAAGCGCGAGCCGTCCAGTGGCAATTCACCCTCCAGCAACGGATGGGCTCGATTGACTTGTTTGCCGTGGTAGCCGGCGATGGTTTCGATGATGGCTTGCGCCTGGGAACTGCGAAGGTGACCAATGCAATGCATCTCACCACCCAGTAACTCTTGCCACAGCCGGCCATCGGCGTTGAGCATGAGTTCCACAGTTGCAGGA
The DNA here is from genome assembly GCA_964610405.1 of uncultured Macromonas sp. Lineage (GTDB taxonomy): Bacteria > Pseudomonadota > Gammaproteobacteria > Burkholderiales > Burkholderiaceae_C > CAZGDZ01. Next base: position 6,749 of record CAZSZN010000007.1, on the reverse strand, counting down.
TCTCGCAGTGCGGACAGCAGCACCGGACCCATATCGCGCTCCAATTTTTTGCGAGCACGCTCCCTCACCGACTGATGCTCTGACAGCTCAGTCATGACTTTCTCACTCCCTAACTCCTATTTTGGCGCGAATTGTAAGGGCACAAACAGGCGAGAATCGAGGCGAGTGCTGAATTTCTTCGTGACCCCTCCAATGGGTGGTCAACCGTCTGGTCCGAGATCGTGTGACTCTGGAATACCTATCGCCGGTTCGATGTGTAGCCTCCGAAATTTTCAACGACATGAAAGTCAGAACAGGCCACACTTTGCACGCATCGCCATCACCGGTCCGCACTGAACCCATGGGCGATCACCGGTTTCGAGAGTTGATGGCCGATGCGGGAGTTCTTTGCGAACGCCGAGCGCGATGTGGATGCTGAACGGGCGGCAGCGATCGCTTACATCCGCGCGCGGATGGTTGACCATGGACTCACGACTGGAGATCTGAGCGACTGATTGGCGATAGACTTGCAATCATGTCCACCCCTGAGCCACCGAAACGCAAGATCCAACTGCGCTCTGACGAAAGCCCTTGGGGCGCCCTGGCTCGCGAGTTGGCCAGCAACCCAGACAGTCCCGCGTCCTTGCAAATTGTGTCTGCGATCAGGCAGTCGGTACAACCCCAAGTCCAGGCGGTCGAGCAGGTTGTGTCCGCGATCGAAGCCCAGTGCATGGAAGACGGGGAACACCAGCGAGTCGCTGTGCAAGCGGCGATCCAATGCTGGGAGCGCGCGTGTCACACCGAGATGGACAGTGCCACCTTGGCGGATTTCCACAAGATGGCTCAGCAGCGGATAGACCGCCGCCGACGTCAACCCCCTTCAATGACAAGCATCCTGACTCAGGTGCCCACCATGACGGACACCGGATACCAACTGGGTGTGCACATGCAAGGCATCGAGGGCACATGGCATCGCTTGTGGGGCATCATCGTGTTGTCCTGCGGCTTTACCGACAACGTGGATGCCGATGAAGCTGTCGTGACTGTGCGTGCGCAGTTTGAAAACCTATTGGGTCGCGAGATGTTGCCCGAGGAGTGGCGTGCATTGGTCGTCCACGCCAAACACCACCACCAAACGGTGGTTGAGCCCAGTGCAAACCAGCGCAGCGCCGACCACTCCGATTGACATGGGCACATCAACTTGCAGGGGCGGCGCTCGCCGAGATACACGACGCGCGGGGCGGAAATCATGAGCGTCGCTTGAGCAGCGACTGCTGCCGTTGGCTCTGACGCGTTTCGCACGCATTCCCGGCCAAAGGCGGTCACTCGTCTTCGTCTACTCGACGGCTGCTTTCAGACAAAGCGGTCACAACAAATCTGCCGTCCCACCAAGGTTTCTGTGTGGGTCGAGATGACTCCAAAGCCCAGGAGGGTCAGCGCTGCCGCCGCATCAACCGATAGACCACCGGCACCACCAGCAGCGACAGCAAAGGCGCGCTGATCATCCCGCCGATCATGGGTGCTGCGATGCGCTGCATCACCTCGCTGCCGGTGCCCATGCCCCAGAACAGCGGCAGCAAGCCGGCCACGATGGTGGCCACCGTCAGGGACTCTGCCATCCCGTCGACTTCATCCGCCAAGGCCATCATGCCCACCATGGGGCATGGTGACGCAGGTGTCTGCCACGCCGCAAACCCCTGCAAGGGCAGCAGCAGACACAGGACGAGGACGAGCAAGCTGCGCATGAAGGGATCCTAGGGCGCGCAGATTGACTGCGCTTGCCTGATTGGAGAGCCTGCCCAAATAAGGCACCGTAGACTGTTCAGCGAGAGCCAATCTGATCTTGGAGGCCAACGTGGACATTGCTGCACATGCGCTATGGGCGGGAGCGGGCGTCGCCCTGCTGTTACGCCATCGGCCAATACCCGTTGCAACTGGTCTTGCCACTGCCGCAATGGCGGCGTTGCCGGATCTGATGCACATGTTGCCTGTGGCGGCGTGGGCTCTTTTCAACGGGCTGCCGGCCGAGTTCATGACCTATGTCCGAGCGCTGCCGGAAAGAGTGCAGCCTTTACCCGAGAGCGTGGAACTGTGGTCGCACCATCTCCACTGCATCTTTCACAGCGGGGTGATCGCCATGGCAGTGACGCTGGTCGCTTGGCGATGGTCTCGTGTCTTCTGGCTGCCGTTGGCCGGATGGTGGTCGCACATCCTCATTGATGTATTCACCCACTCGGACGACTTCTTTCCGTCTCCAGTCCTCTACCCGCTCACCTACCGGGGATTTGATGGTGTTGCCTGGAATGTGCCTTGGTTTGTCGTCGCCAACTACTCGGCGCTCGCGCTCGTCTGGGTTTGGCTGCTGGCGACGCGAAGAGAACGAGACCCATGAGAGCCCAGAAATTGCAGGCAGAACCGCGTTGTTCCCTCGGACGAAGTAACCGACGCGCTCCCGCCGTGAGCGAGCATGATGGCCTTGGTAATGGCCAGACCCAGGCCAGCACCATCGGATGAGGGATGCGCGCGCGCCTTGTCCACGCGATAGAAGCGATCAAATAGGCGCGGCAGGTCTGGGGTATCGATCGGATCGCCCGTGTTGGTGACACACAAGCTGGTGCCATTCATCTGGGTCTCGACAGTCAGCGCAACCTCGGTGCGAGGGTGGGCGTGCCGCAGCGCATTGGACAGCAAGTTGCTGATGGCTCGCCGAATCATCAGTCGATCTCCCACCACGCTACCCGCTCCCACCACCCGAAGACGAAGCTCTTTGTCTTCGGCGACCGCATCGTAAAAATCCAGAAGACTCCTCACCTCGTCTTCCAGCGCAACATCTTCACGATTCGGAAGTTGGATGCCGTGGTCCGTCTTCGCCAGAAACAGCATGTCGGACACCATGCGCGCAAGGCGCTGGAACTCCTCGGCGTTGGAGGCGAGGATGTCGCGGTAGGTGTCTGGATCACGGCGCTGCGCCAGCGACACCTGGGTCTGTGTCAGCAGGTTGCTGATGGGGGTGCGCAGTTCGTGGGCGATGTCGCTTGAGAACTCCATGAGCTCCGAAAAATCCTGCTGCAGCCGCTCCAGCATGGTGTTGAGGCTGTTGGCCAGCTCGGCCATCTCCACGGGCACGGCGTCGATCGGCATGCGCTGGTCGAGCTTGTGGGCCGTGACCTTGAGCGCTCTCTCTTTCATGGTCCGCAATGGGGCCAGACCGCTGCGGGCCGCCCACCACCCCAGCAAACCACTGAGCAAAGTGGCCAGTACCACGTACACCGCCAACTGCTGGCGCAGCATCTGCATGAAATGGGTGTGGTGCTGCGTGTCCAGCGCGAGTGTGAGGCGCATGCTCTGCCCTGGACCTGCAGTTCCGCGAGGCATTTGCGCTGCCGACAGCTCTGTGCTCATGCCTCGCAGTTGCCGTTCACCATCGGCCCAATCCACGGGCTGGTCTGAGGCGCTTCGCGTAGCCAGTTCTGTTGGAAAGGTGATGCCGCCGGTGCCAAACAGCAGCTCGTCGCCGCGCGTGAGCGAGAGGAACAGGCCTTGATGGCTGTTGAGCGATTCGTCCAGCTTGGCAGACAGCTCGGCCGGCTCTGGTGTTTCATCCACGATCTTTTGGATGAGCTGCACCTTGTCCAGCAGGTAGTGACGGTCCAGGTCGATGAAGTGCAGATGGGTGGACCACGCCACCAGGACACCCAGGCCCAGCAGCACCGCAGCCGATACCAGGGTGTACAGAAAGGTGAGTCGTGTGGTGAGGGTCAAGCGCTGGATCATCAAGAGGGCTCCGGCACTTCCAGCACGTAACCCATGCCTCGCACCGTCTGCAACAGGCGGCATTCAAACCCGTCGTCCACCTTGACGCGCAGACGTCGCATGGCCACCTCAATGACGTTGGTGTCGCTGTCGAAATTGACGTCCCACACCTGAGAGGCGATCAGCGAGCGTGGCAACACCTCTCCCTTGCGGCGCATCAGCAACTCCAGCAAACCAAACTCCTTGGCGGTCAGGTCGATGCGCTTGCCCGCGCGGGTGACCCGGCGGCGCAGCAAGTCCAGCTCCAGATCCGCGACCTGCAGGGTGGTGGGCTCCATTCCCGAGCGCCCCCGGCGCAGGATGGTGCGCACCCGGGCCAACAGCTCAGAAATGCTAGTTGGTGATCCTCTGTTTATAAAGGTCATTTTAATGATGTGAAAACTAAAGGGTTCATTTGGCTGCTGAGCCTCGCGCGGCCGTCTCGTTGCGGCTCAAACCATTCCCTGTGTGCTCGCTAGAGGTCCCTGCGAGGGTGCCGTGTAAACACTGGCGGAACGCAGCCGCGCTCCAGATAAAACCTCGCTCAAGATAATGCGCCATGCAGCCCACCTCGGTCACCCCGGCGGCGAACAGCGCGTTGTAACCCGCGTAGTCGTTGCAGACCAGGTGCCCCGTCCACGGGCTCTGACCGGGCTCGCGTCTGTCCGGATCATGGGAGAGGAAGGCTCTGGCGTGCTCGCCCGAGCGGCTCGGCGTGAAGTCGTAGACCACCGCCTTGAACGGCTCCCGCGGGCCGGTGGCGTACGCCCAGAGGTAGGCACGATGCGTCTTGCCCTTGCCCGGGCTGAGCATGGCCACCGGCGTCTCGTCCGCGTGCAACACTTCGCAGCCCAGCAGCAACGCCCGCATGGCATCGGCCAGTGGCTCAAGCCGTGCCCCGCATTGCCCCACCCAGGCCCCCAGCGTAGAGCGCGGGATGGCCAGACCGGCGCGGGCGAAGATCGCCTCCTGGCGATACAGCGGCAGGTGGTCGGAGTGCTTGGCCATCAGCACCTGTGCGAGCAGGGCCGCCGTGGGAATGCCCTTGTCAATCACGGCGGGCGCAACCGGCGCCTGCACCAGCGTTCGGCATGCCGCACAGCACCACTTGCCGCGAACGTGGCGCTCCACGGTGAACACGCCGGGCGTGTAGTCGAGCTTCTCTGTGACGTCCTCGCCCACCCGCTTCAACGCCTGTCCGCAGTCGCAGGTGGTGTTCTCGGGTTCGTGGTGAACGTCTCGACGCGGCAGCCGCTCGGACAAGGCTGCCCGCTTGGGCTTCTTGCCTTGCTCATCGCCTTCGGGCTTGGTGGGCAGCGTGGCCTGCAAGGCCGCCAGTTGTTCGTCAATGGCGGCGATGTCGCCGTCTACCGCCTCGTCGAACAGCATGCGCTGCTCGGAGTTCATCTGCTCACTGCTTCGGTCGAACTTCAGTCGCTTGAGCTGAGCCAGCTCGAAGGTGAGCTTGTCGATCTTCGCGTCACGCCAGGCAATCTCGTGATCTTTGCGCTCCAGCAGTGCCAGGGTGAGTGCGCGCAGTTGCTCGGCATCGAGTTCGTCGAGCCTGTTGCGGTCAATCTGCGAGATGTCGATCATTGGCGGCCAGTGTGGCGCAACGCTGCGTGCGACACATCAGCACATCCGAGAATGGACGCGTCATGCCAGCGTGATCACGCCGGCCTCGCCCACACGCTGCCATGGAAGGCCCAGCACCAGGGCGTCGAGCTGTTCGCGCGTGAGCGACTGCGGTGCCCCGCAGCCGCCACCGGGCCAGATGAAGCGTCCCTCATGCAAGCGTCGGGCGGCCAGCCAGATGCCGATGCCGTCGTGCACCAACACCTTCAGCCGGGTTGATCGCTTATTGGCAAAGACATAGGCATTGTGCGGGCGTGCAGCGCCGAAGACCTGCACCACGCGCGCCAGGGTAGTCTCGGTCCCCGCGCGCATGTCCATCGGTTCGGTGCACAGCCACACCGCCTCGACACGGATCACCGCAGCCAGTCTCGCAACCAGACCGCGCACTCCCGGGCCGCCCCTGCGGGCCAGACGATCTTGACCGTTGTTCCTGCACGCTGCAATTCAATCTGGATCTCACCATCCACGGTCGGCGCGGGCAGTGCCAGCGGAACAAAGGTCGGTGGCGGCATCTGCGGTGCTTCGGGCATCGGGGCCTGCGTGGGTGCCTGTGCCGCCAGCTTGTGCTGGTCATCGATGACCCACTTGCGGAGCATGTTGGCGTTCAGGCCGTGTGCAAGCGCCACAGCTGCCACAGATACGCCGGGCCTCAAGCACTCCTCGATTACCGCCGCCTTGAACTCAGCGCTGTGCCGACGGCGTCGCCGCCGGCCCATCAGATTCATTCCATAAGTGTTCATGTGTCCGCTTCCTTTACGCGGACACATGTTCACTTGCTCAGGCCTCTCTGATCAACATGTGTTGGCTGGCCGCTTACGTTCGGCACGTTGCGTCCGTAGATGAATCAGTGGCCGCCGACGTCGTCAGGTGTGCCGTGCGCCAGGCGTATCGTCGCGCAGGGTTGCCGTACACTCGGGTGAATATCCCGGCACACGACTGGCCAGTCGGCTTCTTAACACCGGCGGCACGCTCAACGAGGTCGCCAATGTGCTTCGCCATCGAGAACTCGAAACCTCACTCGTCTATGCCAAGGACGACTTCGTCGGCTGGGCGCAGGCCATACCTTGCGTTAAGGCTCGGGTTCATCGAGCACGTATCCCATGCCACGCACCGTTCTCAACAACTTTGCGTCGAACTCATCATCGATTTTTGACCTTAGCCGGCCCACTGCCACCACTATCACGTTGCTCTCGCAGTCGAAGTTAATGTCCCACATGAGTGAAGCAATCAAGGACCGAGGCAACACTTCACCACGACGTCTCATAAACAGCTCGAGAAGTCCGAACTCCTTAGCAGGCCGTTGAAAAAGTCCCCGACGACCAGTTCTGTCCCCGGTACGATGT
>CAZSZN010000006.1:0-32936 GCA_964610405.1 uncultured Macromonas sp. | reverse complement strand
GGCCCGACGAGAAAGTGGTCCTAGTGCTCTGAGTCCGCGGCCGGTTCGACCAGCTCGATCAGCACGCCGCCGGCATCCTTCGGGTGGATGAAGTTGATGCGCGAGTTTGCCGTGCCCTTGCGGGGAGCTTCGTAGAGCAGCCGGACGCCCTGGCTGCGCAGACGCTCACTGAGGGCGTCGATGTCGCTGGTCCGGTAGGCCAGCTGTTGCAGGCCGGGGCCGCTGCGATCGATGAACTTGGCGATCGGCGTGCCGGGCACGTGGGGAGCCTCCACACTCGGGTTGGCCGGTTCACCGTATACGCTTTGGTCCAGGTTGCCGAGCAATGCAAGAAAACCATCGCCCCGCTCGCGCGCAAACAGGTCTGTGGCTTCGCCGCGTTGCATCAGGTCTGATTTCAGGCGGGCCAAGGCTTGCCGCGCTTCATCAACGGTAGGCAAGGTGCCGCCGGGTTGGCTGGGTGGGTCCGTCAGCAGGCCTTCGTCGTACCGCTGCAGCCACAAAAAAGTGTGGGCATAACGGGTGACGATGTCCACCAGCCCACGGCCCGTGTCAGCAGTCAATTCGGGCGTCTGCGCAGCCTTGCGTACCAGTTCCAGGGCGGCCTGTAACTCGGATGCGTTGGCTTGCAGGCGTTCCCGGTTAAGGGTGTAACCACGGGTGAGGTGCTCGCGCAGAAGCCGTGTAGCCCACTGGCGGAATTGCACGCCCTGCGGCGATTTGACGCGGTAGCCTACCGAGATGATGACGTCCAGGTTGTAGTGCAGTACTTGGTACGTTTTCCCGTCCCAGGCAGTATGTGCAAAATTTGCACATACTGAATCGGCGTCAAGTTCTCCCTCTTTGAACACATTGCGAATGTGCTTCGTGATCACCGAGCGTTCACGTCCAAACAGTTGGGACATGTGATCCTGGCTCAGCCACACCGTGTCGGCCTGCAGCCGTACTTCTACGGTGCCGTTTTCGTTCTGGTAGATGGCGATCTGGCTCATGCGTGGGCCTTGTGGGTCATGGAGCGGCAGCAAAAAACTTCCTTCCATTCTAGGTAGGGATCGGCGCTGCCGGAGCGACTCGCCGGTTGGTGCTCATGGCCTGGGTCCAGCGGCGGGATTAGTCCTAATGGATTACCCGGTGACCGATTAAGGGTAGAAAATCAATGAAAACAAAAATATCATTTAAATAAATCAAAATTAATGATAATTAAAATTAAATCAGTTTTCCGTCTGTTAATTTCAGTTATTGCACCGCACCAAAGTAGCTATCGACCATACCGGGGTGGGTCCGTACGATTCAAAGCGTACAAACCATAGCCCTGTGGAGGTTCCATGATCAAAAAGTTGCTCGCGACACTCGCTATCGCTTCGGTGGCTTCATTCGCCCAAGCTCAGACTTATTCCTTCGATGCCGGCGGTACTGTCGGGTTTGAGAGCCCGGTTAGCGCCAATGGCAATGTTTCGCTGAACTTCTCCTTTGCTGATCTGGCACCTGGCTTTTACGAGCTGACAGGCTACGTTACCGGATTGTTCTTCAACATTCAGACCGCAACCTTCAGCGATGCGCTGAACAACGCGTCCACCCTGACCATCAATAAGCCTGAGTCCAAGGTCTACTATGGTGTGATTGAGTACACCGGTTTGTCCCCTTACACCTTGAGCATCACCGGCTCCCCCGTAGGAGGTGGCGACAGCTTGATTCGTGGCTATTTGTCTGCATCCGCCGTGTCCCCGGTTCCGGAACCTGAGTCCATCGCCATGATGCTGGCTGGCCTGGGCGTCATTGGTGCCGTGGTGCGTCGTCGCAACCGCGCTGCTCAGCCAGTCGCCGCTGCCGCCTGATTTTTGGCTGTCACGCCAGCGGTCGGGCACGTCCCGGCCGTTTTCGTTTCCGGTTCCGTGTTTCTAAAAATTCCAAAAACAGGGTGGGCCAAAGTCAATGTTCCGAACACGTCGCATGGCGCCGACCGCCTATGCTGAAAACGGCGTAGAGGTCAGTTCGTCCGCCGGCACCGGCAACCTGCTGGCCTTGCTGGATGGGCTGGCTGGGCCCTTGCTGTCCGTGCTCAGCCTGTGGCTGTTGGCGGTCTATGTGGAAGGGGCGCTGTACCCCAGCTACCTGCTGCTGTCGCTGCTGGTGTTTGTGCTGGCCTACCCCAGCCGGGGCTATTTGCGGGCCAGCGGTGTGTTGGTCCTGCTGTTCAACATCCTGTTCAGTTGGAGCTGGGTGTTTGCCCTCATGTACGCGCTGGGCTACGTCACCGGCTACCTGCGCGAGTTCGATCACGATGTGCTCATGCTCTGGCTGGTGGTCTCGCCCGCCAGTGAATACGTGGCTGGCCTGTTGCTGCGCGCGTCTGCGCCGGCCCTGGTCACGTTGCAGGGGCCGCCGCCCCGTGCGCTGATCGTCGGGCTCAACCACCAAGGCCAGTTGCTGGCCAAGCGCATGCGTGTCGCCCGGTACGACCCGATCGACTTTGTCGGCTTTGTGGACAGCCGCAGCCCCAGCCGGCTTGAGGCCGAAGGCCACCAGCGCCTGCTGGGCAAGCTGGAGGAGCTGCCCCAGCTGGTCCAGAAGCACCGCATCCAGCAAATCTACCTCAGCCTGCCCATGGCGTCACAGCCGCGCATCCTGCAGTTGCTGGACGACCTCAAAGACACCACCGCGTCCATCTACTTCGTGCCCGACATGTTCGTCACGGATCTCATCCAGGGCAGCATGTCCAACGTCAATGGAGTGCCCGTCATTTCGGTGTGTGAATCGCCGTTCGTCGGGCTCAACGGCCTCATCAAACGAGGCAGCGACGTGGTGTTGTCGCTCCTCATCCTGTTGCTCATTTCGCCGGTGTTGCTGGCCATTGCGGCAGCGGTCAAGCTCACCTCGCCGGGGCCGGTCATCTTCAAGCAGCGGCGCTATGGCCTGGGGGGCGAAGAAATCCTGGTTTACAAATTCCGCTCCATGTCGGTCACTGAAGACGGCGCCGTCATCAAGCAAGCCCAAAAGAACGACAGCCGCATCACCCCGTTGGGCGCGGTACTGCGCAAAACCTCGCTCGACGAATTGCCCCAGTTCATCAACGTGCTGCAGGGCCGCATGAGCATCGTCGGCCCACGCCCGCACGCCGTGGCCCACAACGAGCTGTACCGCAAACTCATCAAGGGCTACATGATCCGCCACAAAGTCAAGCCCGGCATCACCGGGTGGGCGCAGGTCAACGGCTACCGGGGCGAAACCGACACGCTCGAAAAAATGCAAGGCCGCATCGATTTCGACCTCGACTACCTGCGCAACTGGTCGCTGCGGCTCGACCTGCTCATCATCCTCAAGACGGTGCGCCTCGTCAGCAAGGACGCCCAGGCTTACTGATGACCTTGCGCGCCTGTTCCCATTGGCTGGTGTTGGTCGGCGGCTCGCTGTTGATGGTGGGCTGCCCGGGGCTGGTGCGCGTGGCCCAGGCGCAAACCCAGGACGATCCCGAGGAATTTTTCCGCCTGGTGGCCAACCGCACCCAACTGCACGACAGCAACTACCTGCGGGCCTCCAGCGCCGTAACCACCTTTCCGCTGGGCCGGGCCGATGCCGCCGAAACCCTGGCCATCACCACCGTGGGCGTGCAACTGGACCAGACCGTGGGCCGCCAACGGTTCGAGCTGGACCTGACCTGGGCCGACCACGCCCACCAGCATTTTCAGTTCCTGGACTACACCGCCCACAACCGGCGCGCCGCTTGGCGCTGGCAGTTGGGGGCCGATCTGCAAGGCAGCCTCAGCCACGACCAGCGGCAAACCCTCAACAGCTTTGCCGACACCACCAACTACAGCCAGCAAAACCTGCTGACCCAAACCAGCACCCGGCTCAACGCCAGCTACCGTTTGGGCGCCGCCTGGCGGCTGCTGGCCGATGGTGCGCAAACCCGCGAAACCCGCACCATCAGCCTGCCGCAAGAAGGCGAAACCACCACCCAAGCTGCCGGCTTGGGGGTGCAGCATGTGTGGCCATCGGGCACGGCGCTCAGCCTCACCCACCGCCAGGTGCAAGGGCGTTTTCTGGGGCGCACGTTGTCAGCCCCAGCGCTGCTGGACACCGAATACCGCCAAGCAGAGCAGGGCGTCAGTCTGCAGTGGCCTATCACCGGCAAAACCAGCCTCGCGGGCGATTGGCTACACCTCAGCCGCCAGCACCCCAACTTTGCGGTGCGCAACTTCAGCGGTCACAACGCCAGCCTCAGTTTGGGGTGGCAACCTTCGGGTGCTTGGCGCTGGCAAGCCCGTTGGCAGCGCGAACTGGCCAACTTCCAAACCCTGGGCAGCAACTACAGCGTCACCCAGCGCTGGTCGGTCGGCCCGGTGTGGCAGGTCAGCGCCAAAACGCGCCTCAGCGCCAACCTGCAGCACAGCCGCAAAACCTACCAAGGCAGCCCAGCCCTGCCAACCTCCCTGGTGCGAGCAGACACCACCCGCGACGCGCAACTCGCCGCCGCCTGGCAACTGCACTCAAAAGTCAGCCTCACCGCCACCCTCAGCCAGGGGCGCCGCCAGTCCACCCAGGCCGGGGTCGATTACGACTACCGCGCCGCCGCCCTTTTGTTAGACGTTGTTTACTGAATCCGTCCATGCACCTGCACCTTCCCCGCTCTCTTCAAGTTGTGTCCGCCGTTGCGCTGGCCGTGGCGCTCGCTGCCTGCGGCGGCGGGTCTGATGCGCCCAAAGCCACCCAGGTGGCTGCCAAGGTGGGCCAAGAAGAAATCACCATCCACCAGGTCAACCAGTTGTTGCAGGGCGTGTCCGCCATAGAGGGGCAAGACCCCAAAGCCCTCAGCCGGGCCATGCTCGACAAGTTGATCGACCAGCAACTGGCCGTCACCGAAGCCACCGAAGCCAAGCTGCACCGCTCGCCCGAAGTGGTGGCGCAAATTGAAGGCGCCCGGCGCGACATTCTGGCCCGCGCCTACTTGCAGCAAATCAGCGCCACCGTGGCCCGCCCCACCGCTGACGAGGTGGAAGCCTACTACCGCAGCAACCCCGCCCTGTTTGCCGAGCGCCGCGTCTACAACGTGCAGGAACTGGTGGTGCCGCTGAATGCCGCACAACAAACTGCGCCCAACGTGCTGGCCGAACTGCGCCGCCTGGCCCAAACCCCCAACGGCTTGCAGCAGGCCGCGCAATGGCTGCAGGCGCAAAACATCGGGTTTGCCAGTGGCACCGCCACCCGTGCGGCCGAGCAACTGCCCCTGAACGCGTTGCCGCAGGTGCACGCCCTGACCGATGGGCAAAGCACCGTGCTGGAAGCCCCCAACAACCTCACCCTGGTGCAAGTGGTGTCCTCGCAACGCCTGCCCTTGGCCAAAACCGAGGCACTGCCCCGCATCGAAGCTTTCCTGTTCAACCAGCGGGTGAACGAGCAAGTCAGCGCCAAACTGAAAGACCTGCGCGCCGCCACCACCATCGCCTACCAGGGCGAATTTGCCACCGATGCGCTGGACAAAGGCGTTGCCGGCATTCAACGCTGACCCACCCCCACCATGCGCCAAGCCCCTGTCATGAGCCGCCACACCCTACGCCAACCCCTACGCCACACGCTGCAGCGCAGCGCGCACCTGCTGGCCGCCGCTGTGCTGGGCGGTGCCTGCCTGGCCGTGCCCGCCTGGGCACAAGCCCAGCCCAACGCAGCCCCCGCCGCCAAAGCCGGTCAGGCCTATGCCGACTACGCCCTGGCGGCCAGCGATGCCATTCGCATTCAAGTCTTCCAAAACCCCGACCTCACGCTCGAAACCCGCGTCTCCGAAAGCGGCACCCTCACATACCCGCTCATCGGGCTGGTGGAAGTGGGCGGCCTGTCCATCGCCGCCGCTGAAAAGAAAATCGCCGACGCCCTGCGCAACGGCGGTTTCCTGCGCGATCCGCAAGTCTCCATCACCCTGCTGCAAGTGCGCGGCAACCAGGTGTCGGTGCTGGGCTTGGTGGGGCGGCCGGGCCGCTACCCGCTCGAATCGGCCAACACCCGCCTCAGCGACGTGCTGGCCGCCGCCGGTGGCGCTACCCCAGCGGGTGACGACGTGGCCATCGTCAGTGGCGTGCGCAATGGCCAACCCTTTCAGCAGCGGGTGGACGTGGCTCAGCTCTTCCTCGCCCACGAATGGCAGAACGACCTGGTGGTGCAGGGCGGCGACGTGGTGTATGTGCACCGCGCCCCGGTGTTCTACATCTATGGTTCGGCCCAGCGCCCCGGCGCTTACCGCATCGAACGCGGCATGACGGTCATGCAAGCCCTGGCCCTGGGCGGTGGCCCCACCTTGCGCGGCAGCGAAACCCGCCTGCGCCTGCACCGCAAGCTGGCCGACGGCACCGTGCAGCAAGCCACGCCCGAGTGGAACGATCCCATCCAGCCCAACGACGTGCTTTTTGTGCGTGAAAGCCTGTTCTAAGCCATGACGCTGACCCAATTCCTCCTCATCCTCAAGGCCCGCTGGTGGGTGGCGCTGCTGGCGCTGGCCGTCACGGTGCTCACCACGCTGGGTGTCAGCCTGTATTTGCCCAAGCAGTACTCCGCCAGCGCCGCCGTGGTGGTAGACGTGCGTTCGCCCGACGCCATCACCGGCCTCGCCATGGGCGGCAACGTCAACGCCAGCTACATGGCCACCCAGGTGGACATCATCAACAGCGATCGCGTGGCCCGCACCGTGGTGCAACAGCTGCGCATGGACCAATCGCCCGCCATTCGCGCCCAGTGGCTCGAAGCCACCGGCGGCCAAGGCCAGTTGGTGGACTGGCTGGCCCCGCTGCTGCGCCGCAACCTGGAAGTGCGCCCCTCGCGCGAGAGCAACGTCATCAACATCCAGTACACCGGCGTGGACCCGGCCTTTGCCGCTGCGGTGGCCAACGCCTTTGCCAACGCCTACATCGCCGTCAACCTCGACTTGCGGGTAGCCCCCGCCCGCCAGTTTGCCGCGTTTTTTGAAGAGCAAACCCAGGCCGCCCGCGTGCGCCTGGAAGCCGCCCAAAAAACCTTGTCTGACTATTTGCGCGAAAGCGGCATGACCTCCGCTGACCAGCGGCTGGACGTGGAAACCGCCCGGCTGAACGAAATTTCCAGCCAGCTCACCACCATCCAGGGCATCACCACCGACAGCGGCAGCAAGCGCCAAAGCGGCCAGGCCGACACCTTGGTGGAAGTCATCAGCAACCCCCTCATCAACAACCTCAAGGCCGACGTGGCCCGCACCGAGGCCAAGCTGCAAGAAGCCAGCATTCACCAAGGCCCCAACCACCCCACCACCCAGCGCCTGCAACAAGAGCTGGCCACCTTCAAAGCCCAACTGGAGGCTGAAACCCGCCAGGTCATCAGCTCCGTCAACACCAGCTACCAGGTGGGCCGCCAGCGCGAACAGCAACTGCAAGCCGCCCTGGCCGCGCAGCGCAGCCGCGTGCTGCAGCTCAACCAGCAGCGCGACGAAGTGCTGGTGCTGCAGCGCGAGGTGGACGCCGCCCAGCGCGCGTTCGACGCCGTCAGCGCCCGCGCCACCCAAACCAATGTGGAAAGCCAGGCCAACCAAACCAACGTCAGCCTGCTCACGCCCGCCGTGGCCCCGCTGGACCATTCCAAACCCAAAGTGTTTTTGAACCTGTTGGTGTCGGTGTTTTTGGGCACGCTGCTGGGCGTGGGCTTGGCCCTGGTGCTGGAGCTGATCGACCGCCGCGTGCGCAGCGCCGAAGACCTCACCGAAACCCTGGGCCTGCCCTTGCTGGCCACCATCGCCCAAGCGAAAGTCCGCGCATGAAACACCCCGACATGCCCCTGCCCAACCCCGGCAACACCCCCGCTGTGGCCACCAGCATCGGCCAACTGTTGGTGGCCACCGGCCGCCTGCAAGCGCAGGACATCGCCCGCATTGAAGCCAAGCAACGCGAAGCCGCCATGCCCTTTGGCGAAGCCGCCATTGCCCTGGGCCTGCTGCAGCGCGACGACCTGGACTTTGCCCTGTCGCGCCAGTTCAACTACAGCTACCTGCCCGCGCAGGACGCTGGCGTGGCCCCCCAAGTGGTCACGGCCTACAAGCCCTTTGGCCCGGTGGGCGAACAGTTTCGCGCCCTCCGCAGCCAACTGCTGCTGCGCTGGTACAAGCCCGAAGCGCTGGCCAACACCCTGGCCGTGGTCAGCCCCCAGCGGGGCGACGGGCGCAGCTTTGTGGCCGCCAACCTGGCGGTGGTGTTTGCCCAGCAGGGCCAGCGCACCCTGTTGGTGGACGCCAACCTGCGCCACCCTCAGGTGGACCAGTGGTTCAAGCCAGCGGGCAACGGCGCCGCCAAAAGCCCCGGCCTGGCCGCCGCACTGGCAGGCCGTGCCGAAGGCGAATTGTGGCAAGCCGTGCCCCAGTTGCCCGGCTTGAGCGTGCTGCCCGCTGGCGCCCAGCCGCCCAACCCGCAAGAACTGCTGGCCGGTGCCGCCTTTGGCCCGCTGCTGCACCACGCCCGCACCTGTTTTGACGTCATCCTCATCGACACCCCGGCCAGCGCCGAAGTGGCCGATGCCGAACTGGTGGCCAGCCGCGCAGGCGCCGCCCTGCTGGTGGCGCGGCAAAACGCCACCGCCGTCAAGCACTGCCAAAGCCTCACGCAGCGCCTGCAAGACGCAGGCGTGCACTTGGCGGGCTGCATCATCAACGGTGCTTAACGTGCCAGCCCCGCGCTGGGCCCAAGTGGGCCCCTTGGCCACCTGGGCGCCGCTGGCGCTGGGCTTGGCCGTGCTTTACGGCCCCAGCCTGTGGGACTTGTTCCACGGCATTTGGGGCAAAACCGAATACATGCACGGCCCCATGGTGCTGGGCATATCGCTGTGGCTGCTTTACAGCAACTGGCCCAACATGCAAGCCGCCGTGGCTACCAGCCCGCAGCACCAGCGCAGCAGTGCTTGGGGCTGGCCTGTGGTGGTGTTTGCGCTGCTGCTGTATGTGGTGGGCCGCGCCATGGACATCCTCATTTTCGAGATGGGCTCCCTCATCTGGCTGCTGGTGGGCCTGGGCCTGCTGCATGGCGGTTGGTCGGCCATCAAAGCGCAGTGGTTTGCACTGTTCTTCATGCTGTTCATGGTGCCGCTGCCCGGTGCGGTGGTGGACGCTGTGACCATGCCCATGAAAATGTTTGTGTCGCACGTGGCGCAATACGTGCTGGACATGGCGGGCTACCCCATAGGCCGCAGCGGCGTGACGCTGCAAATTGGCCAATACACCCTGCTGGTGGCCGACGCCTGCGCGGGCCTGCACACCCTGCTGACGCTGGAAGCCATGGGCCTGCTGTACCTGAATTTGGTGCGGCGCGATTCCTTGTTCCGCAACGTCACCATAGGGGTGTTGATTGTGCCCATTTCGCTCACGGCCAACGTCATACGTGTGGCTGCACTCAGCCTGATCACCTACCACTGGGGCGATGCCGCAGGGCAGGGCTTTTTGCATGGGTTTGCGGGCATGGTGCTGTTTTTGAGCGCGCTGCTGTTGATCATTGTACTGGACAGTGGTTTGCATGCGGTTGAGCGCTGGAGGCAAAAGGCATGAAGCGCAGCATCGTCCTCATGGTGTTGATGTGCTGTGCTGCGCTGGCTGCGTTTGTCATCAAGCCAACAGAATATTTGGCCGACAAGCTGCCCTTTATTGATCTGGACGAGGTGGTGCCTAAAGCCTTTGGCGATTGGCGCGAGGTGGAAATGTCTTCTCTTAGGGTGGTGGACCCACAAGCACAAGAGGTGTTCAACACAATCTACCAAGACACCTTAACCCGTACCTACGTCAACAGCCAAGGTTACATGGTCATGCTGTCTATTGCTTACGGGAAAAGCCAGCAAGACCAACTTCAGGTGCATAAGCCTGAAGCTTGCTACCCTGCACAGGGTTTTACCTTGCTAAGCTCAGCACCGGTATATGTGCCCGTTGCTGGTAAGGAGGTGCCCGGCCGAATAATGGTTGCACAGCAAGGCCGACGCATAGAGCCTTTGGTTTACTGGACAACCATAGGCGAGCACATTAACCGCGGCGGTTTCCACAAAAAATTCATTGAGATGCGCTACGCACTGGGTGGAGTTATTCCTGATGGGATGCTGGTTCGAATTTCATCAATAGATTCAAACATCGAAAGTGCACATCTCTATCAAAAGACCTTTGCGAAAGAAATGATTATGTCTGTCCCGGATAAATATAAAAAGAGAATTTCTGGGCTTGATTAAATGATCCAACGTAAAATTTAATAAAAAATAGCAATAAATATGGTCGATAATTCAAGATTTGAAAATGCATTCAAGTTATCTTGGATGGTAGCTATATTTTTTTTGATAATTAGTTTGGGTAGAGTTTGGGGGATGGGAAACACAAATCCATTTGAGAAATCCCTTTTCTTAATGGCTGCAATATTTTTCGCTGCATCGTGCAGAATGAGGCTCGCGCCGGTTGTGGGTGTATTATTGATGATTGCGGCTGTTTTCTTGTCCGCACTATATGTTGAATATCATAATTTTACATGGGGAAGAGTTTTTATGGCACTTGCAGCGCAATTATCTCTGCTCATCTTCTTTTGCTATAGGTCAATTCATGACAAAGCCATTTTTATGTTGAAAACAATATCAGCGATCGCTCCGTTGATGTTGGCATATGGTCTGTTAATGAACTTGATTTTTGATTTTCCGTTATTTATGAGAGATCATACAGGCGCTAATAGGTTGGGCGGTGCTGCAATGCCAGCGTTTCTGGCTGCAGCAGGTTATGGTTCATCTATAGCTGCAGCATATATGTATTTGTTAACAAAAAAAAATATCTACATGACAATTTTAATCTCATGCTTGGTTATTTGTATCATGTCCGGAACTAGGATGCCTTCACTGATGGCGGTTGTTGCTTCCTTATCAATAATCCTATATTCATTCAGGAGTGCTATTGGGAAAGTCGGCGTGATTGCGTTTTTTTCGATTTCTTTGTTTTTGATTTTGATTCTTTTTGGGGAGGGTTTACTCCATAGATTTGAGTCATCTTCAAGCAGTGGTCGTGATTTGCTATGGAATTCAGTTATGGAATGGTTGGAGATATATCCAATATTGGGTGTTGGTTTTGGAATGCATGCAGATCTAATACCGTTTTGGGTTATGAAAATAACGGGTACTGCTGCCACTCATAATGAATACATTCGGTTGGTAGCTGAGTTGGGCTACCTTGGAGTCTCGGTGTTTTTTATTGGTTTGTTGTTTGTTTTATTTGGATCTATTGAAAGATATACATCCCGAAGTCTAATTCTTTCGATTGTCGTATTTGGCACATTCTTTCTTTATGCTTATAGTGATAATGTTTTGTTGATTAGTTATTCGCTATTAGGTATTCTTGCTCACACATTAGGTATTAATGCCGTTGAGGCTGTAGAGATAAACTCAGAGGGCTGAATCATGGGCTTCAGAATGGCTAAGCTTAACATTGTTCGTAATGTATTGCAGGAAGCTTTTCGTCTGTTCTACGTTAAGCTGTTTGGTATGGATTTATCACCAACGTGTAAATTCAGCCTATCTGCAAAATTCGATAAAACGAATCCTCGTGGGGTACACGTTGGAAGTTATTCGTATGTTGCATTTGATGTAGCTGTATTGACGCATGACTTAACACGCGGCGTAAGGCTGCATACCGTTATTGAAGATAACTGCTTTATTGGAGCAAGAAGTATTTTGCTGCCAGGAGTAAGGATCGGAGCTGGTTCAATAGTTGGTGCAGGATCTGTTGTAACTAAAGATGTTCCGCCGAAATCAATCGTAGCTGGAAATCCCGCCGTAGTGATTAGATCATCCATTAACGTAGGTAGGTATGGGCGTTTGCCAGATGCCGATTCCGTTCAAAGACGGACTGCGGCTGAAAACAATCTTGATTAGTTGCTTTTGAAATTATCGTCAATGGGTGAAAAGGAAGAAAAAATGAGAGTTAATCTATTTACTACATGCAACATCCGGGGGGGGCGTGTCTCTGACTTGAAAAAATTGCTTTCTAGTATCAATGATTCAATTAAGACGGATCCTATGTTGACCGTGCGGCATTTTATATTAATACAAGGCTGTAATGCTTTGCCTGATGATCTTCTTGAATATGAGCGGCCAGATTGTTATTTTTTGATGATTGAAGACTTGGTGTCGCTTTCAGGTGCTCGTAATATCTTGTTAAAGCAAGCATACGCAAAATTTAATGATTTCGGTGACGATGATATTTTCGCTTTTCCAGATGATGATGCTTGGTACCCTCCTGGATTACTTTCGTGGTTGGTTAAGCAGTTTTCGGGTGCTCAGAATTTGAATTTATTTGTGTGTAGATATGGATCTGATCCTGTTGATTTATTTAGTAAAAATCAAGAGGCTCTTTTTGGTCGTAACCTGAACTCATATTTGGCATTGTATTTGAGAACTGCATCATCCAATACAATATTTATTCGCGCCTCGCTTGCACTTAAAACAGGGTTTTTCGACGAACGTTTGGGTGTCGGTGCAAAAATAAACGGAGGCGAAGATCTTGACTATGCACTTCGTGCATATGTATTGCGGGATGGGGATGTCTCCATTTCTACTGAGAAGCTTGTTGGTCACCGCGACTGGACTGCTCAATTTCGTGCCAAATACTATGTAGGTAGTTTGTTTGCCATCGCGAGAAGCGCCCCGTCGAGCTTTGGGCTTTTGGTGCAACTTCTTCGGAAGATGCTTGTGGGCTTTTATTTTGTGATCCGGCGCGAAATGACCATTTCACAGTATTTTAGAAGTATGAGGGTAGGGCTCGGTGGGTTTGGTGAAAAGCGCGTCTTGGTATCAGAGGCTGGAAGTTAAGATTCCGGATTGTAGGTTTATTTTTATTCAATTCCATTTTTTGTGATTCATAATGCCACGCGCCCTGTTTGTATTGGATGATTTGCCCGCATTGCACTCTACTGGGCAATCGACCTATAACAATGCGTTTGTCACAGCACTTGTGTCCGCAGGATACGACGTAACACTGCTGATAACCGGTAATCGGTTTGCATCCCCTTTTTTTCGGGTGCGTAAAGATATCGGGGTAGAGCGTGTCAAATGTGTTGTTCCTGCTGCGATCGCTCTGGATGATGATCGGTATTTTGCAAAAGCTACAGCGTTAGCAAAATGGTTGTTTCGTGCCTCGCCCTTGGCGAAGTTGCGCAAGAACGTGGTGCGCGGTCGCACGGTACATATCGGTCATTGGTTGAGTCGCAAGACCGCAGCGAAGTCGGTTGGTTTCATCGAAGGAATGGTTTTTGACTATGTCCTGATCGACACTGTTTTCCGGCATTCAATACTCTCGGCTCTCGGTGCACAAGGCACGCGGGTGTTGGTTGGTCATGATGTATTTCATCGTCGCTGTAAGGCATTGGCGGAAACTGGCCTTTTTGCCGTACCTCTCGTGACTGAGGAAGAAGAGTCAAGCGCGCTGAGCCAGTTCGACGGCCTTGTCGCCATTACGGAAGAGGAAGCCGAAATTTACAGGGCTATGCAGCCTACGAAGGCTGTTCTGGCACTACCTTCGCCTATCGCGCCAAAGGTCTACTCATCTCACAACAACACATCACAGAGAATCTTGTATGTCGGTAGTCGTGGCCAGATGAACGTCGATGGTCTGCGCTGGTTTCTGGATCAGATTTGGCCGCAAGTAATCGCAGCCAACCCTGCCGCGCGTCTAGATGTTGTGGGGAGCGTTTGCGATGCCTTCGAGCGAACGGCGCCTGGTGTTTGTTTTCATGGGCGCGTTGATGATTTCTCTGCGGTTGCCTCCAAGGCCATGTTTGGTATCAATCCAATTAGAGCCGGGAGCGGGCTTAAGATCAAAATGCTTGACTACTTCTCGTATGGATTGGGATGTGTCACAACACCCGCTGGCGCGTCGGGTTTCCCTTCCTCGTCAGACAGTCCGATTGAAGTGGCCACTAGCGAGGTAGCGTTCGCCCATGTGCTCGGTCGTTGGCTGTCTAACCCCTGGTACTGCCACGAGCAGTCGGACAAAGCGCTGCGCTACGTACGCCAATTTTCACCAGAGGTGTTTGCTACACGCTTGCAGACTTGGTTACAAGGCCTGTCGAACTCTCCAGTGAAGCCTTCACCCGCGAAGGTGGTCGCATGAGCGAAGTCAATGCACGTCGCGTTTTCAGCAGTATTCTGTGGTCGGTAGTCAGAGTATGGGGCAACCGCCTTGGTGGGCTGGTTGTTTTCCTGGTTCTCGCAAGACTTCTTAGCCCGGAGGACTTCGGCATCTTTGCGTCGCTTTGGGCTGTCATGATGTTTTTTGAAATTTTTACCGATCTAGGAATGGGCGATGCATTGGTGCAGCGCGAGAGCGTTAATCAGGCACTGATCAATTCGGTTTTCCTGCTGAATCTTTCGCTGGCCTGTGGCATTTGCGGTGTGATTTTTTTCACCGCGGAACCGATTTCCACCCTGTTCGGTGCCGAGCAGCTCGCAACCCCTTTGGTGGTGTCATCCGTTGCGGTTGTTTTCAATGCATTGGGTTACTGCCAACTTGCGCTCTGCCGACGAAATTTCCAGTACCGTTGGCTGGCCGCACGAAGCCTTGTGGCCACCTTTGCCAGTGGTGCTGTTGGTATTGCGCTGGCTCTTTCGGGATACGGGCATTGGGCGCTTGTCGCGCAATTTGTGCTCATGGCTTTCGTTAATCTGGTGATGCTATGGATAAGGCCTGTTTGGGTTCCAACACTAAAATTTGATTTGCACGGGTTGAAAGCCTTGCTCCCGTACAGCTCAAAGCTTGCTGGTTCGAGAATTCTCGATGCTGGCTCTACCCGATTTTTTGAACTAGGGCTGGGTGCTTTGCTTGGGTCAGTAGCTTTGGGGGTGTACTCTGTTGGCTCACGAATTACTCAAATTGCAATGCAAATGCTTTCGAGTGTAGTCCTCGATGTTGCTCATTCTGCATTGTCGCGAGTTTCATCCAGTACGGAAAAGCTACAGTCAGCTTACCTCAATGGTGTCCTGCTTTCCTCGATGGTCGCAGTTCCTGCATTTGTTATCCTTTCTGCGTTGTCTCATGAGATTTGCGAAACGGTCTTTGGTCCTCAGTGGGTTCAAAGTGGTGAGATTCTTTGGGCCGTTGCACTTCTCTCTGCCGTTCTGTCTGTGCAATATATGAATGGTGCGGTCCTGAGTGCAACTGGTAAAACCGGAAGGGTGTTTGTTATTTCCCTTTGTAAGTTGTTGGCCGCACTGGCTGCCCTGTATTTTGGGTTTGGTAGTGGAGTTGATGGGGTTGCGTACTTATTTCTGTTTTTCAATTTGTTTGTTGCGCCTGTCAGTTTTTACTTTGGAATCAGGGCGATTGATTTAAGGGTTGGTGTTCTTTTGCGTGAGCTTTGGCCTTTTTTGGTTGCTTCGATCTTTGTCTACTTTATTATTGATTTTTCCCGAGAATATGTGCACTCAGTAGCGGCTTCATGGTTTACATTGCTTTTATTGGCTTTCCTGGGTCTTGTTGTCTATGTGTTTTCTTTGTTGCTCACCGCGCGTCGTCGGGTTGTTGGGCTTGTTGGTAATCTTGTCAAGTTGAAGAAAGGCGAGGGCTTGTAATGACTGCTTTGAACGTTTTGTTGGGCCGAATTAAAACTGCTGCACGAGAATTTTTGCGATTTCCGCAAGTTCTTAATGAGTATCGGCTACTGTTAAGTAGACTTCGGCCAACTGCTCCGAGCAATTTGGGCTCAGTTCTTGTATTGCCCTCTGATCCGAATCATCTTATTGGTGCCAAAGGCGATGAGGCAATGATTGTTTCAATTGTTGATTTTATTCGCTCGAGTGATCTGTCGGTTAAAATCGGTTTGGTGAGTAATTACCCTGATCTTCCTGATTCACTTTCATCGTTGGGTATCGTTCGAGAAGGCCCTTGGTCGATGCCTTGGTCTTTGGAGTGTTTGGCTCGTATCTTGCAGCAATATGATAAGGTGGTCGTTATTGGTGCTGATACCTTGGATGGACACTACTCTCCTCTGTCTGCTATTAGATATTGGGTTGCAATAAATTTGGCAGCAAGGATGGGTCGGGTTGCTTTGATTTCAGGATTTTCATTTAATGAAAATCCCAGCATTAAATTGCGTACTGTCTTGAGTACCTTGTCACCATCATTGAGGGTATTTACTCGGGATGCTATCTCTCAGCATCGCTTTGATGCCTTTGTTGGACAAGCGGGTCGCGCGGAACTTGTTGCGGATGTTGCATTTTTGCTCAAGGCACGCAAAGATACTAATCCTGTTCGTGAGGTCTCGAATTGGTGTCGTGAGCAACGGGCGGACGGCCGCTTCGTGCTTGGTTTTAATACACATCCTATGCTGATTAAAAATGCCAGTCCTGAAGCGATTGCTAATCTAATTGATTGTTGTGTAAAGGCGCTGCGTGCTGCAATAAACGGTAGACATGTTTCGATCTTGTTTATTCCTCATGACTACCGTGGTGTCGGAATTGGCGATGTTGAGGTGCTAAACGATATCAAGCGTAATATGGCTGATTGCTCTCAATATTTATATTCTGTTAAGGATAAGTGTCATGCCGCTGAGTTGAAGGCAATTGCTGGTGAGGTTGATCTTGTTATCACTGGTCGGATGCATTTGGCAATTGCCAGTCTAGGAATGGGCACGCCTGTCGCCGCCATGACATATCAAGGTAAGTTCCAAGGGCTGTTTCAGCACTTTGGTTTGTCCGACGAGTTCCTGATTTCACCTGCGCAGTTGGCGGGGGAGGGCGCTCTT
This sequence comes from uncultured Macromonas sp., assembly GCA_964610405.1. Classification (GTDB taxonomy): domain Bacteria; phylum Pseudomonadota; class Gammaproteobacteria; order Burkholderiales; family Burkholderiaceae_C; genus CAZGDZ01. Next base: position 16,188 of record CAZSZN010000006.1, on the reverse strand, counting down.
TCAGCGTTTGTGATCCGAGCAATCGACGCGCAACAGCAATTGAAGGCACAAGTTGAACATAAACTGCCGGAGGTGCTTGCGCTCGCACAGAAGAACGTGGCGCCTTTGGTTCCGTCGGCGTGAATCCCTGACGAGTCATGCGCTTTATTCTCCGTTCCTATTTGCGGCTTCTGCTTTGTTGTTCACTGTTGAGTAGCGCGTGCGTTGGTATGGCGTCCGACATCGTTCGCTATCCGAGCGAGGACTGGGTATCAGCAAGTAGCAAGGTCAGGCTTGCGCCGCACAAGGAGTGGCTCGCGTCACGTGTTTTGGCTTTTGATGCGTGGGCAAAGTCCGACTTGGAGCGCCACAACCTGAGTGTTGGCTGGATGCATGACTACGTCGATCCGCACACCGGACGTTTTTTGCCCTGGCATCCACAAAGCCAGGCTCCGGTAACCTCACTTCACCCAAAGTTATATGCCGCGTGGCTTGCGCACGTTCGTGTGCACAACATTGCGCAGGTGCTGGAAGCAGCACGTCTCTACCGCCTGACCGGTGAGGCGCGCTTTCTCCATTGGGCAAAGGTCCAACTGGACGCCTATGCCTTGCACTACACAAAGCTAACCCCACAAATGTGGAACGGCGAAGCGCGGCTCTTCTCTCAGGCGCTAGACGAAGCTGTCTATTCATTCCCGCTGATTGAGGCAGTCCGCTTGGTTCGAGGGTCAGTTACTCCAAATGATGTGGAGCGCTGGCGTACCGGGTTGTTCCAGCCAATGATGCAGAGCCTTGGTAGGTCTGGTAAGGGTGTTCACAATATTTCTGTATGGTTGGCCGCTGCTCGTTTTGGTATTGCGCTGGAATTTGACTTCGTTTCGGAGCGGTACGCCTCATTGCTTGATGCATATGGATTGAAGTCCCTGCTGGCCGGTGGCGTGTCGTCCGATGGTTTCTGGTTAGAAGGTACTTTTCACTACCAAGATTACGTCGTGAGGGCACTGGGTGAGTGGCTATATGCTGCTGGGATCCGACGTGACAAACTTTCAGCGGACGAGATAGTACTCTTTTCTGAGATAGGCCAGACAGCTCGGAAACTTATGTTTTCACCTTTACAGGTGCGGTTCGCTGATGGTGAACTCCCGATGGTCCATGACACCATTGGTTTCCGCAGAGCACCTAATTTTAGGCTGTGGGCATCGTTATGGCGTGTTTTGCCAACATATGTTGGTTTAGCAGATCCATCAGCGAAATCTGGCTGGGATGCGCTTTTGGATGAGCCGCCTGCCGTTGCTCCATTGGTATTGCCAGACGTTAACAGCCGAGTGTTAGAGGGCTTATTTTCAGTGCAGCTTTTTAGTAATCGATGGCAAGCACTAATTCGGTATGGTCAGGGATCGAAAAGTCACGCGCACCAAGATGCCTTGGGCTACGACCTTCAGTTTGATGGCGTCTGGCTATTCCGTGATCAAGGAACAGTTGGCTATGGGTCGAATTTACATACCCAGTTCTTCAGGCGTGCACAGGCTCATTCGGTTCCGTTGATAGATCGAGACGGGCAAATGCCATGGCCAGCAATAGGTGAGATTAATGCTTTTGATGGTGAGCTAGCAACTGCAGTTGTTTCAATGAGAAACTATCAGCCAGGAGTTTCAGTTACTCGCTCATTTATGGCTGGCCCTATATTTTCAGATGAAATTAGTTTTCAGAGGAATTCCAGCAAGTTGCCTATGGGAGTGGTGTTTAATACAGATTGCCAAGCATTGCCCCGTACGGGTATGGAGCTTGTTAATTCTGCCACGATCGGGGATAAGGGTGGATTTCGCCACTGGCAACAGGTTCAGCATTTTAATTTGATGCCTTCTGCCCAGTTTGAGTTGAACTGTGGTAATCGACGTTTCTTGATCATGGTGTCCGGTGCTGATCTAAAGCAGGCTTTTTTTGGAAGAACGCCGAGTTCCATTCGGAACGGTTCAAGACAAGGAATTTATGTTGAAACGACACCGGTACATACTACTAAGATTAAATTTCAGTTACAACCCTTGTGAGTTTAATGATGGATAGAAGAATGAAATTGCTTGCAGTTGCTTCCGGAGGCGGTCATTGGGTGCAACTACTGCGGTTGCGTCCAGCTTATTCACACCATGAGGTCACTTATGTGAGCACGAACGCAGCGTATGCAAAAGAAGTGGATCGACGTTTACTTGTGGTGACAGATGCTAATATGACCGAGAAGTTGCGTTTGCTGCGTATGTTTGCCGAGATGTTATGGCTGCTTATTCGTGAGCGGCCAGATGTGATCGTCACCACAGGCGCTGCGCCAGGGTTCGCTGCCATTGTGTTTGGTCGCTTGATTGGCTCAAAGACCATTTGGATTGATAGCATTGCCAATTCCGAGGAGCTTTCATCTTCTGGCAGGCAGGCTGGTCGTTTTGCTCATCTATGGCTTACACAATGGGAGCATCTTGCAAAGCCGTCAGGGCCACAATTTTGGGGGGCTGTGCTGTGATATTTGTTACTGTTGGAACGCAGTTGCCTTTTGATCGGCTGATCTCCGCTGTCGATGCGTGGGCTCAGATAAATCCTGCTGAACGTGTTTTTGCACAGGTTGGTCCAGGGAAGTACAAGCCTGCTGCATGTGAGTTCGCTGATTTCGTACCGCCTGACCGCGCAAATCTTCTTTTTCAAGAATCTAGTTTGATTGTTTCCCATGCCGGTATGGGGTCTATTTTGACGGCACTCCGGTATCGAAAGCCTATCTTGATTATGCCGCGTATGGCCTCATTGGGTGAGCATAGGAATGAGCATCAACTGGCTACTGCTAGGTGGCTAGGGGGTAAGCCTGGTATTTTTGTTGCTGACAGTGTCGATGATGTTTCGTCCATCCTTTCAAGAAGAAGCAGCCTAAAGAGTGGCGACGGAATCAGCCAGTTTGCTGGCACGGAGTTTACTGATAGGTTGCGCGAGTTTATCGATCTATCTCGTTAAATTGTCATTCACTCGCATGCGCCTGAAATTCATGCGTTGTCTCAAATATCGTTATTTTGGAAGCGACCGATGAGCTTGGTATCTTTATCTTTGATTCCCGTCATCCTCTGTGGCGGCTCTGGCACCCGCCTGTGGCCGCTCAGCCGCAAGAGCTACCCCAAGCAGTTTGTGCCGCTGATCGGCAACAAAAGCCTGCTGCGCCTGACCGCCGAGCGCTTGGCACTGCTGGGCAGCGCCCCGCTGTGCGTGGCCGCCGAAGACCACCGCTTTCTGGTGGCCGACGACCTGAAGGCCGCTGGTTTAGGTGGCGACCTGCTGCTGGAGCCTGCAGGCCGCAACACCGCCGCTGCCATGGCCCTGGCCGCCATCCATGCCAGCGCCAAGGCCGCACAAGGGGTTGACCCACTGCTGCTGTTTTGCCCGGCAGACCACCACATTCCTGACGCAGTTGCCTTTGCTGCCATGGTGCAACAAGGCGTGCCAGCTGCCGAAGCGGGCGCCATCGTCACGTTTGGCGTGCTGCCCAGCTTCCCCAGCACGGCTTATGGCTACATCGAGCAAGGCGCTGCCCGCACCGATGGCAGCCGCACCGTGGCCCGCTTCATTGAAAAGCCACAGGCCGCTGCCGCGCAAGCCCTGCTGCTGCTAGGCAACGTGTTGTGGAACGCCGGCATCTTTCTGGCCCGTGCCAGCGTGCTGCTGGCCGCACTGGGCACCCACGCGGGCGACATTCTGGCCAGCTGTCAAGCCGCCATGGCCGGTTCAGTAACAGAAACACCGCCGGGCAACGGTTTGCACTTTGTGCGCCCGGCCAAAGAAGCCTTCCTGGCCTGCCGCTCGCAAAGCATTGACTACGCCGTCATGGAACACCATGCAGACGTGGCCGTGGTGCCCTTTGTGGGCCAATGGAGCGACGTGGGCAGCTGGAACGCCGTGGCCGACCTCACCCCCGACGACGAGCAAGGCAACCGCATCGCAGGCCAAGGCCATGCGCTGCAGGCCCGCAACACCTTCATCCACGCGCCCGATCGCACCGTGGTGGCGCTGGGCACGCAAGACCTGCTCATCATCGACACACCCGACGCCCTGCTGGTGGCCAACCGCGACCATGCCGAGCAAGTGAAAGACGTGGTGGCCCACTTGGAACAAGCCCAACTGCCGCAAGCCACGCTGCACCGCCGCGTGGCCCGGCCCTGGGGCTGGTACGACAGCATCGACCTGGGCGAACGCTTCCAGGTCAAGCGCATTGGCGTGAAACCCGGCGCCAGCCTGAGCCTGCAAATGCACCACCACCGCGCCGAGCACTGGATCGTGGTGCAAGGCACCGCCGAAGTGACCAACGGCGACAAGGTGTTCTTGCTGTCAGAAAACCAGAGCACCTACATCCCCATTGGGGCGGTGCACCGCCTGCACAACCCCGGCAAGCTGGAGCTGGAGATGATTGAAGTGCAGTCCGGCAGCTACTTAGGGGAGGACGACATTGTGCGGTTGGAAGATACCTACGGGCGGCGTTGAGCCGCCGCCTATTTGAGTTGAAGAAAAACAGGGAGGACAACATGACCATGCCAGCCGTTCGCAGCTGCACTGCGGTGCGCTTTTGTGCAATAATTTGCAGCAATCGCGCCCAGTCCTCTGTTGTTGGCTTGTCCGGCAATACGTCTGGGCCTTTTCATGGGCGCAAGGCGTGTTGACCATGCCTGCCCTGCAGCCACCCAAGCCGCACAAGTCGTTGCCGGAGCTGGTGCAGCTCATGCATTCGCGCGGCATGCAAATCGCCGACCCTGCCCGCACTGAACGCAAGTTGGCCCAGGTGGGTTACTACCGGCTTAGTGGTTTTTGGTTCCCTTGTCGGCAATACCTCATTGGCGACGACGGGCGGGTGGCCGTCTCTGCGCAAACTGGCAAGCCCGTGCGGGCTGAAACGATGCTGGCCGGCACATCGTTCGACAAAGTGTTTGAGCTTTACCTGTTTGACAAGCGTTTGCGTTTGCTGATGCTGGACGCGCTGGAGCGGGTGGAGATTTACGTGCGCACGGCCCTGGCTCACGAGCTGGGCTATCACAACCCCTTGGCCTACGAGGATGTGGGTTTTATTCGGCCTGAGCAAGCGCGCGACTACATCGACAGGCAAGGCAAGTGCCGCAACGCATGGGCGGAGTGGACCCGGCGGCAGCAGGATCAGTTGAGCCGCTGCCAGGAGGATCATGTGGTTTCGCACCGGCACAAGGGCCGCGCTATACCCATATGGGTGGCTGTAGAGGCCTGGGACTTTGGCACGGTGTCCAAGTACTTCGAGTTGCTCAAGGGGCGGTGGCAAAACAAGGTGTGTGAGCGGCTGGGTGTGAGCAACGCCAAGGTGTTGCGCAACTGGCTGCAGGAGCTCAATACGCTGCGCAACCGTTGTGCGCATCACACCCGAATCTGGAACCAGTCTTTGGGCAAGCCCGTGCCTGTGCTGGCAGAGCCTTTTTTTGACGCACTGGCGCTGGACGACAACGCGCGCAGCCGCTTGTTTGGTTTGGTGGCGGTGCTGGGCTATTTGCTGCGTCAAATTGGGCCATCGTCTCAATGGCTTGCTCAGGTGGCCGCCTTGTTGGGTTCAAAGCCCGATTTGCCCGGCTGCGGTTGGCATGCATTGGGCGTAACTGACCATTCGTTGACAAAAATTGTTGGAGGTTGAGGATATGAAAATCGCCATTGCCGGCACAGGCTACGTAGGCCTGTCAAACGCGGTATTGCTGGCCCGCCATCACGAAGTGATGGCGCTGGACATTTCGGCCGACAAGGTGGCCATGCTGCAGAACGGGCGCTCGCCCATTGTGGATGCCGACATTGAACACGCCTTGGCCCACGAGCCGCTGAACTTGGTGGCCACGCTGGACAAAGCGTTGGCGTACCGTGGCGCCGATGTGGTGATTGTGGCCACCCCCACCGACTACGACCCCGAAACCAACTACTTCAACACCCGTTCGGTGGAAGCGGTGGTGGCCGATGTGGTGGACCTGAACCCGCAGGCGCTGATCGTCATCAAGTCCACCGTGCCGGTGGGCTTTACCGCCAAGTTGAGCGCCTACCTGAACACCCAGAACCTGGTGTTTTCGCCGGAGTTTTTGCGCGAGGGCAAGGCCCTGCACGACAACCTGTACCCCAGCCGCATTGTGGTGGGCGAACGCAGCGAACGCGCCCAGCGCTTTGCCGACACGCTGCGCCAGGCCAGCCACAAGCCCGACGCGCCCATTTTGCTGTGCGACAGCACCGAGGCCGAAGCCATCAAGCTGTTTGCCAACACCTACCTGGCCATGCGGGTGGCCTACTTCAACGAGTTGGACACCTACGCGGCCACCCATGGGCTGGACACGCGGCAGATCATTGAAGGCGTGTGCCTGGACCCGCGCATTGGCCGCCACTACAACAACCCCAGCTTTGGCTACGGCGGCTACTGCCTGCCCAAAGACACCAAGCAGCTGCTGGCCAACTACAAAGACGTGCCGCAGAACCTGATCAACGCGATTGTGGAAGCCAACACCACCCGCAAAGACTTTGTGGCCGCCGATGTGGTGCGCCGCAACCCCAAGGTGGTGGGCGTGTACCGGTTGATCATGAAGGCGGGCAGCGACAACTTCCGCGCCAGCAGCATTCAGGGCATCATGAAGCGCATCAAGGCCAAGGGCATTGAGATGATTGTGTACGAGCCCGTGCTGGATGAGTCGGAGTTTTACCGCTCCCGCGTGGTGAACGATTTGGCCGCCTTCAAGCAGGAAGCCGACATCATCATTGCCAACCGCCTGACCGACGAGCTGCAAGACGTGGTGGACAAGGTGTACACCCGCGATTTGTTTGGTGGGGATGCGTGATACACAGGCACGCCTTGTTGTAATATGACGTTGTCATATTCATGATGGGGTGTTGCCATGTCCATAACAGCCAAAGTGTTCATGAGCGGGCGCAGCCAGGCCATTCGGTTGCCGGCGCGTTTGCAAATGCGGTCTAAAGAGGTGCGCATAGAGCAGGTAGGTTCTGCGCTGTGGGTGCAGCCCGTCACAGAGCCCGAAAACCTGGGCGCATGGCTGCAGGCCTTTTATGCCGCCACGCCACCGCTGCCAGACGACTTTTTAGCCGACCGAGATGATCTGCCTCCGCAAGAGCGGGACTGGGATTGAGAGAGGCCGCGCCTGTGATACGAACGCTGGACACGAATATTTGCAGCTACATCTTGCGGCGCCACCCCGCCAGCATGTTGGAGCGTTTTGCACGCCTACACCCTTCGCAGGTATGGCTTTCGGCCATCGTGGCGGCGGAGTTGCGTTTTGGTGCCAGTAAGCTGGGCTCGCCTCGCTTCAGTGCTGCTGTAGAGGGGTGGTTGGCGGGTTTCACCATCAAGCCGTGGCCTGTGGAGGCCACGCACCATTACGCCCGTTTGCGCGCCGACTTGCAAAGGGTGGGCCAACCCATAGGTGGCATGGACATGCTGATTGCCGCCCATGCCTTGGCCGAAGACTGTGCCTTGGTCACGAACAACGCCCGGGAGTTTCACCGGGTGCCCGGATTGGCGGTAGAGGAGTGGGCAGATTGAACGCAGCGCCACTTTAATCTGTTTTAACGGTAAAACTGCACGATAACATCGTTTGTGTTATCGTGTGGTAGTTGTGTTATTTTGAGGCGCCATTGTCAGCCCTTGCATCTCAGGCTCTGAGCCACATCAAAGACGTTCTGGGCATTGACGTGCCCAGAATGGCGCCGTGGGCGCGTGCCGATGAATTGCCTTACCACCTGCGCGATGCCTTCGAGTTGGGTGAGGTGGTGTTGTTGGGGCAACGGGTTGTGTTGGCCCTGGACAAAGCACCCGTCAGCCGTTCGCTGAGCGAAGCGCGTCATGGGCTGGCCCGTCTGGCGGCTTTGGCGGGGCAGCCGGTGGTGTACGTGGTGGGTGCGCTGGCGTCGCACGAGCGCCGGCGCTTGATTCAGCAGAAGGTGCCCTTCATCGTGCCTGGCAACCAGTTGTACTTGCCAGACTTGGGCCTGGATTTGCGCGAGTATTTTCGGCAGCGCGCGCGGGCGGCGGATGCAGCGTTGAGCCCATCGGCCCAGGCCATGTTGATTGCGGCTTTGCTGCAGCAGCCTTGGCAAGAAGCATGGTGTCCGGCTGTGGTGGGGGCTCGTTTGGGCTACACGCCCATGACACAGTCGCGTGCGGCGCAGGAGCTGACCGCAGCAGGGCTGGCGACCAGCTACACCCAAGGCCGAACCCGTTGGTTGCGGATGGCTTCGGCGCCAGCAGAGGTGTGGGCGCAAGCCCAGCAAGTATTGAGCACGCCCGTGAAGCGCTGCGTTTGGCTGGGGCCAGAAGGCGCCGGTGCAACGTACGTGCGCCGTATGGCGGGGTTGAGTGCGTTGGCGCGTTGCTCAATGTTGGCTGATTCACCGTGGCCGGTGTTTGCCGTGCCGGCTGCTGAGTGGCGGGCGGCAGCAGCGGCGGGTGCGCTGGCGTTGCCCGAGCCTGTGGACGGGGGGCATGAATTGCAGTTGTGGAGTTACAGCCCGGCTTTGGGTGGGCCGCCCGATGTGGTGGACCCGTTGTCTTTGATGTTGAGCTTGCGCGACCATGCAGATGAGCGGGTGCAGCAGGCGTTGGATGAGCTGAAAGCGACGTTCCCATGGTGAGGGGGTTGGATGTTTTTCGGCAATGGTTTGCGACTTTCGCCGACCAGTACGTGTTGATTGGTGGTACAGCTGCAAGCTTGGCCATGGAAGAGGCGGGCCTGCCGTTCCGAGCCACGAAGGATCTGGACATCGTCTTGCATGTGGAGGCTTTGACGCCAGCCTTTGGTGCTGTTTTCTGGCAGTTTGTTGAGGCTGGTGGTTATGTAATTCGGCAGGCGAGTGACGGTGGAAAGCCGGTCTTTTACCGATTCCAAAAGCCAGCCGATGACCGTTTCCCGGCAATGATCGAGTTGTTTGCAAAGGCTCCACAGGGGTTGACACCGGCTGCGGGTAGCCAGTTGACGCCGATCCCGCTGGACGAATCGATTTCCAGCCTGTCTGCCATCTTGCTCAATGAGGCCTACTACACCTTCATCATGGGAGGGTGCAGGCAGGTCGATGGTTTGCGTTGGGTGGGTGAAGATCGACTGATTCCACTCAAGGCGATTGCGTGGCTTGAGTTGTCGGAGCGCAAGGCGCAAGGTGCCCAGGTAGATGCAAGGGATGTGCGCAAGCACTTGAATGACGTGCTGCGGCTTTCCCAGTTGCTGACGCCGGCCACCCGCATTGCGCTGAACGGGCAGATTGCAGATGACATGAAGCGCTTCTTGGTGGCTTTGGCGGGTGAACAGGGCATTGATCCCAAAGTCTTGCAGTTGGGCAATGTGAGCGTGAGCACGTTGGTCGAGCGCGTTGCGCGAGCGTACGAAATTGAATGAGGGAGTGACTGGGAATGACAAATAAAGGTTGTGTCTTGGTGACAGGTGGTGCGGGCTTTATAGGCTCGCACACCGCCGTGGCTCTGGCCCAGGCCGGTGTGCCGTACGTGCTGCTGGACGACTTCAGCAATGCTCGCCCCGAGGTGCTGGAGCGCATGGCGCGCATCACTGGTGAGCGCCCGCGCTGTGTGGAGGCCGACGTGGCCGACTTGCCCACCGTGACGCGTGTGCTGGAGCAGTACGGCGTGACGGCCGTGATCCACTTCGCGGCCTTCAAGGCGGTGGGCGAATCGGTAGTGCAGCCCCTGCGCTACTACCAGAACAACGTGGCCGGCACCTTGGTGCTGTTGCAGGCCATGCGCGCGGCGGGGGTGGGCACGGTGGTGTTTTCTTCGTCGGCCACGGTGTACGGCAACCAGCCGGTGGTGCCTTACCGCGAGGATTTTCCGCTGTCAGCCACCAACCCCTATGGCTGGAGCAAGCTGATGACCGAGCAGGTGCTGGCCGATGCCGTGGCCAGCGAGCCCGATTTTTGGCGTGTGGCGCGCTTGCGCTACTTCAACCCAGTGGGCGCCCACGAAAGCGGCCTGATTGGCGAAGACCCGCAGGGCGTGCCCAACAACCTGATGCCGTATGTGGCCCAGGTGGCCACTGGCCAGCGGCCTTACCTGAACGTGTGGGGTAACGACTACCCCACGCCTGACGGCACCGGCGTGCGGGACTACATCCACGTGATGGACCTGGCCGAAGGCCATTTGGCCGCTTTGCGCCACCTGCAGCAGCACCCTGGCTTGCTGACGGTGAACCTGGGCACAGGGCAGGGCGCTTCGGTGCTGGACATGGTGCGCGCCTTTGAACAAGCCAGCGGCCGCCCGGTGCCATACCAGGTGGGCCCTCGCCGCCCCGGCGACGTGGCCCAGTACTGGGCCGACCCCACCCTGGCGGAACAGTTGCTGGGCTGGCGCGCCACCCGCCCGCTGGAACAAATGTGCGCAGACGCGTGGCGTTGGCAAACTTTTGCAACAAAAAGTTAACGCACGCCGCTGCGCAACCCTTCGATCTTGGCGACCGCCTGAGCGCGGTTGACCACGTCGAGCTTCTTGAAGATGCGCTGCACGTGGTTTTTCACCGTGAAGGCGCTGATGTCCAGGATGAGGCCAATTTCCTGGTTGGTTTTGCCCTTGCGTATCCACTCCATGATGTCCAGCTCGCGCGCGCTCAAGCCCGTCTCGGCAGGGCTGGGGCTGACCGGTGAGTTGGGCGCCGGTTCGGGTGGGCGTTGCGGCTCGGGTACCAGGTACTGGTCGGGCAGGTGCGACACTTGGCGGAACGCCGTGTCGATGTATGGCAGCAAATAACGCAAGGTTTCGCGCGCGCGCTCTTCACCCAGCGTGTTGTGGCCCATGAACAGGTACAGGCAATCGTGCCGGCCGCGCTCGTCTTTGATGCCATGCACCAACGCCGCCGGCATGTCGCTCATGATGGCGGTGGCTGCGGAGTCGCGCAGCGCGTTCAGCTCGAAGCCCTGCTCAGACGTCATGGAATAGGGCGCGTGGTCGCAGTGCATCCAGCGCTGGAACAGGCCGACAAAGAAGGGCTGGATGGCTCGGTCGTCAAACGATTCGGTGCGCAGGCCCGGCAATGGTGAGACCACGTCGTAACACACCAGGCCCATGGAAAAGTCGCCCCAGGCCGCGATCACCAGCTCGTGAGGGATGAATTGCTGAACATCGGTTTGCAACCAGTTGAATAGCTGATAATGGCTGCGAATCTTTAAAGACTCTTGGATGATTTTCAGCGTTTTGACGATTTCTGAAAACGTCAAATCGGCAGGGTACGACATGAGACCTTGTGTGTGTGCGTGACAGCTTTTTGATACTACCAGAGTCCGCTGACAAGCTCGGAGCGCTTGTCTGAATGGGCCATTCCCAGGGGCGGGGACATTTTGTAACATTTGAAAATATGGACGTCAGCCCCCACCACTTGTTGCCTGAAGCCTGCGAATGCTTGGGTTCGGCGTTGCAGTTTGCCGACGACATTCACGTCATCCTGAGCCGCACGCCCTTGCTGGAAGCGCTGGACGAGAACGACACCCATTTGCTGTGCGCGCACATGACGTGTTTTTCGGCGCCGCGCGACTGCGTGTTGCTGCGCGAGGGCGATGATTCGTCGTTCATGTTGATCCTGATGACGGGTCGGGTGGAGTTGCAGATCAACGATGAAGCGGGGCAAACCCACCGCCTGGCGTCTTTGGGGCCGGGGCGCACCATTGGCGAAATGTCGATGATTGACCAGACCCCGCGCAGCCTGACGTGTGTGACGGTGGAGCCGGTGGACGTGGTGCTGCTGACCCGCCAGGCCTTCCGCGACATTTTGTTGACCACCCCGCGCCTGGGCAACAAGTTGCTGCTGGCGGTGATGCATTCTTTGGCCGAACGCCTGCACCGCGCCCAGTCCGAATTGGCGCAGCAGTGGCCAGCGGCCGAGCAGCCCTGGAGCGCCACCCGTTCCGGTGGGCTTTGAGTCGCACGCCCACGCCGACGCTTGGTCATAACGGACTAATGCGCCCAAAGTTTGCCCGTATGATGCTGGCCGAATGGGCCCCGCGTGGGGCGTGGCAACGGGAGGAAACACCATGGCAAAAGGCATGATTCTGGCGGCGGGGCAAGGCACCCGCGTGCGTCCACTCACCAAAGACTTGCCCAAGCCGATGGTGCCCATCCTGGGCAAGCCGGTGATGGAGTACCTGATCGAGCACCTGGCGCGCCATGGCATCACCCAGATCATGGTGAACGTGGCGTACAACCACCGCAAGATTGAAGAATACTTCCGCGATGGCCACCGCTGGGGCGTGGAAATTGGCTACTCCTATGAAGGTGTGTACGACCACGGCGACATCATTCCGCGCCCACGCGGCTCGGCCGGGGGCATGCGCCACATTCAGGACAACAGCGGTTTTTTTGACGAAACCACGCTGGTGCTGTGCGGCGACGCGCTGATTGACCTGGACATTGGCGCCGCGTTGTTTGAGCACAAGAACAAAGGCGCTCTGGCCAGCGTGGTGACGTTGGACGTGCCGCGCGACCAGGTGAGCAACTACGGCATTGTGGTGGCCGACAAAGACGGCAAGGTGCAGTCCTTCCAGGAAAAGCCCAAGCCGGCCGAAGCCAAGTCCACCCTGGCGAGCACGGGCATTTACATTTTCGAGCCCGCCGCGATCGACCTGATTCCCCCGGGCAAGGTGTTTGACATTGGTAGCGAACTGTTCCCGATGCTGGTGGAACAGGGCCTGCCGTTTTACGCGCAAGACCGGTTTTTCAACTGGATCGACATTGGCCGGGTGAGCGACTATTGGTCGGTGTTGCAGCGGGTGCTGCGCGGCGAAATTGCCGAAATGCGCATGCCCGGCACCGAGGTGAAGCCCGGCGTGTGGGTGGGCCTGAACACCAAGGTGGACTGGAACACGGTGCACGTGCAGGGGCCGGTGTATTTGGGTTCCAGCGTGAAGCTGGAGCCGGGGTGCAGCATCATCGGCCCGGCCTGGGTGGGCCATGGCAGCCATGTGCGCGCCGGTTCGCGGGTGGAGCGCAGCATTTTGTTCGAGTACACCCGCATTGGCGCGGGCATGTTGTTCCAAGACATGATCGTGTCGCCCAGCTACTGCGTGGACCGCCTGGGCAATGCCACTTACGTGGGCGACGACCGTTTCCCGCTGCGTTGGGGCGATGCGCGGGCGTGATGAGCGGTAGCAGGGGGGATCGGGTACAGTCTTGGGCCTGCGTTTGATTTGATCCCTACATGACCTTGTTTGCCATTTTGATGGGCACCGTGCTGGCCGGCGTGGGCAGCGTGTGGCTGGCCGCCGCATTGAGCCTGGGCATTTTGGCCCGCTTCACCCAACACATGCTGAGTTTGGCGGCGGGGGCTTTGCTGGCGACGGCTTTCATGCACCTGTTGCCCGAAGCGTTTGAGAGCGCGGCGGGCGCCCATGAGCTGTTTTCGCTGCTGCTGGTGGGGCTGGTGTTCTTTTTCCTGCTGGACAAGGCGGAGCTGTGGCACCACGGCCACGAACACCACCACGGCAGCGCGCACGAGCATGGCCACCATGGGCACAGCCATGCACACGCCCACAGCCCGGCGCATCACCACCACGCACCGCTGCGCAGCGGGGGCTGGTCGGTGTTGGCGGGCGACAGCGTCCACGCGTTTGGCGACGGGATTCTGATCGCCTCGGCCTTCATGGCCGACATTCGCCTGGGCGTGGTGGCATCGCTGGCGGTGCTGGCGCACGAAGTGCCCCACCACATGGGCGATTTGGTGGTGCTGCGCGAAACGTCGGGCACACGGCGCGCGGCGCTGATCAAGGTGTCGTTGGCCGGCACCGTGACGGCGCTGGGGGGCTTGGTGGGTTATGCCCTGGTGACGCAGCTGGAGGATTACCTGCCTTACTTCCTGGTGGCCGCGTCGAGCAGCTTTGTGTATGTGGCGCTGGCCGACCTGATTCCGCAGTTGCAGAAAAAGCTGAACCTGCGCGAAACGGTGGCGCAGGTGCTGTGGCTGCTGGTGGGCATCGGGATGGTGACACTGGTCAGCGGCGTGGCACACAGCCACTGACCAGAGACCGGGTGCCGGCCCGGTGGGGCATCAGCCCTTGGCGCAGGGCGCCCCGGGTGTGTGGCACCACTCGCTCCAACTGCCGGGGAAGAGGGTGGTGCGGCCCAGGCCGGCCACTTCCATGGCCAGCAGGTTGGGCACCGCGCTCACGCCACTGCCACACTGGTGCACCACCGTGCTGGCGGGGCGGCCGGCCAGCAGCGCGTCGAAAGCGGCGCGCAGTTCCTGGGCCGGCCGAAAGCGCCCATCGGGCAGAAAGTTCTCGGTGAAGGGGCGGTTCAGTGCGCCTGGGATGTGGCCCGCCACCGGGTCCAGCGGTTCCACCTCGCCTTTGAAGCGCGGCGTGGCACGGGCGTCCACCACGTTCTGGCGGGCGCTGCCCAAGGCTTGCAGCACGTCTTGCGCCGAAGCCACCGGCACCCGTGACGGGCTTAAAGCGAAGTTACCCGGCGCGCTTGTGGCGGCAGGCACAGCCACACCCGTTGCCACTGCGCCGCCAGCGGCTTGCCACGCGGCCAAGCCGCCGTTCAGCACCGCCACGGCTTCGTGGCCGCACCACTTCAGCATCCACCACAGGCGGCCGCAGTAGTTGGCACCCTGGCGTTCGTACACCACGGCTTGCATGCCGGTCTGGAACCCGCGTTCGCGCAGGCGCTGTGCGAACGCTTCGCGGCTGGGCAGGGGGTGGCGCCCGCCCGATGCGGCTTGCCCCTGGCCGGATTTGTCGCTCAGGTCGTGGTCCAGGTGCATGTACACCGCGCCGGGTATGCGGGCTTCGGCGAACTGGGTTGGGCCGGTGGCGGGGTTCATCAGGTCGAAGCTGCAGTCAAACACCATGAACGGTGTGCCGCTGGTTGGCAGGGCCTGCAGTTCGGTGGCGCTGATGAGGGTGGTGTAGGTGGCAGGGGTGGTCATGCGTGCTCCTCGGCCGGCATTTTGGGGACGGCGCGTTCGCGCAGCACGGTGGCGGCCAGACCACTGGCGACGATGAGGGCCATGCCCAGCCAGCCGATGAGGGGCAGGTCGTCACCGAACACCACAATGCTGTAAATGCCCGCGAACGCAATGCCGAAGTATTGCAGGTTGGCCACCACCAGGGTGGCCCCGCTGGCGTAGGCGCGCGTCATGCACAACTGCCCAAACACCGCCAGCAGGCCGATGGGCAACAGCCACAGGGCGTTCCACGTCCAGGCCGAAGCGCCCACCACCGCCATGCCGGCCAGCCCCAGCAGGCTGGCTGCGATGGAGAAGTAAAACACGGTGCGGCTTTCGGGCTCGCCGATGCGCGACAGCGCCGCCACCTGCAGGTAGGCCAGGGCCGACACCAGGCCCGACATCAGCCCGGACAGGCCGCCCAGTACCTGGTCGCTGCCAAAGGTGGGGCGCAACACCATGGCCACGCCTGCAAACCCGGTCAGCACGGTGAGGAACAAGGGGCCTTGGTGGCGCAGATCGGTGGTGCCTTTTTGCAGCAGCAAGGAACCCCCCAGCAGAAACGCGGCAATCCAGATGCTGCTCATGTAGTTCAGCGTCATGGAAGTGGCCAGCGGCAGCGTGCCGATGGCGTAGAACCAGCTGACCAGCGCCACCACCCCCACCATGCTGCGCCAGAAATGCATCATGGGCACCTGGGTGCGCAGCGACACGCCCCGCGTCCGGGTGAAAAACAACAGGAACACGACACCGATCAGCCCACGGTAGCCGACGATTTCGAAGGTGTTGAAATGCTCGGACGCGTACTTGATGCACACCCCCATGCTGGCGAACAAAAATGATGCCAGCACCATCCACAGCGCCTGAACGCTGCGGACGGGCCGGTGGGGCGTGGCTGGGGCGATGGCGGCTTACCCCTGCAGGTGTTCGCCCAGCTTGGCGCGGTACCACTCGTGGAAGTGCTGCATGCCGTCTTCCATCGGGCTTTGGTAAGGGCCGACTTCGCTGGTGCCGCGCTCGAACAGGGCCTTGCGGCCGGCGTCCATGCGTTCGGCGATTTCGTCGTCTTCGATGCAGGTTTCCATGTAGGCGGCGCGTTGCGCTTCCATGAATTCGGGCTCGAAGGCAGCGATTTCCTCGGGGTAGTAAAACTCCACCATGTTCATGGTCTTGTTCACGCTGAGCGGGTGCAGGGTGGAGACGGTGAGCACGTGCGGGTACCACTCCACCATGATGTGGGGGTAGTAGGTCAGCC
>CAZSZN010000005.1:0-35767 GCA_964610405.1 uncultured Macromonas sp. | reverse complement strand
AGACGGCGGCCAACGGCGCGCCCTACAGCATGTACGCGGCCATCATCGTGAAGCGGGTGGACGCGCAAACCCGCTCCAAGACCAGCATCAACGACCTGCTGCGCGACTGACGCACCGGCCAGCAGACAGGTACACACGGGAGAACGCCATGGGCATGATGGAAAAAATCTTGCACGTGATGGGCGAGAAGAAAGCCTCCGACGTGTACCTGTCGGCCAATTCGCCGATACAAATCAAAATCAACGGCGTGTGTTCGCCGTTGAACAGCCAGCCGCTGCCGGTGGAAGGGCCGTACCAACTGCTCAGTGAAGTGGTGTCCGACGCACAGCTGGAGGAATTCAACCTCAACCGCGAGCTGAACATCGCGGTGCCCTTGCCGGGTGTGGGGCGTTTTCGCATCAGCGCCATGAAACAACGCGGCAGTTGTGCGGTGGTCATCCGTTACATCAGCAGCGACATTCCTGCGATCGAGTCGCTGAACATTCCACCCGTGCTGTCGCAGATGATCCTGGCCAAGCGTGGGCTGATTCTGGTGGTGGGCGCGACCGGCTCCGGCAAAAGCACGACCTTGGCCGCGTTGCTGGACCACCGCAACGAAAACACGACCGGCCATATACTCACCATCGAAGACCCGGTCGAGTACCTGTTCAAGAACAAGAAATCGATCGTCAACCAGCGCGAAGTGGGGACCGACACCGAATCCCTGCACATCGCACTGAAGAACGCCCTGCGGCAAGCGCCAGACGTGATCCTGATCGGCGAAATCCGCGACCGGGAAACGATGTCACAGGCCATGGCCTATTCCCAGTCGGGCCACCTGGTGCTGGCCACGATGCACGCTAACAACAGCTACCAGGCCCTCAACCGCATCTTGAACTTCTACCCGGTGGAAGTGCGCCCCTCGATGCTGAACGACCTGGCATCGGCGCTCAAAGCCATCGTCTCCCAGCGCCTGATGCGCACCGTGGACGGCGGCCGCACGCCCGCCGTGGAAGTGATGGTGAACACTCGGTTGATCAGCGAGCTGATTGAGAAGGGCGACTTTTTCGGGGTCCGCGAGGCGCTGGAAAAGTCCATGGCCGAAGAATCCCAGACTTTCGAGGCGGACATCGCGCGCCTGATCATCAGCGGCAAAGTGGACCGCAAGGAAGGCCTGTCGTACGCCGACTCGCCGACCAACCTGATGTGGCGGCTTCAAAACGAGACCGGGCTCAATGCCCGAGGCGCTGCCCCGGCCGCCGCTCCCGCAGCAGCACCCGCTGCCCCCACCGGCCCCTCGTTTTCCGACTTTACTCTGGACGTGCGTTCCTGACGGCACGTCCCGCATTCATCATGACACCTACCCTGCGCCTGACCGAGGCGTTGCTTGCCCGCGCCTCCGTCACGCCCGACGATGCGGGCTGCCAAACGCTGATCGCCCAACGCCTGAGCCCGCTGGGCTTTGTCTGTGAAACGCTGGAAAGCGGCCCTGCCGATTTCCGCGTGACCAACCTCTGGGCCAAGCGCACCGTGGCCGCCGATGCGCCGACGCTGGTGTTCGCCGGACACACCGATGTGGTACCCACCGGGCCACTGGACCAATGGAGCAGCGATCCGTTCACCCCCACCCACCGCGACGGCAAGCTGTATGGCCGTGGCGCCAGCGACATGAAAGCGTCGCTGGCGGCCATGGTGGTCGCGTGCGAGGAATTTGTCGCCACCCATCCCCACGCACCACTCAACATCGCTTTCTTGCTGACCAGCGACGAAGAAGGCCCGGCCAACGACGGCACCGTGGTGGTCTGCCGCGAACTGCAACGGCGCGGCGAAACGCTGGACTACTGCATCGTGGGCGAACCGACATCGGTGGAGCGCACCGGCGACATGATCAAGAACGGGCGCCGTGGCACCATGAGCGGCAAGCTCACGGTCAAAGGGGTGCAGGGGCACATTGCCTACCCGCACCTGGCGCGCAACCCGATCCACCTGCTGGCTCCGGCGCTGACCGCCCTGGTGAATACCCGTTGGGACGAGGGCAACGACTTCTTCCCGGCCACCACCTGGCAGGTCAGCAACATCCATGGGGGCACCGGCGCCAGCAACGTCATTCCCGGTACCGTTGTGGTGGATTTCAACTTCCGCTTCAGCACCGAAAGCACGGCCGAGGGGTTGCAGCAACGGGTCGCGGACTTGTTGGCCGAACAAGGTCTGCAAGCCGGTCGCGATTACGATCTGGCCTGGACCGTGGGTGGCCTGCCTTTCCTCACCCGCCGTGGCACGCTGGTGGATGCAGTGCGCCACGCCATCCGCGCCGAAACCGGCCTGGAGACCGAACTTTCCACCACTGGCGGTACCAGCGATGGACGCTTCATCGCCCAGGTCTGCCCGCAAGTGATCGAACTCGGCCCCCCCAACGCGACGATCCACAAGGTGAATGAGTGCGTAGCGGTGGCGGACATCGAGCCCCTGAAAAACATCTACCGGCGCGTGCTAGAGAACCTGGGTGGCGTGCCTGCCTCGGACGAGGTCACCCCTTGAGCCCGACCCCAACCACCCTGGCAGCCCTGTTGGCTCACGGCACCGCCACCCTGCAAGGCGCTGATTTGGCCTATGGCCACGGCACCACCAACGCTCATGACGAAGCCGTCTGGCTCACGCTGTGGCAACTCGGCCTGCCCCTGGACAGCGATCTGGACGCGCTGGCCAGCCACCCGGTAACGGCGGAACAGCAAGCGGCCGTGCAAACACTCATCGAACGGCGCATTGCCACCCGCCAGCCCGCCGCCTACCTGACACGCGAAGCCTGGCTGCAGGGCGTGCCTTTCTACGTGGACGAGCGTGTCATCGTGCCGCGCAGTTTTGTGGCCGAACTGATCGCCAACGCCGAAGGCGCCGAAAGCATCGACCCCTGGCTGGGCGAGCACACCCGGCGTGTGCTGGACCTGTGTACCGGCAACGGCAGCCTGGCCGTGCTGGCGGCGCTGGCGTGGCCCGAGGTGACGGTGGACGCCGCCGACATTTCGCCCGACGCCTTGGCCGTCGCGCGCATCAACGTTGACCAACATGGCCTGCAAGACCGCATTCGCCTGATCGAGTCCGATGGCTGGAGCCACCTGCCCGACCGCTACGACCTGATTCTGTGCAACCCGCCCTACGTGAGCCGGGCCGGCATGGACGCCCTGCCCCCCGAATACCGCGCCGAGCCGGTGATTTCGCTGGACGGCGGACTGCAAGGCAGCGACGATGGCATGGACTTTGTGCGCCATTTGCTGGGCAGCGCGCTGGACCACATGAACCCGGACGCGGTGCTGGTGCTGGAAATTGGCAACGAACGGGCCCATTTCGAACGCGCCTTCCCCAGCTTGCTGGCGTACTGGCCCGAAACCACCTCGGGCGAAGGCCCGGTGCTGCTGCTGACCCGCGACGCGCTGGAAGACTGGGATGCCACCCGCCCACAGACGGGAGCCTCGGCATGATCACCCTGCGCGACGTGACCTTGCGGCGTGGCACCAAGGTCGTGCTTGACCGTGCCAGCGCCACGTTGAACCCTGGTGAGGCAGTGGGTCTGGTGGGCCGCAACGGCGCCGGCAAATCCAGCCTGTTCGCCCTGCTGCAAGGACACCTGAACGAAGACGGTGGAGACTTCCAGTGGCCGCGCCAATGGCGCCTGGCCCAGGTGGCGCAGGACATGCCCGAAACCGACCAGCCAGCCACCGCCTTCGTGATCGACGGCGATACCCGTCTGCGCGACGCACAGGCGGAAGTGCACCAAGCCGAAGCCAGTGGCGACGGTGAACAGATGGCCCATGCCTACACCGCCCTGCACGATGCCGGTGCCCACGACGCACCGGCACGTGCCCAGGCGCTGTTGCTGGGGCTGGGCTTTCAGGTGAACGAACTGGAGCGGCCGGTCAACAGCTTCTCGGGTGGTTGGCGCATGCGACTGCAACTGGCGCGCGCCCTGATGTGCCCGAGCGATCTGCTGATGCTGGACGAACCCACCAACCACCTGGACTTGGACGCCCTGGTCTGGCTGGAAAGCTGGCTCAAACGCTACGAAGGCACGCTGCTCGTCATCAGCCACGACCGCGAATTTCTGGACGCAGTAACCCAGGTGACCTTGCACATCGAAAACGGCAAGGTCACCCGCTACGGCGGCAACTACAGCCGCTTCGAGGACATGCGGGCCGAGCAAATCAGCCAGCAGCAGGTGGCTTTTGCCCGCCAGCAGGACAAAATCGCCCACCTGCAAAAGTTCATCGATCGCTTCAAGGCCAAGGCGACCAAAGCCAAACAGGCACAAAGCCGCGTCAAGGCCCTGGAGCGCATGGAAAAGATCGCGCCGGTGCTGGCCGAAGCCGAGTTCAGCTTCGAATTCGACGAGCCCGGCCAACTGCCCAACCCCATGCTCAACCTGCGCGAAGCCAGCTTTGGCTACCGCGCTGACGATGCCCGCGAAACCGTGATCGTGCGCCAAGTCACGCGCTCGGTACAAGCGGGGCAACGGCTGGGCATTCTGGGCGCCAACGGCCAGGGCAAGTCCACTTTCGTCAAAACCGTGGCGCGTGCCCTGCCCCTGCTGGGCGGCACCCTCACCGAAGGCAAAGGTCTGCGCATCGGTTACTTCGCGCAGCAAGAGCTGGACGTTCTGCGACCCGACGACACACCGCTGGCTCACATGATCCGCCTGGCCCGCGACACCGAGGCGGCCAGCGCGCTGATGGGGCAAGCCACGCGCGAACAAGACCTGCGCAATTTCCTGGGCCGCTTCCAGTTCAGCGGAGACATGGTGCAGCAGACCGTGGGCACCATGAGTGGCGGCGAGAAGGCCCGCCTGGTGCTGTGCATGATCGTGTGGCAGCGCCCCAACCTGCTGTTGCTGGACGAACCCACCAACCACCTGGACCTGGCCACCCGTGAAGCGCTGGCCATGGCGCTGAATGAATTTGAAGGCACGGTGATGCTGGTCAGCCACGACCGTGCGCTGCTGAGGTCGGTCTGCGACGAGTTCTGGCTGGTGTCGCACGGAGGCATCGCGCCTTTCGACGGCGACCTGGACGACTACCAGCGCTACTTGCTGGACGTGGCCAAACAAAAGCGGGAATCGGTGCAACGCGCCGAGGCGAGCAGCGCCGCAGCCCCCAGCACCGTGGAGGCCACGTCCAAACTCAGCCAGGGCGAGCAGCGCAAGCTGGACGCGCAGCGCCGCCAACAACTGGCCGACCAGCTCAAACCGCACAAAAAACAGCGCGATGCCTTGGAACGCCGGCTGGCCAGTTTGCAAGTCGAGCAAGCCGAGCTGCACACCCAGTTGCAAGGCAACCTGTCGCCAGCGCAACTCGCCGAAGCCGGCAAGCGCCTCAAAGTGGTGGACGACGCCATTGCCGATACCGAGGAACAATGGCTGGAAGTGGCCAGCGAGATCGAATCGATCGAACAGGCCGCTGCTGACGCTTGATCAGCCGGGCGCCGCCGGACGGATGCGGCGCCCCACCCCGACCGCCGCATAGACCGACAACACCAACGTGACGGCCGCGCCGACCAGCGTGGCGGCATACCAATGCCGGTCCATCAACAAACCAAAGAACAGTGGTGACAGGGCAAACCCCGTGTCCAACCCGGAATACACCGTGCCATACACCCGCCCGGTAGCGCCCTTGGGCGTGGCGCGGCGAATCATCATGTCACGGCTGGGGCCACCGATGCCCACCGCAAAACCGGTGATGGCCAACACCGCCATCGAACCCACCCCGCCCAGCCAGCCCGTGGCCGCCAACAGCATGAGGGCTGCGCCTGCCGCCATGGCGGTTGCCACCACCCGGTCCACATGCTGGGCCCGGGCAGCCACAAAACCACCCACCAGCATCCCGAACGCGCCACTGAGCATGTAGGCGGTCAAGGTCAACGTCGCGGCCTCCAGCGTCACCGCGTGCATGGCTTGCAGGATGGAGGCGGAATACGTCTGCACCACCGCCAAGGTCATGGTAGACAGCAAGAAGAAGGCGAAGCACCACCACACCACGGGCAGGCGCATGAAGGCCAGATCGGTGCCTCCGGCGTGACCGGGGGGGTGTTTCACCACCTCGGTGCGCAATTGGTCGCGCTGCCAGATCAACACGCCCAACACCACCAGGTACAACACGATGGCGGCCTGATAAGCCTGACGCCAGTCTGCCAGCGCCGAGATGCCCACCAGAAACACCGGTGCCAGCGCCCAACCCAAATTGCCGGTCAACCCGTGCACGCTGAAAGCATGACCCAGCCTGGGCGTGGACACGCGCTGGTTCAGGATCGAGAAATCCACCGGGTGAAACGGCGCATTGCCCAGACCAGCCAGCAAAGCGGACAACAACAAGCCTTCGTACCCCTGAGCCAACGAGGCACTCAACGCGGAGGCGATGAACAACAGCAACGAGGTGAACAGCACCGGGCGCGCGCCCACGCGGTCCACCAGAAAACCGGACAGCGCCTGCCCAATCCCCGAAACCACGAAAAACAGCGACATCAGCAAGCCCACGTCGGAATACGACAGGCTGAACTCGCGCATGAACACCGGAAACAGCGGCGGCAACAGCAAATGGCTGAAATGGGACGTGGCGTGGGCCAAGCCCACCAACCCCATCACACGTGCATCGCGCCGCAATGGCACGGGGGCAGCCAACTCGGTGGCCGTGCCAGCAAGGGAAGTAGACATGTGTCAGATGGTAAATGATCGGGCTGCAAAGCGTGATCACGCCCGCGAACACCCTTGCGCCGGGGCACAATAGGCAGCCATGAACATCGTGATCCTCGACGACTACCAGGACGCCGTGCGCAAACTGCCCTGCGCCGCCAAGCTGGAGCCCTACCCGGCCAAGGTTTTCACCAACAACGTCAAGGGGGTGGGGCAATTGTCGGTGCGCCTGCGGGACGCGGACATCCTGGTGCTGATCCGCGAACGCACCCAGATCACCCGCCAACTGCTGGACAAACTGCCGCGCCTGAAGCTGATCGCGCAAACCGGCAAAATCGGCGCCCACCTGGACATCCAGGCCTGCACCGAACACGGTGTGGCCGTGGCGGAAGGCGTGGGTTCGCCGGTGGCGGCGGCCGAGTTGACCTGGGCACTGATCATGGCGGCCATGCGCCGGGTGCCGCAGTACGTGGCCAACCTCAAACACGGCGCCTGGCAACAGTCGGGGCTGAAATCAGCCTCCATGCCGCCCAACTTCGGCTTGGGCATGGTGTTGCGGGGCAAAACCCTGGGCGTGTGGAGCTACGGCAAGATCGGCAAACTGGTGGCCGGGTACGGGCGGGCCTTTGGCATGCGGGTGATGGTCTGGGGCAGCGATGCCACCCGGCTGGCCGCGCAGGCCGACGGTTTCGAGGTCGCCGAATCCAAAACCGCGTTCTTCAGCGAATGCGATGTGCTCAGCCTGCACCTGCGCCTGGGTGAAGCGACGCAAGGCTGCGTTTCGCTGGAGGATTTGTCGCTGATGAAACCGACCGCGCTGCTGGTCAACACCTCCCGGGCGGAATTGATTCAACCCGATGCGCTGGTCGCCGCGCTGAACCGGGGGCGGCCGGGCATGGCGGCGGTGGACGTGTTCGAGTCCGAGCCCATCCTGCAAGGCCACGCCCTGCTGCGACTGGAAAACTGCATTTGCACGCCCCACATCGGTTTTGTCGAGCAAGACAGCTACGAGCTGTATTTCTCGGCCGCGTTCGACAACGTGCTCAACTACATCAAAGGCACCCCGACCAACATCGTCAATCCGGGCGCCTTGCACATGCGCCGCTGAACGGCGCTCAAAGCCTCAGCCTTTGGGCGCAGGCTCTGTTGCACCAGCATCACCCGACGCTTCACCGTCGGGCTTGGTGGGAGGCTCCCACTTGAAGAAGTCGAAATCCAGCGGCGGTCGATCTTCTTCACCCTGCGGCCGCTCCCCGGCTTTGGGGCCAGCTGTGGACTCGGTTTTCGGAACCACCTCTTCCGCCGTGCTCCACGCGGGAAAGTCCAGCGTCAGATCTGGAGCCACCACGGCCGTGGCTGCGACTGCACCGGCCGGTGCTGACACAACAGGCAACTCGGGCACAGCGGGCAACGCGTCCAGCACATCCAGCGTACCCAACAAGGTCAACACCTCGTCGAACACCTCCGTGGAGCGCACCTTCAACGTCGCGGTTTGGTCGCCAGGCTGGCTGGCCAATGCCTGCTCCAGCCAGCGTCGTGCGGTGGGTTCCGGCCACTCTGCCACCAGGTGCTGGATGGCCTGGGCATCGGCCATCAGGCTGTCGTCGGCGGCAGCAGACGGCGCCAACCGTTGGAAGTGGTGCTCGTAAAACGCTTGTGCCACCGAGCGATCTTCAGCCTCGCCATGGGCCTTGGCCAAAGCCAACCAGCGCAGGTAAGGTGCTTCAGACGCGCGGGGACTCTCGGTCACGAACTCCTTCAACGCCTCCATGCCATCGCGGTGCTGACCCAGCGACTCAAAGAAGTCCACCCGCTGCCAGACGTCCAACAGAGCCTCCGGGTTCAACGGCGAGATGGGCACCTCGCGGAACATCGATTCGCGGGCATCGCTGACTTCCAGGCCACTCACTTCGTCGTTTGCGGTCCACGGCGCGGGCGCTGCGGGCGGGACATCGGATGAGGGCTCCTTGGCCTGCGGCTCTTCCGGCAGGTGGGTTTCCCACCAAGGATTGGCGCCAGCTGCCGCCTCCTGCGCGGCGGTGGCCACGGAGCGGCGGCGCCACAGCACCCACAAACCTCCGAGCAGCGCAATCACCGCTGCCCCCAGGCCGTACACCACCGGGTTTTGGTAGCGACTGGCTTCGGCTTGCGCCAGTTGGGCATTCATCGTTTCCATGGCCACGCGCAACTTTTCTTGCTCGGCCCGCAGTTGCTCCAGTTCGCGTGCCACATCGGGAGCTGCGGCGGCATCGGCAGAAGTGCTGTCGGTGCCGGTGGTAGCGCTGGCTGCCGCCGCGTCCACTTGCGGCACGGCGTCGGGCGCGTTCGGAGACGCAGGCCCCGGCGTCGGTGAGACGTCCACCGGGTCCAGCTTCAGGCGAGCGCCCTCTGCCTCGGCCGTCGGTGCTGGCGCAGCGACACGGTTGCCCGGCGTGGCTGCAACGTCCTCTGCGCGGGGCAGAGCTGCCGCAGGGCGGGCCTTGGTGCGCAGCGACGTCACGCCAGTTGGGCGAGGAGCCGGTGCGGCCAGGCGAATGGGCGTTTCAGAAAGCGGCGCGGGCGCAGACAACGGGGCTGCGGCAACCACCCCACTGGAAACCCCCGACGGAGGCCGAACCGGGGCGGCCGCCGGCATGGCCGGCGCGGCAGACACGGGAGCCGCAGGTGCGGCAGGGGCCACAGGCCTGGGCACAGATTGCGGCACAGCCGCTGGGTTGGACGCCGAGCGCGATGGCGCTACAGACGGCGCCGGCATGTCCAGATCGGCCAACAGGGTGTAGCTGCGGCGGAAGGTCTGCTGACAACCCGCTTTAAGCACCAACGTCACAAAGGGCTCAGAAACCGGCTCCGACACCCGCACCCGCAATGCGCCCGAGCCATCGGCCCCTATGCGGTGTATGGCCGTCGTCACCGCAGAAGCAGGCACCCGGTTCTCGCCGTAAATGACCTCCGCTTCCAGGCACAAGCCAGCGGCCGCCTCCGAAGCGTCAATACTGCTTTGCACCAGCACATCCAGCGGGCGCCCGATAATGACGCTGCCTTGTGTGGCTCCCAACGAAAGAGCCCACCCTTGAGTGACCGTGACGAGCAGTGCACTACCCACCGCCAACTTCAACATGTTGCGTTCCTTGGCCTTCGACGGCGTTGTACGTTCTTCTTGAAGCTACATTCTGTCATATCACCGTTCGCTCGCCCTCAGAATACTGAAACTGACATGACCGCTACCCTCAAAAGCCACAGCGTCGGCGCCACCATGCTGCTGACCATCAGCAACCCCGAGCACCGCAACGCCTTGGGGCCCGACATCTACGCGGCCGGCATTGAAGCCATGAACGCCGCCGACAGCAACCCGGAAGTGCGCTCTGTCGTCATCGTCGGTGAAGGCGCGCACTTTTGCGCCGGTGGCAACCTGCAACGCCTGCAAGGCAACCGGCAACAACCGCCGGCCGTGCAGGCCGAAAGCATCGAAAGCCTGCACAGCTGGATTGAAGCGGTGCGCAGCTTCCCCAAGCCCGTGGTGGCAGCGGTTGAAGGTTCGTGTGCGGGCGCCGGTTTTTCGCTGGCGTTGGCCTGCGATTTGCTGGTGGCCGCCGACAACGCGGTGTTTGTGATGGCTTATGCCAACGTGGGCCTGTCGCCCGATGGCGGTGGGAGTTGGCATTTGGCCCGCAGCGTGCCTCGGGCCACCGCGCTGCAGCTGCTGATGCTGGGCGAACGCATCGGTGCTGCGCGCCTGCAGGAACTGGGCCTGGTCAACCAGATCACCCCAGCGGGCGGCGCGCTCGAACGTGCCTTGTTGCTGTGCGAAGCGCTCAACGCCAAAGCCCCCAACGCGCTCCACAGCATCAAGGAACTGGTGAACGAAGCCGGCCAACGCCCCCTGAGCGCCCACCTGGCGCAGGAGCGGGACCACTTTGTGCGCAACCTGCACCACCCCAACGGAGGCGAAGGCATTGCCGCCTTCCTGGAAAAACGACCGGCGCGCTACCTGTGAACCACCGCCTGCCCGCCATGGACGAGCCCATCCTGACCCAGCCCGAGCGCGAGGCGATCAATGCCGGCCGCTGGTTCGCCAGCCTGTCGCCCTCGCTGCGACACGACATCCTGCGGTGCGCCTATGTGCGTCGTTTCAAAGACGGCGAGCTGATTTTCGCGCGCGGCGACGCTCCCACCGATTGGACCGCCGTCGCGCAAGGCGCGGTGCGGGTCAGCTCCACCTCGTTGTCAGGGAAACAGGTCACGCTCACCTACGTGGAGCCTGGTGTGTGGTTTGGCGAGATCGCCATGTTCGATGGCGAGCGACAGACCCACGACAACTACGCCCGGGGCGAAACCACCCTGCTCTGCGTGGCGCGCACCGATTTTCAGAAAATCCTGTCCCAGCACGTGGAGCTGTACGAGGCCTTGATGCGTTTGCAATCACGGCGCATGCGCACCCTGTTTGGACTGGTGGAAGACCTGAACACCAAACCCTTGCGGGCGCGCTTGGCCAAGGTGCTGCTGCACCTGGTGCGCAGCTA
Organism: uncultured Macromonas sp.; assembly: GCA_964610405.1. GTDB lineage: Bacteria > Pseudomonadota > Gammaproteobacteria > Burkholderiales > Burkholderiaceae_C > CAZGDZ01. The sequence continues at coordinate 24,595 of CAZSZN010000005.1, read as the reverse complement.
TGGCGCCCCCTCGCTCGCCAACGACCATGAAATTCGCATTGGCTTGCAACTGGCGCAGGAAGAGCTGGCGCAACTGCTGGGTGCTTCGCGCCAGCGGGTGAACCAGGAGCTGAAAACCATGGAGCGCGAAGAAGCCATCCGGATTGAGCCCGGTGGACTGGTGGTCCGCGACCGCCCATTGCTGATGCGGATCGCGGAGACCGAACTCTGACTCAGGTGTTGCTGCTGGAGCGCACTTCGGCCAGGCTGGTCAGGCCCATCAGCACCTTTTCAATGCCATCCTGACGCAGGGTGCGCATGCCTTCGCGGATCGCCACCGCCTGCAAATCCTGTGGGCGCGCCCGGTTCTGGATGAGGTGACGCAACTCGGGCGAGCTGGCCAACAACTCGTGCAGCGCCACCCGACCGCTGTAACCGGTGTGGCCGCAGCGGTCACAACCGGGTGCGTGGTTGATGTGGAAGGCCCCGTCTTGGGCAAATCGCTCCAACCACTGGCGACGCAATTCGTCGCTGTCGCGCAACGGGTGGTCTGCCGGCAACTGGGTCTGGTAGTCGTGCATCAACTCCACCAGGCGCTCCTCGGACACCGGCTCGCTGGTCACGCACGACGAGCAGAACCGGCGCACCAGGCGCTGGGCCAGAATACCTTGAAGCGAATCGGCAAACGAGAACGGGTCCACCCCCAGGTCGATCAAACGGACGATGGTTTCCGCCGCCGAGTTGGTGTGCAGGGTGGAGAACACCAGGTGCCCGGTCAAGGACGCCTCGATCGCAATCTCAGCCGTCTCCTGGTCGCGAATCTCACCCACCATGATCACGTCGGGATCGGCCCGCAGCAAAGACCGCAAGGCGGTGGCGAACGTCCAGCCAATTTTCGGGTTCACCTGAATCTGCCGCAGGCCGCGCTGGGTGATTTCCACCGGGTCTTCGGCGGTCCAGATCTTCCGGTTCGGGGTGTTGATGCGCCGCAACGCCGAGTGCAGCGTGGTGGTTTTCCCAGAGCCGGTGGGGCCTGCACACAAGAACAAGCCGTAGGGCCGACTGACGATGTGCTCAAACGCCGCCAGGTTGACCTGACTGAGGTTCAAGGCCTCCAGCGGCAAAGGTTCGGACGAGGTCAGCACCCGCATCACCACGTCTTCCAGGCCACTCGCGGTGGGAATGGTGGCGACACGCAACTCGATCGCCAGCCCACCAAACTTGGAAAAATTGATCTTCCCGTCCTGTGGCTTGCGGCGCTCAGAGATGTCCAGATCGCACATGATCTTGATGCGTGCGATCAGCGCATTCCGGTAACTTGATGGCAGCTCCAGGTAGGCCCGCATTTCGCCATCGATGCGAAAACGGATCACCACTTTTTCGCGGCCTGGGTAAGGCTCAATGTGAATGTCGGAAGCGCGCTGGTAATAGGCCTCGGTGATCATCGAGTTGATCAGCTTGACCAGCGTGTTGTCGGACTGTTCGACCGGTCTTTCGTCTTCCTGCTGCTCGTTGGCTTCACCGCTCAACTCCACCGCCAGTTGCAGCGCGTCCATGCCGTTGCCGGCGGCCTCGGCGTCCACGGGCTTGACGGCGTCAGGTTTGGCTGCGCCGTTCGCCCCGGTCGCAGCCAGGTCACCCATGCCGATTTCCCGGTAGGCTTTGCCGATCTTGGTGGGCAACTCGGTGCTGGTCGCCACCACCGGCACCACCTTGCGCTGTGTCGAGAACTCCAGTTCGTCGATCACCTTGAATTGCAGCGGATCGGCCATCGCCACCACGATGGACGACTTCAGATCCAGGATGGGCAGCACCTTCAGGCGCATGGCCATATTCATGGGCACGCGTCGCAGCGCGGCGGTGTCTACCGGGAACCGGTTCAAATCCACAAAGGGATAACCCATTTTTCGGGCCAATGCGGTTTGCAGGTCGGCCTGGGTCACCAGGCCCATGTCCACCAGCATCTGGCCCAATGGGCCGCGCCCGCCCGTTTTCTGGTTTTTCAGCGCCAAGGCCAACTGGGTGGGTGTGATCTTGCCTAGCCCCAGCAGCGCCTCGCCGATCGGGACCGGCTTCAGCCGCGACTGGCGGTCCAGCGCTTCGCGCAACTGCTCCACGCTTTCCACCATGGAAGGCGCCACACTTTGCAGCTCTTCCACCGTGACTTCTTCGGCATCGGCCAGCACGGTTTCACTGAAGTCGTTGTCGGCGATCAAGTCTTCATCGCCCTGGCGCAATTCAAATCGGGTAACGCCGCTTTTGGGAATGAACACCCGGTAGGGATCTTCGTCCAGCGCCTTTTTTGGGAACAGCCACAAGCCATAATTCAGCTTTTGGTGCCCGTGACAGATGCCTGGGTACAGAGCGCCATCGCGCAAATGCACCACGAACGACTGCAAAGGATTGGCCGGATCGTCGAGGATGCCTGAAGGCTCAAACTCCTGATCCAACGCTGGATCGGTGTCGATCTTGAGCCGTTTCAGCTGGTTGAACTTCAGGGCAAAACCCCGGCTGTCGCCAAAGGGCTGAATCTTCACCTGCCGGTGTTCGGGGTCAAAGTCCACCAAATGACCGGACACGGTGTTGCCGTTCCACCCTTCGGCCGTGCATGTCAGTACCTTCGCGCCGACTTCCAGCGCATCCTCCCTGTGGAGGTTCGGTACCGTGAACTGGCTCTTCTTCACTTTCGCTCCCTCAGAAACAAGTACAGGCATCAGACACCACCCATTACATGCCCAGCGCCCACTTGATCACGTTTTTGGCGAGGAACCCCAACATGCCAAATGATAGAACCAGAAACAGAATGAAGGTTCCGAATTTACCCGCCTTCGACTCGCGTGCCAAGTTGAAAACGATGAACAGCATGTACAAAATGAATGCGCCGACCCCGAAGGTCAGGCCAAACTGGGCCACCTGGCCCTCGGTGTATCCAAAGATGGTGCCTTCCATGATCACACCACCTCAGACTGACGCAACCCTGATGGCCCCGGACGCCTTGATGTCCTGGTACGCATGCCAACTGGCATGTCCCAGCACCGGCACCACCACCACCAACCCCAACATGCCGGTGGCCAGACCCAGCCCCACCAGCAACACGATCACACAGGCCCAGAACCCCATGACGAAAGGGAAACTGCCCACCGCGCGCCAGCTTTCACCCACCGCCACCCACAGCGGTGTGGTGGTGTCCACCAGCATCGGTAAGGTAATGACGCTGGACGCGAACATGGGCGCCGCCAGCAGGGCCCCGAGCAACAACCACACCTCGAACAATCCTGGCGACGGGGCCAACACCACATGGCGGACAAAATCCAGCGGGTTGGCGATGGTGGTGGGCGCCCACAACGTGATCAAGCCCGCCGAGGTCAACACCCACCCGGTACCGGCTATGCCCAGCAACACCCCAAACCCGATCAAACGCCTGTCACCAGACAGCCACAGCCTGAGCAAGGCGGTGCAATGCGAACGCTCACCACGACCGGCCTGACGGCTGACCGCGTACAAGCCGGTGGCCAACACTGGCGCAACGATCAGGAAGCCCGAAAACGCCCCGGCCAACCACCAGAACTGATCATGCGCCCACCAGAACAAACCCGCCCCAAAGCCAGTCACCAAAAAACCATGCAGCAAGCCCGGACAAGGGTTGCTGCGCAAATCGCGCCAGCCCCGCGCCAGCCAGCACAAAGGTGCGTACCAGGCAAGGGAGGGTGAGGTTGGAGGGCTGTGGTGGGCGGGGAACATAGGCGGCGAACCATCAGGAAAGCCCTGATTGGATCACAAAGGCGCGCAGGCGCTCAGCAACTGGCGGGTGTAAGGGTGCCGGGGCTCGCGCAACACCTGGGTGGCGGCACCCTGCTCCACCACTTGGCCGCCCTGCATCACCATCACCTCGTGGGCCATCGCCCAGATCACGTCCACGTCGTGGGTGATGAGCAGATAGCTCAGTCGGTGGCTTGCTTGCAAGCCCAACAGCAGCTCGATCACTTGCTGTTGCACCGTCACATCCAAAGCGCTGGTGGGTTCGTCCACCACCAGCAGACTGGGCTCGACAATGATGGCACGGGCGATCGCCAAACGCTGGCGCTGCCCGCCCGAAAACTCGTGCGGGTAGCGCTGCAACCATGCATGCGCATCGGCTTCGTTGGGGGGCAACAGGCCGACCTCGCGCAAGGCGGCCAGCACCCGATCTTGGCGCGCCGACTCGCTCAACTGCGGGAAGTGCACCGCCAGCCCCTCCCCGACGATCTGCTCTACCGTCATGCGCGGCGACAGCGATGAAAACGGGTCCTGGAACACCACCTGCACCTGGCGGCGCAGGGCGCGCTGGTCTTGCACCGCGCGAGCAGACCATGTCTGGCCCATCACGTCCAGCCCACCCTCGTGGCTCAACAACCCCAGAGCCGCCAGCGCCAAGGTGGACTTGCCCGACCCCGATTCGCCCACCACGCCCAGCGTGCGTCCGGGTTGAAGCTGAAAGTCCACCGCCCGAACGGCTTCAAAACGCCCGCGCTTGAACCAACCCTGGATACCGGGCAAGGGCGTGGGGTAAGCCACCGTCAGCGCCTTGGCTTGCAGCAATGGCGCTTGGGGCGCAAAGCCCGTTGCATCCACTGCCTCCGCAGACTCCGGCAAGCGCCTTTGGGGTCGACTGCCGAGCAGCTTTCGGGTGTAGGCGTGTTGCGGTGCGGCGAACACCGCCGACACCTCACCTTGTTCCACCAAATGGCCTTGCTCCATCACCACCACCCGGTCGGCAAACTGGCGCACCAGGTGCAAATCGTGGGTGATCATCAGCACCGCCATGCCCATGCGTTGCTGCAAGTCGCCCAGCAACGCCAGAATCTGGCCGCGCAGGCTGGCATCCAAAGCGGTGGTGGGCTCGTCGGCGATCAGCAGCTTGGGCTCGCAGGCCAAGGCCATCGCAATCATGGCACGTTGGCGCTGGCCGCCACTGAGCTGGTGCGGGTAAGCCTGGGCCCGGCGCTGCGGCTCAGGGATGCCGGTGGCCTCCAGCCATTCGATCGCCTTGGCCCAGGCCTGGGCAGCCGAGAGGCCACGCTTCAGGGTCAACACCTCGGCAATCTGGTCACCCACGGTGTACAGCGGGTTCAAGGCGGTCATCGGCTCCTGAAAAATGCAGGCGACCTCATCACCCCGGATACCGCGCAGCTCACGCTCGCTCAGGCTCAATAATTCGCGGCCTTGGAACTGCACCTGCCCCTGCAACTGCGCATCGGGCACCAAGCGCAACAGGCTGAGCGCGGACACGGTTTTGCCCGATCCCGACTCGCCGACCAGCGCCAGTTTTTCGCCTGGGTGAACTTGAAAATCGATCCCGTGGACCACCTCGCGGCCACCGAAAGCGATGCGCAAGCCTTTCACCTGCAACACGGGCGCGGCACTCACCGTTCGGCCTTTCTCGGATCCAAGGCGTCGCGCAAGGCATCGCCCATGAACGTCAGCAACAACAAGGTGATCACCAGCACACCAAAGGTGGACAGGGAAATCCACCACGCATCAATGTTGTTCTTGCCCTGGCTCAACAGTTCGCCCAGCGACGGCGTACCCGGCGGCACACCCAGCCCGAGAAAATCCAGCGAGGTCAGGGCCAAAATGGCTGCACTCATGCGGAAAGGCAGGAAGGTGACCACCGGCGTGAGGCTGTTGGGCAGTATGTGGCGCCAAATGATCTGCCCATGGGTCAAGCCCATGGCCCGTGCGGCACGCACGTAGTCCAGTTGGCGGTTGCGCAGGAATTCGGCCCGCACATAATCGCTCAGGCCCATCCAGCCAAACAGGCTGAGCAAAATCAACAGCAACGCGATGCTGGGCGCAAACACCGCGCTGAAAATGATCAGCAGGTACAACTCCGGCATCGCTCCCCAGATTTCGATGAAGCGCTGGAACGCCAAGTCGATTTTGCCGCCGAAGTAGCCCTGCACCGCACCCGCGACCACGCCCAACAACACCCCCACCACCGTCAACGCCAGCGCAAACAGCACACTCACGCGGAAGCCGTAAATCAGTTGCGCCAACAGATCGCGTCCCCGATCATCGGTGCCGAACCAGTTGTCGCGCGATGGACCAGACGGGTTCGGTTCGGGCGCAAAGTAGTTCAGGGTGTTCGGACCGTAGGGATTCAGCGGATACACCGCAAAGTTGTCACCCCGGCTCAATTGTTCGCGAATGAAAGGGTCCAAATAATCGGTCGGGGTTTCAAAATCACCGCCAAACGTGGTCTCCGGGTACGAATGCACCAAGGGTAGGTAGTACTGCCCTTCGTAGCGCACCAGCAGCGGTTTGTCGTTGGAGATCAGCTCGGCCGCCAGGCTCAGCACCACCAGCACGACGAACGCCACCAGGCTGTAAAAGCCGAGCCGGTTGCGGCGAAAACGCAGCCATGCACGGCGCGAGGGACTGAGCGAACGAGGGGCCGTCATGGTCTGCGGTCAGTCAAACTTCACGCGCGGGTCCACCCACACGTAACACAGGTCGCTGATCAGCTTGGTCACCAAACCGATCAGCGTGAACAGATACAGCGTGCCCAGCACCACCGGGTAATCGCGCCGAATCACACTCTCGTAACTGAGCAACCCCAGGCCATCGAGCGAAAACAGGGTCTCGATCAGCAAGGAGCCCGCGAAAAACGCACCGATGAAGGCCGCCGGAAACCCGGTGATGATGGGGATGAGCGCATTGCGAAACACGTGTTTCCACAGCACCTGCCGCTCACTCAAGCCCTTGGCGCGGGCGGTCAGCACGTATTGCTTGCGAATTTCTTCCAGGAAGGCGTTCTTGGTCAGCATGGCCGTGACGGCGAAGCTGCCCAACACCATGGCCGTGACCGGCAGCGTGATGTGCCACAGGTAGTCCACGATCCGCGCGCCCCAGGTCAATTCCTCCCAGTTGGACGAGGTAAGCCCGCGCAATGGAAACCACTGCAGCTGGCCACCGAAAATCACCAGCAAGGCCACGCCCAGCACAAAGCCGGGAATGGCGTAACCCACCAGCACCAGCAAGGTGGTGACCAGATCAAAACGGGAGCCAGCGCGGACCGCTTTGGCCACGCCCAGCGGCACCGCGACCGCATAGCTGATGAAAAAGGTCCACAACCCCAGGCTGATGGACACCGGCAGCTTTTCGATCACCAGATCGGCCACCGCCTTGTTCTGGAAAAAACTGGTGCCCAGGTCGAACCGCGCAAACTGGCCCAGCATTTGGAAAAACCGCTCGTGCGCGGGTTTGTCAAAACCATACAGGGCCTTGATTTGCTCCAATCGCTGCGGGTCCACACCCTGCGCGCCACGGTAGGCGGAACCGCCCTCGGCCCCGGTACCCAGACCGGCGCGCGCTTCGGCCAGGTACTGTTCCACCGGCCCGCCAGGGACGAACTGGATGACGATGAAAGTCAGCAACAGCACGCCCAACAGCGTTGGCACCATCAGCAGCAGTCGTTTGAGGATGTAGACCCACATGGCGCGATTATGGGGTTCAGTGTTCAGTCACCTGAGCGAGCCCACCAGGTGTCGATGGCCCAGCCCTCGCCTGCCGCATAAGGCGGCATCTGCGCCGGCCGCTCCAGGCGCCAGGCGTTGTAGGCCAAGCGGTGGGTGGTGGCCGACCACTGGGGAATCAGGTAGTGGCTGTGGCTGATGACCCGGTCCAGCGCCCGGCAAGCGGCCAGAAACGCCGGGCGAGTGCTGGCCTCGGTCATGCGGAGGATCAAGTCGTCCACGGCCGGGTTCGCCACGCCGGCAAAGTTGCCGGAATCTTCGGTGCGAGCGGCTTCGCTGCCAAACAGGTCGGCGTATTCGGCCCCCGGGTTGTCGCTGCCCTGGAAGGCGATGGAGATGATGTCGAAATCGAAAGTGCGCAGGCGCTGTTGGTACAAGGCAAAGTCCACCGGCCTGAAGCGCAGCTCCACCCCGAGCTTCTCCAGGCTGCGCGCCCACGGCGTGACCACCCGGGCGCCGGCTTCGTTGCTGTCCAGGTACTCCAGGGTCAGGGGCTGTCCCTGGGCATTTCTCAAACGGCCGTCTTGCACCGTCCAGCCGGCCTCGCGCAACAAGGCTTGGGCCCGCCGCAGGTTGTCGCGCAAGGTGTTACCCGCGTCGGTGCGGGGGGGCTCGTACATGGGGCCGAGCGCCGCTTTGGGCACCTGACCAGACCAGCGCTGCAGCAGCGCCAACTCCTCGCCCTGGGGCGCACCTTCCGGCGAACAATCGGTGTTGCCGAACAAACCACGCACCCGCTGGTAGCTGTTGTAAAACAACTGCCGGTTCATCCACTCGTAATCCAGCGCCAGGCCCAACGCCTCGCGCACCCGCGCATCGTCCAACGGCGGGCGGCGGGTGTTGAGCACGTAACTCTGGAAGCCGGTGGGCAGGCGGTGCTGAAACTCTGCCTTCACCAGCTCTCCGCTGTCAAACCGGCGTCCGGTGACGCGCCGCGCCCAATCGCCAGCCGAGAAAAAGCGCATCAAGTCAAACTCACCGGCCTTCAAGGCCTCCAGCCGGGCGGTGTTGTCCTTGTAGATCTTGACGGTGATGCGGTCGAAGTTGGCGGTACCCCGCCGCACCGGCAAATCTCGCGCCCAGTACTGCGGGTCGCGCACGTAGGTGATGTCCTTGCCAAAACGGGCCGGCCCGATCTTGTACGGACCGCTGCCGATGGGCACGTCCATGACCACCTGATCGAAGGTTTTGCGTTGGCCGGTTTTCGGGTCGGGCTCGTCGCCCCAAGCACGGCTGAACACCGGCAGGCCCCCCACGGTCAACGGCAATTCGCGGTTGGCCTTTTTGAAACGGTAGCGCACCGTGCGCTCGTCCAGCACGTCCAGACCGGCCACATCGGCCAAGATGGTTTTGTAGGCCGGCGAGGTGTGCGGCCCCATCAGCACGTCAAAGCTGTGCTTCACGTCGGCGGCCAACACCGGCGCGCCGTTGTGGAAGCGCGCCTGCGGACGCAGCCGGAAAGTGACCGACAAACCATCGGCCGCCGCTTGAACATCTTCTGCCAGCAAGCCATAGGCGGCGCCGCTCTCGTCCGAGGCGCCCACCAGCAAGGTGTCAAACATCAACGCCGACAGGTAAGCCGGCGCGCTGCCGCGCATGGTGAAGGGGTTGTATTTGTCAAAGGTGGACACCCGCAGGTTGCTGACCAACCGCAACTCCCCGCCTTTGGGCGCCTGCGGGTTCACGTAGCTGAAATGGGTGAAATTCGCCGGGTATTTCAACTCACCCCACAGCGCATAACCGTGTGCTGCCCACGCCATGGAACTCGCCATGGCGGCCCCTGTGATGGCCCCAACGGCAAGCCACCGCCCGCAGCGATGCAAAGGTTCACCAAGGCGCGGACATGAGAGCGAAAAGAGCATGCGACAATTCTGCACAAATTTTTCTGGAGATTGACCAAATGGGTTTTCTGGCTGGCAAGAAACTGCTGATCACGGGCGTGCTGTCCAACCGTTCCATTGCCTACGGCATTGCCAAGGCGTGCCACGCGCAAGGCGCCGAACTCGCGTTCAGCTACGTGGGCGAGCGTTTCAAAGACCGCATCACCGAATTCGCGGCCGATTTCAACTCCAAGCTGATCTTTGACTGCGATGTGGGTGATGACGCCCAGATTGAACAATTGTTCCGCGACCTGTCGGTCCACTGGCCCAAGTTTGACGGTTTCGTGCACAGCATCGGTTACGCCCCCCGTGAAGCCATTGCCGGTGATTTTCTGGATGGTTTGAGCCGCGAGGGCTTCAAGATCGCGCACGACATCAGTGCCTACAGCTTCCCGGCCATGGCCAAGGCGGCCCTGCCCTACCTGAACGACAACGCCGCGCTGTTGACCCTGACTTATCTGGGGGCTGTGCGTACGGTGCCCAACTACAACACCATGGGCCTGGCCAAGGCGTCGCTGGAAGCATCGGTGCGCTACCTGGCGGAATCGCTCGGCAGCCAAGGACGCGGCCTGCGCGCCAACGGCATTTCGGCCGGCCCCATCAAGACGCTGGCGGCCAGCGGCATCAAAGGCTTCGGCAAAATCCTCAACGTGGTGGCCGAAAACTCGCCCATCCGCCGCAATGTCACCATCGACGACGTGGGCAACGTGGCCGCCTTCCTGATGAGCGACCTCGCAGCGGGCATGAGCGCCGAAATCACCTATGTGGATGGTGGCTTCAGCCAAGTGGTGGGTGGGATTGCAGAGCCGAGCGACGCCTGACGCCTGCTTCAGACCGGGGGGCGCATGGAAAAAGCCAGCACCCCAAACGGCAGATAGAGCCAAAGTGACGTGCCCAGCACGTCCATCACCATGGCCACCCAGAACACGCACTCCTCACACCGGGTGCGTGGGTAGAGTTCTCGTTCAACGATCTGCATGGGCGACGGGAATCCCCACTGCTGGCGCACATTCCAGCCACCGGGGTAGTGCTGCGCCATGAGGTGCAAGGCCAAGTAAGGCCCACAGAGCAGAAAAACCAGCCACCCCACCGCCACGAACCCCATGCGGGAGAACTCCTCGTAAACCCAGGCGGTGATAGCGTGTTCGTGGATGATTTCGTGCCAAAAGTCCAGTAAAACGGGCATGAACACCAGAAACAACCCCGCAATCGCAAACCCGACTTGCAGGGGAAACTGCCAGCGAACCAGCCATCGCGCGGCGCGCATGTGCACCAGGCGCCGCGCCAACACCCGTTGGTTGACAACGCTTTCGCTTGAGTGAATAGGCACACGAACTCCCATGTGCCGTTTTTATCACTAACAGTGAAGAGCGACCATCCCATGTTTGGGGGAGTCGCAATGGATCAAGTCCGGGCGTGGCTCATTCCCACTCGATCGTGGCCGGCGGTTTGCTGGAAACGTCATAAGTCACGCGGTTAATGCCACGCACTTCGTTGATGATGCGCCCCGACACCCGTTTGAGCAGGCTGTAGGGCAGCTCCGCCCAGTCCGCGGTCATGAAATCGCTGGTCTGCACCGCGCGCAGCGCCACCACGTAGTCGTAAGTGCGACCGTCGCCCATCACGCCCACGCTCTTCACCGGCAGAAACACGGTAAAAGCCTGGCTGGTCAGGTCGTACCAGCTCTTGCCGCTGATGGGATCAATGGTGGAACGCAGCTCTTCGATGAAGATGGCGTCCGCCCGACGCAGCAGATCAGCGTATTCCTTCTTCACCTCGCCCAGAATGCGCACGCCCAGACCCGGCCCCGGGAAGGGGTGGCGGTACACCATGTCGTGCGGCAGGCCCAGCGCCACGCCCAGTTCGCGCACCTCGTCCTTGAACAGGTCGCGCAGCGGTTCCAGCAACTTCAGGCCCAACTGCTCGGGCAGGCCGCCCACGTTGTGGTGGCTCTTGATGGTCACGGCCTTCTTGCTCTTGGCGCCACCGGACTCGATCACGTCCGGGTAGATGGTGCCTTGGGCCAGCCACTTCGCGCCCTTGGCGCCATCGCCCTTGAGCTTGGCCGCCTCAGCCTTGAACACATCCACAAACAGGCCACCGATGATCTTGCGCTTCTTCTCGGGGTCGCTCACGCCCGCGAGTTGGCCCAGGAACAGGTCGCTGGCGTCCACGCGAATCACCTTGGCGTGCAGCTTGCCGGCGAACATGTCCATCACCATGTCGCCTTCGTGCAGGCGCAGCAGGCCATGGTCCACGAACACACAGGTCAACTGGTCACCGATCGCGCGGTGGATCAGCGCGGCCGCCACAGACGAGTCCACACCACCGGACAGACCGAGGATCACCTCTTCGTCACCCACCTGTTCGCGGATTTTTTGCACCGCTTCTTCGATGTGGTCGCGCATGACCCAGTCGGCACGGGTGCCGCAGATGTCGAGCACAAAACGCTCCAGCATCGCCCGACCCTGCACGGTGTGGGTGACCTCCGGGTGGAACTGCACCGCGTAGAAGCGGCGTGCCTCATCGGCCATGCCCGCGATCGGGCAAGAATCCGTGCTGGCCATGAGCTTGAAGCCCGGCGGCAGCTCGGTCACCTTGTCACCGTGGCTCATCCACACCTTGAGCATGCCGTGGCCTTCGGGCGTGGAGAAGTCCACAATGTCTTTGAGCAAATCGGTGTGGCCGCGCGCGCGCACCTCGGCGTAGCCGAATTCGCGGGTGTGCGAACCCTCCACCTTGCCGCCCAACTGGGTGGCCATGGTCTGCATGCCGTAGCAAATGCCCAGCACCGGCACTCCCAACTCAAACACCGCATCTGGCGCCCGGTCGTCCACCTCGTACACGCTGGCGTGGCTGCCAGACAGGATCACCCCCTTCAGTTGTCCATCGGCAGCGTATTCGCGCACCCATTCGCTGCTCACATCGCAGGGGTGCACCTCGCAGTACACATGCGCCTCGCGCACACGCCGTGCGATCAACTGCGTGACCTGGGAGCCGAAATCGAGGATGAGGATTTTCTGGTGTTGCATGGCGTTGGAGGATGTATCGCTGCAAGGGAATCGCAATAAACGCGAAAGGCCGTCCCAGAGGACGGCCCTTGTGGGCCCATGGTCTGGCCCGATCAGTCGGCGCGGTAGTTCGGCGCTTCCTTGGTGATTTGCACGTCGTGCACGTGGCTTTCGCGGATGCCGGCGGCCGTGATTTCCACGAACTCAGCCCGGTTGCGCATTTCTTCAATCGACGCACAGCCGCAGTAGCCCATGGAAGCCCGAATGCCACCCGCCATCTGGAACACGATGGAGACCATCGAGCCCTTGTAAGGCACCCGGCCTTCAATGCCCTCGGGCACCAGCTTGTCGGCATTCGGGTTGCCGGTGCTGGACTCCTGGAAGTAGCGGTCGGCGCTGCCTTGCTGCATGGCGCCGATGGAGCCCATGCCGCGGTAGCTCTTGTAGCTGCGACCTTGATACAGGATGACCTCGCCCGGTGCTTCTTCGGTACCAGCGAACATGCCGCCCATCATCACGGTGCTGGCGCCTGCAGCAATGGCTTTGGCGATGTCACCGCTGTAGCGGATGCCACCATCGGCGATCAATGGCACACCGGTGCCCTGCAGCGCCGTGGCCACGTTGTCGATGGCAGTGACCTGCGGCACTCCGACGCCAGCCACGATGCGGGTGGTGCAGATGGAGCCCGGGCCGATGCCGACCTTGACGCCGTCAGCACCCGCTTCCACCAGCGCCAGTGCGGCCGCGCCGGTGGCGATGTTGCCGCCGATGACCTGCACCTGAGGGTAGTTCTGCTTGACCCAGCGCACGCGGTCGAGCACGCCCTTGGCGTGGCCGTGCGCGGTGTCCACCACGATGGCGTCCACCCCAGCCTTGACCAGCGCTTCGACGCGCTCTTCGGTGCCCGCCCCCACGCCCACCGCCGCTCCCACGCGCAAGCGGCCAGCGGCGTCGCGCGCGGCGTTGGGGAAGTTGAGTTGCTTGGTGATGTCCTTGACGGTGATCAGGCCCTTCAACTCGAAGGCACCGTTCACCACCAGCAGACGCTCCAGCTTGTGCTTGTTCAGCAAGGCCTTGGCTTCTGCCGGTGTCGTGCCTTCGGGCACGGTAATGAGGCGCTCGCGCGGCGTCATGATCTCTTTGACGGGCAGGTCCACGCGCGTCTCGAACCGCAGGTCACGGCCGGTCACGATACCCACCACCTTGCCACCGTCGATCACCGGGAAACCAGAAATGCCCAGTTCTTCAGACAACTGGTGCACCTGGAACACCGTGGTGTCGGGGGTGATGACCACCGGATCGCGCAACACACCCGACTCGTAACGCTTGACCTTGGCCACGTGCGCGGCCTGCTCCTGTGCGGTCAGGTTTTTGTGCACGATACCGATGCCACCCTCCTGGGCGATGGCGATCGCCAGGCGGGCTTCCGTCACGGTGTCCATGGCCGCAGAGACCAAGGGCAGGTTCAGGGTGATGTCTCGCGTGAACTGCGTGGCGAGAGAAGTGTCCTTGGGCAGGACCTGGGAGTACGCCGGCACCAACAACACGTCGTCGAAGGTGAGCGCTTTTCCGAGTAGGCGCATGAAATGGGCTCCAAAACCGCTATTGTAAATGGGGCGATGGCCTTACCATTTGTGCCGTGACCGATTGGAGGACAGATTGCTGAATATTCGATGGAAAGTGACCATCCTGGGTGCTCTGCTGGGCCTGGGTGTTTCGTCTGTGGTGGGAGCCGCACCCGGCTGGGTCTGGTTGGACGACAGGGGACAGAAAGTGTTCAGCGATCTGCCACCACCGGCCAACGTGCCGAACCAGAAAATCCTGCGTCAGCCCGGCGCAACGCCAGCAACCGCCACGCCGGAGGCAGAGAGCAAACCCGCTGCGGCCCCTTCAACGCAGGCGAAGCCGGCCGCAGCACCAACCGCAGGCGCGCCCGCTCTGACTGAAGAGCAACGCAAAATCCAAGCGAAGGAGGACGCTCAGCGCAAATCCATCGAACGGCGCAATGCAGAAATCCGCGCCGACAACTGTGCTCGCGCCCGGGAGTCGTTGGCCACGCTGTCGGGCGGCGGGCGACTGGCCACCACCAACGAGCAAGGCCAGCGGGTAATCATGGACCCCGCCATGCGCAATGCCGAACGCGCCAGGGTCGAACAAATCATCGCCGACAACTGCCGCTGAAGGCGGCTGCGGTCAGCTCAGTAGCCAGACTTGGCGCCCGCGCGGCGTTTGGCAAACAAGCCCGCCGTTTTGGCACCTTGCTGGTTGAACCGCTCGCGGCGCGCCACTTTGGGGTCCACCTGCAAAGGGCGGTGAATTTCCAGCCGGTCGCCATCCCGCAGTGCATGGCCCAAGGTGGTTCTACGGCCCCACAGTCCCAGCGTCAGTTCGGCGGGCATGATGGGCGAGCTCGCCTCGTCCTGCGCAAACCATGCGGTCTGAGCCAAGGCGTGCGCCACGGTCGATCCCTCGGGCAAGGACAGTTCCAGCTCACGCACCTCGCGCGGGCCAAGACAATGGATCACGGTCACTTGCACCCTGGCCGCCTCAAGCACCATAGACCTGATCGGCCCGTTTCACGAACGCGTCCACCAGACTGCCCGCGATCTTGTCGAACACCGGGCCCACCAACATGGCCAGGGTGTTGCTCGCGAAGCCGTAATTCAAGGTGAATTCAATGCGGCAGGCGCGCTGGCTGCCATCGCCTAGGGGCACAAAATCCCAGGTGCCATCAAGGTGTGAAAACGGGCCATCCACCAGTTCGAGGCGGATGCTGCGATCCTGAACATGGGTGTTGCGGGTGGTGAAGCTTTTGCGCATGCCGCCGAACGCCATGCCGATTGACGCGACCGCGCCCACGGGTGTTTGCTCCAGCACTTGCCCGCTGCTGCACCAGGGCAGGAATTCGGGGTAGCGGGGAACGTCGGCCACCAGCGCGAACATTTCGTGGGCGCTGTGCCAGATCAGGACGGATTTGTGTACGGTTTTCATCGACGCGCGCGGCTTTCATACAATCTCAGGCCGCACCGGGATTGTAGAGGTCGCGGACCGTCCCCATATCAGTGCCATGTCATCCCCCAAAAAGTCCAACACCACCGCGCGCGATGGCCGCATCGCCGAAAACAAAAAGGCAGCTTTCAACTACGCCTTTGAGGAAAAACACGAGTGTGGGTTGGTGCTGCAAGGCTGGGAAATCAAGGCCTTGCGGGCGGGCAAGGTGCAACTGACGGAAGGTTATGTGGTGATTCGGGATGGCGAACTGTTCCTGATCGGCTGCCTCATCAACCCGCTGCGCACCGCTTCCACCCACGTCAGCGCCGACAGCGCCCGCACCCGCAAGCTGCTGATGCACAAGGCCGAGATCCTGCGCCTGATTGGCAAGGTGGAGCAAAAAGGTTACACGCTGGTGCCGATCAACCTGCACTGGAAAAACGGGCGGGTGAAGTGCGAAGTGGCCCTGGCCAAAGGCAAGGGCGAACACGACAAGCGCGACACGATCAAAGAACGCGAAGGCAAGCGCGAGGTGGAACGCGCGATGAAGCAACGCCAGCGCTGACGCAGGCGCTGGCTTCGGCGGGCGGTTATACCAGCGCGCGCAACGGGTGAGCGTGGGCCGGCCAGGGGCTGTCAAAGAACGGCGCCACCATGTCGGGCGTCACCTCCTCGATGCGAGAAGGCGCCCAGCGTGGTGCATGGTCCTTGTCCACCGCCAGAGCGCGTATGCCTTCCACCGTCTCGCTGGCATGCCCGCGGCGCTTCAGATGAGCGGTGTAAAAACAGTGGCGTACCAGGTCGCGCTCCATGCGCAACTCATCGGCAAACGTCATGGTTCGGGCACGACGCACCTGCTCCAGCACCACGTGCAGCATGAGTGGACTGCGGGTGCGCAACACTTCCAGCGCCTTTTCGGCCTGCGGGGTGGGGGCGCGCTCCAATTGGGTCACCACCGCTTGCACGCTGGGCTGACCAAACGCGGCCTCCACCTCGGCTGTCAACAGTGGGGCCTGCGGCCCCGACTTGCGTGGCCAGCCGGCAGTATCCATCCAGCGCTGCCACTCTTCGGCCCAGGTCTGGCCGTCTGGGGAGGCGATCTGTTGCAACGCCGCCCAAGCGTCGGGCAGGCTGTGTGCGGGCGCCACAACGTCCGCCAAGCCATAGGCCAGGGCCTCGTCAGCGCCCATCACATGCCCGGTCAATGCCAGGTATTCGCCCACATGGCCGGGGCAGCGGCTCAGGAAGTGGCCACCGCCCACGTCGGGGAACAGGCCGATCGCGGTTTCGGGCATCGCCATCCTGGTGTGTTCGGTGACGATGCGAACATTCGCCCCCTGACTCACGCCCATGCCGCCGCCCATGACAATGCCATCCATGAACGCGATGTAAGGCTTGGGAAAGTGGTGGATCAGGTGGTTGAGGGTGTATTCCTCGGTGAAAAAATCTTCCAACGCTGGATCGCCCCGGGTGGCGGCCTCGTGAAAAAATCGGATGTCGCCACCGGCACAAAATGCACCAAACGGTCCCTGCTTGCCCATGCCACGGATCGCCACTGCGCGGATGCTGGGATCATCCTTCCAAGCCACAAGGGTTTGAGTCAACGCCCGAATCATTGGCAAACTCAAGGCGTTGAGCGCCTTGGGGCGGTTCAAGGTCAACAGGCCGACGCCTTGGGGGCTGACCTCAACGATCACGTCCGGTGTGTGGCTGTGCATCTTCGGTTTCCAGGATTTGAATGCGGTAGTGGCCCTGGCGTTCGCGCCGGCCCAGCCATTCGTTGACGAGCAACGCCCCCAACACCAGGAAGCCGCCCTGCAGCACGTAGGGTGCTGGCGTTTCGTTGGCCCACACCCAGGTCAGGGTGATGCCAAACAACACTTCCAGCAGCGCCATGAGCGAGACTTCGGGAGCCGACAACACCCGCGCACAAATGACCGACAGCACGCAAGGCAGCGCCAACTGCCCCACGCCCAACGCGGCCAGCCAGGCCACATCGTGGGCCGAGGCCTGGAGCGGCCAAGCCAGGGGCAAGGTCACCAGCGTTGACAGCAGCCCACCGACCAGCACCGCTGGCACCAAATCCACCGCGTGGCCGCTGCGTTGACTGCGCTGCACCAAGGTCCAGTTCAACGCACCGGCCAAGGGCACGGCGAACGCCACAGCACTGCCCAGCCAACTGCCCTCACCGATTTGCCGACCAAACATCCAGGCGATGCCCACGCCCGCCACCGCAATCGCCCACCAGGTACGTGGCGGCAAGCGGTGCCCGATCAACACCCGTGACATGACCGCCGTCAGCAACGGGCCGGCGGCCATGGTGACCAACACGTTGGCCACCGAGGTCAAGGTCAGCGCGACCATGAAGGCTGTGAACATCACCGACCAGCAGGCGCCGGACGCCCACAGCATCCAGCCTTCCTGGGCCATCCGCCGCCAGATGCCGCGCCCCTGCCAGATGGGCAACACCACAAGCAGGGTCAAGAAGGTGAAGAAGCTGCGCCAGAAGGTGACTTCGAACGCTTGGGCAGCCTCCAACTGACGCGTCACCACCCCTGCGGTAGACCACAGCAGGGTGACCAGCACCATCAGGCCAACGGCCTGGCCATGCTTTAGGGCCATGAAAACGGTCGGTTTTCGCTCAAGCGGCTTCGCGGCTGGCGCGCTTGCGCTCGTGCTCCTTCAGGTGACGCTTGCGCAGACGAATGCTCTTGGGGGTGATTTCCACCAACTCATCATCGTCGATGAAATCCACGCCGTATTCCAGCGTCAGCTCGATCGGCGGGGTGATCTTGATCGCGTCTTCCTTGCCGCTGACGCGGAAGTTGGTCAACTGCTTGGTGCGGGTGGCGTTGACGATCAGGTCGTTGTCGCGGCTGTGGATGCCGACGATCATGCCCTCGTACACCGGGTCGTTCGGCTTGACGAACATGCGGCCACGGTCGTCGAGTTTGCCCAGGGCGTAGGTGAAAATTTCACCGTCGTCCATGGAAATCAGCACGCCGTTCTTGCGGCCACCAATGTCGCCTTTGTGCGGCTCGTAGCCGTCAAAAATGGAGGCGATCAGGCCCGAGCCACGGGTCAGGTTCAGGAATTCGTTGCTGAAACCAATCAGGCCACGCGCCGGGATGCGGTACTCCAGGCGCACACGGCCCTTGCCGTCCGGCTCCATGTTGACCATTTCACCCTTGCGCAGACCCAGCGCCTGCATCACGCCACCCTGGTGCTCTTCTTCCACGTCGGCGGTCACCAGTTCCATCGGCTCGTGCTTCTCACCATTGATGTCCTGGAACACCACGCGCGGCTTGGAAACGGCCAGTTCGTAACCTTCGCGGCGCATGTTTTCCAGCAGGATGGTCAGGTGCAGTTCACCACGGCCGGCCACTTCAAAAATGCCGTCCTCGTCGGTTTCCTTCACACGCAGCGCCACGTTGTGCTGCAGTTCCTTCTGCAGGCGGTCCCAGATCTGGCGGCTGGTCACGAACTTGCCTTCGCGGCCGGCCAGCGGGCTGGTGTTCACGCAGAAGTTCATGATCAGGGTCGGCTCGTCCACCTTTAGCATCGGCAGCGGTGCTGGTGCATCCGCACTGGTCACGGTCACGCCGATGCCCAGGTCTTCAATGCCATTGATCAGCACAATGTGGCCAGGGCCAGCGGCCGTGGTCTGCATGCGGTCCAGGCCCTGGAAGGTCAGCACCTGGTTGATGCGGCCCTTGACGCGCTTGCCGTCCGGGCCTTCGCAGACCAGCACGTCCATGTTGGGCTTGATGGTGCCCTGGCTCACGCGACCGACGCCGATGCGGCCCACAAACGAGGAATAATCCAGCGCGGAAATTTGCAATTGCAAGGGCGCGTTGGCATCGCCTTCGTTGGCGGGCACGTGCTTCAGGATGGTGTTGAACAGGGCCGACATGTCGGGGCCCCACTGCGCGCCCGGCTCGCCCTCTTCCAGCGACGACCAGCCGTTGATGCCCGAGGCGTACACCACCGGGAAATCCAGCTGTTCGTCAGTCGCGCCCAGCTTGTCGAACAGGTCGAACGCCGCGTTGATGACCTTGTCCGGGTTGGCGCCGGGCTTGTCCACCTTGTTCACCACCACGATGGGCTTGAGGCCCAAGGCCAACGCCTTCTTGGTCACGAAGCGGGTCTGCGGCATCGGGCCTTCTTGCGCGTCGATCAGCAGCACCACGCCATCCACCATGGACAGGGCGCGCTCCACTTCACCGCCAAAGTCCGCGTGGCCGGGGGTGTCCACGATGTTGATGTGGGTGCCTTCCCAGCTCACTGCGCAGTTCTTGGCCAGGATGGTGATGCCACGCTCGCGTTCGATGGCGTTGTTGTCCATCACCGTGTCCACGACTTTTTCGTGTTCGGCGAAGGTGCCCGACTGGCGCAGCAGCTGGTCCACCATGGTGGTTTTGCCATGGTCCACGTGGGCGATGATGGCGATGTTGCGAATGGGAGTGCTCATGGCTGGTTTTCCAATGTTTGTTGAATTTCGATGGGGCTCAACAAGCGCCCCGGGATGAGTTCACCGGCCTTGACGTGGGCAGTGCCCAACAAGGCGGCGGGCTGATCGCCATACACGGCCACGCGGGGCGCATCTGGCCAGGGGCCTCGGCGTCGCAGGCCACTTAAAAAACGTGCGGCATTGTCGCTGTCGAGCGTGACACGGTTGTGTCCCCCGAGCAGGGTGTCCACCGGGCGCAGGGTCTGCAGCCGTTGCGATTCTGGCAATGCTTCCAACTGATCCAAAGTCAAGCAATCGGCCAAACCGAAGTCGCCGGTCTGCACACGGCGCAAGGCAGACAGGTGGGCGCCGCAACCCAAAGTCTCGCCGATGTCTTCGCCCAGCGTGCGGATGTAGGTGCCCTTGCTGCAATGCACCCGCAAACGCAGCGTGGGGGCATCGGAGTTCAAATCCAAGTCCAGCAGTTCCAGGTCATTAATGGTCACGTGGCGCGGTTCGCGCTCCACCTCCACCCCTGCGCGGGCGTACTCGTACAAGGCTTTGCCATCCTTTTTGAGAGCGCTGTGCATCGGCGGCACTTGGGTGATTGGTCCCATGAAACGGTCCAACACCTCCACCACCTGTCCCGGGCTGCAAGTCACCGCACACCTGTCGGTGACTTCACCTTCGGCATCCCCGGTACGGGTTTTCACACCGAGACGCAATGTGGTTTCGTAGGTTTTGTCCGCGTCCAGGTGGATCTGGCTGAACTTGGTGGCGGCACCGAAGCACAACGGCAACACACCCGTCGCCAGCGGATCCAGCGTGCCGGTGTGGCCCGCTTTTTCGGCGCGCAGCAACCACTTGACCTTCTGCAAGGCCTGGTTGCTGGTCAAACCCAGCGGTTTGTCGAGGAGCACCACCCCATGCACGGGGCGACGCTGCACCCGTGCGCGAGGGGCAGCCGTCATCTCAGTCGCTGTCCTTGGCGCGAGAGGCCACCGCTTTGGCGATGAGCGCATTCATGTCTGCCGCACGCTCGGTGGTGCGGTCAAACAGGAAATGCAGCGTTGGCACGGTGTGGATGTGCAGCCGCTTGAACAGGCCGTTGCGCAGGAAGCCGGCCGCCTGGTTCAGCGCGTCCTGGGTTTCCTGCGGGTCGCCGATCAGCACGCTGAAATAGACCTTGGCATGCGCGTAGTCGGGCGTGACCTCCACCGCCTGCAACGTGACCATGCCCACGCGCGGGTCTTTCAACTCGCGCGCGATCAGTTCGGTCAGATCGCGCTGGATCTGATCGGCCACTTTGAAGCTGCGGTTGGCCGCAGAGGACTTTTTCGCGGGCATGGCTTACAGCGTCCGGGCGATTTCCTTGATCTCGAACAGTTCGAGGATATCGCCTTCCTTGATGTCGTTGTAGTTCTTGAGCTTGATGCCGCACTCGAAGCCTTCCTTGACTTCCTTGACATCGTCCTTCATGCGCTTCAACGACTCCAGCTCGCCAGTGTAGACCACCACGTTGTCGCGCAGCAGGCGGAAATGCGCCGTGCGGGTGACGTGGCCGTGGGTGACCATACAGCCCGCGATGGTGCCGATCTTGGTCGCCACGATGACGTTGCGAATCTCGGCGGTACCGATGACTTCTTCGCGCTTTTCCGGCGCCAACATGCCCGACATGGCGGCCTTGAGCTCGTCCACCGCATCGTAAATGATGTTGTAGTAGTGGATCTGAACGTCGTTGCCTTCGGCCAGCTTGCGCGCGCCCACGTCGGCGCGCACGTTGAAGCCGATCACCATCGCCTTGGACGCGATCGCCAGGTTGATGTCGGATTCGCTGATGCCGCCCACACCGGCGTACACCAGTTGCACGCGGATTTCGTCGGTCGACAGCTTGAGCAACGAAGCGGCCAGCGCTTCCTGCGAACCCTGCACGTCCGACTTGATGATGATCGGCAGCGTCTGAACTTCGCCAGCGGCCATGTCGGAGAAGATGTTCTCCATCTTGGCAGCCTGTTGGCGGGCCAACTTGGTGTTGCGGAACTTGCCGGCACGGTAGGTGGCAATTTCACGGGCACGGCGCTCGTCGAGCATGACCATGAAGTCGTCGCCGGCCTGCGGCACCTCGGCCAGACCCTGGATTTCCACCGGAATGGACGGACCGGCTTCCTTGGCCGGCTTGCCGTTTTCGTCCAGCATGGCGCGCACGCGGCCCGAGGTCTGGCCCGCCAGCACCACGTCGCCCACTTTCAGCGTGCCGGACTGCACCAGCACGGTCGCGACCGCGCCCTTGCCCTTGTCCAGGCGGGCTTCGATCACCAGGCCCTTGGCGTTGGCTTCCACCGGCGCCTTCAGTTCCAGGATTTCGGCCTGCAGCAGCACCTGCTCCAGCAGCGAATCCACGCCCTCACCGGTCTTGGCCGACACGCCCACGAAGGGCACGTCACCGCCGAACTCTTCCGGCACCACTTCTTCGGCCACCAGCTCGGAACGCACGCGCTCCAGGTTGATGCCGGGTTTGTCGATCTTGGTCAGGGCCACGACCATGGGCACACCGGCCGCTTTCGCGTGCTTGATGGCTTCCTTGGTCTGCGGCATCACGCCGTCGTCGGCGGCACACACCAGAATCACGATGTCGGTCGCCTGGGCACCACGGGCACGCATGGCGGTGAACGCCTCGTGACCCGGGGTGTCGAGGAAGGACACCATGCCGCGCGGCGTGTCCACATGGTAGGCACCAATGTGCTGGGTGATGCCGCCGGCTTCGCCCGCCGCCACTTTGGAGCGACGGATGTAGTCCAGCAGCGAGGTCTTGCCGTGGTCCACGTGGCCCATCACGGTCACCACCGGGGCGCGTGGCAGGGCCTCGGCCTGGGTCGCCACTTCCTCGTCGGCAAAGGCTTCCGGATCGTCCAGCGCAGCCACCACGGCCTTGTGACCCAACTCTTCCACCACGATCATGGCGGTGTCCTGGTCCAGCGGCTGGTTGATGGTGGCCATCTGGCCCAGCTTCATCAACTGCTTGATCACCTCGGACGACTTGAGCGACATCTTGTGCGCCAATTCGGCCACGGTGATGGTCTCGGGCACATGGATTTCCAGCACCTTCGCTTCGACCGGCTGGGCAAAGCTGGCCTGCTCGCGGTCATCGCGACCACCGCGTCGGCCAGACTTGCCACCCGACTTCCAGTTGTTGCCGCTCCCCCGGTTACCACCGGTATCGCCACGGGTTTTGAGCTCTTTCTTCTTGCCGGCATCGTCTTTCCAAGTGGAGGACAGCGCTTCGGACTTGACTTCTTTCTTGCCCGCGCCAGCCG
The DNA here is from genome assembly GCA_964610405.1 of uncultured Macromonas sp. Classification (GTDB taxonomy): domain Bacteria; phylum Pseudomonadota; class Gammaproteobacteria; order Burkholderiales; family Burkholderiaceae_C; genus CAZGDZ01. The sequence continues at coordinate 1,456 of CAZSZN010000005.1, read as the reverse complement.
CGCCCGGGGCCGGTTTGCCCGGCGTGCCGGCCGGCTTGTGCAGCGTGCCCTTGATGCCCGGCTTGGCTTCCACCGCAGGCTTGGGCTCTTCGGGCTTCTTAGCCACCAGCACCTTTTTCGGCGCAGCCATCATGGCGCGGATGGCCTCGGCTTCCGCCAAGGCTTTGCGGCGACGGTCGTCCAGATCGCGAGCCCGTTCGTCTTCGGCACGGCGGGCAGCCGCCTGACGCTCTTTGGCCTCACGCTCGGCCTGGGCACGTTGTTCTGCGGCGTTGGCGGCCTGGGTATCCACCACAGGCCCTGGTTCTGGATCTGCGGCCACCACTTCGACAGCGCTGGAGGCCAACGCAGCCGCTTCGGCCTCGGCACGGCGGCGCTCTTCAGCCGCCGCAGCGGCACGCGCAGCCTCTTCCGCGCGCAGGCGCTCAGCTTCGCGCGCTTCGTTTTCTTCACGCTCACGGCGCTTCTGCGCCAACTCTTCCTCTTGGCGCTGCAGCAACTCGGCCTGATGGCGTGCTTCTTCTTCGCGACGCGCCAATTCCGCGTCATCCACCACCGGCGCGGTGTCCGCCACGTCGTCACTCACCTGCTCGTCATCGCGCTTGATGAAAGTCCGCTTTTTGCGCACTTCCACCTGGATGGTGCGAGCACGCCCGGTGGCGTCGGCTTGCTTGATTTCGGTGGTTGACTTCTTGGTCAACGTGATTTTCTTGCGCTCGGCGCTGGCCGTGCCGTGGCTGGCCTGCAAGTAGCTCAGCAAGCGTTGCTTGTCGGCTTCGGAAATGGGGTCGGTGCCCGAGTCTTTGGAGACCCCGGCGCTGCCCAACTGCTCCAGCAGCAGCGAGGTGGGCTTGTTCAGTTCGGCGGCGAATTCTGCGACGGTATTGCTAGACATAGATATATTTCTCCGTTAGGCCTCCATGATCAAGATTGCGCCTGGGCGTCGTCACTGTTGAACCAGTGCTCGCGCGCTTTCATGATCAGAGCCGTCGCTTCTTCGGCCGATTGACCCGTGATGTCGGTGAGTTCGTCCACGGCCAGATCGGCCAGGTCGTCCAGGGTGTGAACGCCTGCGTCCGCCAGTTTGGCGATCAGATCGATGTTCAACCCGTCGAGGCTGCGCAGGTCCTGCGACACCTCTTCCACGCTTTCTTCCTTCGCGATTTCCATCGTCAACAGCGCGGCCTTGGCACGGGCACGCAGTTCATTGACGGTGTCTTCGTCGAACGATTCGATCTCCAGCATTTCCTGCAGCGGCACGTAAGCCACTTCTTCCAGGCTGGTGAAACCTTCCTCGATCAGGATGTCGGCAATTTCCTGGTCCACGTCCAGCTTGGCCATGAACACCTTGCGGATGCCGTCGGCCTCTTCGGCCTGCTTCTGGGCCGATTCGTCGGCCGTCATGATGTTGATCTTCCAGCCCGTCAGGTCGGATGCCAGGCGCACGTTCTGGCCG
>CAZSZN010000004.1:0-35861 GCA_964610405.1 uncultured Macromonas sp. | reverse complement strand
GGTCGCGGGCAACGTCGTCGGCCCGCTGATCGGCTATGAAGTGCTGACCGCGTTTTTCCTGGAAGCCAGCTACCGGGGCATCATGCTGATCGGCAGGGGCCGCGTGAGCGAACGGGTGCACCTGACGGCCACGTTGCTGGTGGCGCTGGGCACCACCTTGTCGGCGTTCTGGATCCTCAGCCTCAACTCGTGGATGCAGACCCCCGCAGGTTACGAATTGGTCAATGGCGAATTCATGCCCAAGGACTGGATGGCCATCATCTTCAACCCGTCGTTCCCCTACCGCCTGGCGCACAAGCTCCTGGCATCGGCGCTGACCGCGTCCTTCCTGATTGCGGGGTTGTGCGCCTGGCAACTGCTCAAAGGCAGCGCCACCCAGGGCACCCACAAGGCCTTGCGCGCGGCCGTGGCGGTGGCGGCGGTGGTGATTCCGCTGCAGTTCGTGGCGGGCGACATGCACGGCCTCAACACCCTGGAACACCAGCCCGCCAAAGTGGCTGCGATGGAAGGCATCTGGCACACCGAACGCGGGGCCCCGCTCACGCTCTTCGGCGTTCCCGACGAGACCGCCCAGACCACCCATTGGGCGGTGAAGCTCCCCAAGCTCGCGAGCCTGATCCTGACCCACGAGTGGGACGGCGAGGTGCAAGGCATCAGCGCGTTCGAGGGCGCCCACCCGCCCGTGGCGCCGGTGTTCTATGCGTTCCGCCTGATGGTGGGCGTGGGCACGCTGATGCTGGTCGTCGCCGCCTGGGCCGCCTGGTGCCTGTGGCCGCAGCGCCACCAGGCAGGCACCCGGCTGTCGCGCCAGCTGCTGTGGACGCTGTCGGGCATGGCCTTTTCGGGCTGGGTGGCCACCCTGGCCGGCTGGTACGTCACCGAAATCGGTCGCCAGCCCTACGTGGTGTACGGCCTGCTGCGCACCGCCGATGTCGCCACCCAGATTCCGCCCGCCTACGTTGGCATCACCCTGGCTGCCTATGTGGTGGTGTATGGGTTGTTGCTGGTGACATATGTGGGCGTGCTCAAGTACATGGCCGAAAACCCCAAGCCCGTGGGTGTCCAGTCCCCAACGGGCGCAAGCCTGGGCAAGGCGGGAGCCTGACATGGGCATGGCTGAATTTCTACCTTTGTTCTTCCTTGCCGTGATGGGCTTGGCGCTGCTGGCCTACGTGGTACTGGACGGCTACGACCTCGGCGTCGGCTTGCTGCTGCCCCGTGCCAGCGATGCGCACAAGGACACGATGATCCACAGCATCGGCCCGTTCTGGGACGCCAACGAAACCTGGCTGGTGCTGGGCGTGGGCGTGCTGCTGGTGGCTTTCCCCAAGGCACACGGTCTGGTGTTGCAGGCCCTGTACCTGCCGGTGGCGGTGATGCTGATCGGGCTCATCCTGCGCGGCGTCGCGTTCGATTTCCGCGTCAAGGCCCCAACGCGCTACAAGCCGTTCTGGAACCGGGCGTTCTTTGCCGGTTCGCTGCTGGCGGCGCTGGCCCAAGGCTGGATGCTGGGCAGCTACATCACCGGGTTCGACCGCAGCGCCCTGGGCTGGGCCTTCAGCCTGGGGATTGCGCTGACCTTGCCGGCGGCCTACGTGATGCTGGGCGCCGGCTGGCTGATCATGAAAACCGAGGGCGAACTGCGCGCCCAGGCGGTGGCGTGGGCGCGCGCCGCCTGGTGGCCGATGGTCCTGGCGCTGCTGGCCATTTCCGCGGCCACGCCCCTGGTCAGCCCCACCGTGTGGGCCAAGTGGTTCAGCCTGCCGGAAGTGTTCATGCTGCTGCCCATCCCCCTGGTGTGCGCCCTGGCGCTGTTCGCCATCTGGTGGGTGGTGCGCCGCTCTCGGGTGATCGAGGCCGGCTACGGCTGGCTGGTGTTTGTCAACACCGTGCTGCTGTTCGTATTGGCCTTTTTCGGCCTGGCCTACAGCCTGTTTCCGGAGGTGGTGGTGGGCCAGTTGACGGTGTGGGAGGCGGCGGCCGCCACGGTGTCCCTGCAGTTCACTTTCGTGGGGGTGGCGGTGACGGTGCCGGTCATCGTGGCCTACACCGTCTTCATGTACCGCGTGTTCTGGGGCAAGGCCCGGGCACTGAGTTACTGAGGCCCAAACCGCCTAAACGGCTCTCACACCGCCGCCAGCGTCTAACGTTCGGGCATGATGCTCAAGGCTGTAGTCGCGCCAGATCAGGCTCAACACGGCACAGCCTCACTGAGTTGATGACCCCAACCCTCCACCGTTTCCTGAATCAACCGGGCCACAATCTTGCTTGCGGGGGTGAGTTGCCCTTGTTTGGGCAAGGCCAGGGTCACGTGCCGCTTGCAGTCGGGGTTCACCAGGCGTGAGGCCTGCAAGCAACCGGATTGCAGTTCCTCGGCGATCGAGAATGGGCCGAGCAGCGAATACAGGTGGTCCGTCAGGGCCACCAATTCCTTTTGCACTTTCAATGAGTCCGCTTCCACCTCGGCCTGCAGGGTGAAGCCCTTGCCGCGCGCCGTTTCATCGAGCACCGCGCGCCAGTGGGCAGGCCGGCGCGGCAGCACCAGGCGCAACCCTTCCACCCGAGAGAAATCGACGGTCTCGCTTTTCGTCAACGGGTCGCCCGGTCTCGACACCAGGTAGGTGCTCACCGTGGCCAGCAGTTTTTCATCCGGGCTGCTCGGCTTCTGGTAGCGGAACAGCACGGCCATGTCCACGCTGCCGGTGTCCAGCAAGGTGTCCAGCTCGCCCCCTTGGCCTTCGCGGATGTTCAGTTTGATTTGCGGGTACGTCGTCTGTAGCTTGAGGTACACCCGCGTCATCAAGGGGTGGGCGGCGGAAGGCAGGATGCCGAGTTTGACCTCGCCACGCGGCACACCGGCATCGGTGCGGATGTCGGCCAGCAGTTGATCGGTGTCGCGCACCCAGCCGCGCACCCGGGTCTGGATGTGCAGGCCCAGATCCGTCAACGTCACGCCGCGGCCAGTGCGATGGAACAACGCGCCGCCGCACTGCGCCTCCAGTTCACCGATCTGGCGGCTGATGTGCGACTGTACCGTTTGGCGCAGTGCCGCCGCCTTGGTGAAGCTGCCCAGTTCGGCCACCTCCAGAAACAGCCGGAAATCGTTGGGATTGAGGTTGGCACGGGACATGGGTCATCTCCTGGGCGGTTTGGCATCACATTTTTGGCATGTCTGAAATGCCTGGCTGCATTCTATTCAGATGCCATGAGCCTTCCTACACTTCGGCCCATACATCACCGACTCCCTGTGGGAGCCCCATTGGAAAGACCCCCAAATGCGCTTTGCAAGTTTTGAGATCAACGGCCAGCCCACCTACGGCGTGGTCACCGAAGCGGGCCAGTACCGGCCCGTTCCTGCCGATTTTCAGAGCCAGTGCGCGGACCTGAAAGCGGCGATCGCGGCGCAGGCGTTGGGCGCGGCGGCTACCGCCGCCCTGTCTGGGGGCGCGGTCTTGGCTGCCGACCAAGTGCGTTTGCTGCCCGTGATCCCCAACCCCGGCAAGCTGATCTGCGTGGGCCTGAACTACAAGAGCCACGTGGCCGAAACCAAGCGCGCCGACAGCGAGTACCCCTCGCTCTTCCTGCGCTTCAACGACAGTCTGGCCGCGCACGATGACGTGGTGCTGCGCCCCGCGTTCTCCGAGCGCTTCGACTGGGAAGGTGAACTGGCCTTCGTTATTGGCAAAGGTGGCCGCCACATTGCCAAGGAAAACGCCTTCGAGCACATCGCCGGCTACGCCTGCTTCAACGACGTGAGCGTGCGCGACTGGCAGAAGCACACCCACCAGTTCACCCCGGGCAAGAACTTCCCCGGCACGGCGCCCTTTGGTCCGGTGCTGGTGACGCGCGACGAGGTGCCCGACGTGGGCGCGCTGACGTTGGAAACCCGCGTCAACGGCCACGTGGTGCAGCACGCCAGCGTGGGCGACCTGATCTTCGACATCCCGACCATCGTGGCCTATGTCTCGCGCTTCACGCCGCTGTCGCCCGGCGACGTGATCGCCACCGGCACCCCCGGCGGCGTGGGCGACCGCCGCGAGCCGCCGCTGTACATGAAGGAAGGCGACGTGGCCGAGGTCGAGATCACCGGCCTGGGCGTGCTGCGCAATCGCATCGGCACCGACCACAGCGCCGCCTGAACGACGCTGCCGCGCCGCCCGACCCGGAGACCCCCATGAACACCCCGAACCCCAAACCTCACCTGCGCATCGCCGTCGACATCGGCGGCACCTTCACCGACATGGCCGCATTTAACGAGGCCACAGGCAAACTGTTGTTCGGCAAAGCCCTGTCCACCCACGGCGAACTCGTCAAGGGCATCCAGTCCACCATAGCCAGCGCCGACATCGACTGGCGCGACGGCAACCTGTTCCTGCACGGTTCCACCATCGCCATCAACACGCTGCTGGAGCGCAACGGCGCCCACACCGCGCTGCTGATCACCGAAGGCTTCCGCGACATCTACGAGATCGGCCGCGTCAACCGGCCCGACGCCTACAACCTGTTCTTCAACAAGCACCAGCCGTTGGTCAAGCGATCGCTGCGCTACGAGGTGGCCGAGCGCCTGCGCGCCGACGGCAGCACCCACAAGCCGCTGGACGAAGCCGCGGTGCGCGAACTGGCCAAGGACCTGCGCGGCCAGGGCATCGAAGCGGTGGCCGTGCTGCTGCTGCACAGCTACCGCAACCCGGCGCACGAACAGCGCGTCAAGCAGATCCTGCAGGAAGAAATTCCGGGGGCCTTCGTCTGCGCCTCGCACGAGCTGAGCCAGGAATACCGCGAGTTCGAGCGCGTTTCCACGGCGGTGGCCAATGCCTACGTCGGCCCTCGCGTCTCTGAATACCTGGGCCAGCTGGAGGACCACCTGAGCGGCCAGGGCTTCGGTGGCGACTTCTACATCGTGCAGTCCACCGGCGGCCTGTTCCCGGTGGAGCATGCCAAGGTGGGTTGCGTGCGTATGCTCGAATCCGGTCCGGCCGCGGGCGTGATCGGTGCCCAGGCCATCTGTGCGCAGCTGGGCATGGGCGATGCCATCGCCTTCGACATGGGCGGCACCACGGCCAAGGCCGGCGTCATCAGCGAAGGCCGGCCGCTGACCACCGGCTCGGCGCTGATCGGCGGTTACGAACGCGCGTTGCCGATCCAGATCCCGATGATGGACATTCACGAAGTGGGTACGGGCGGCGGCTCGATTGCCCGCGTGGAAACCGGCAACGCCCTGCGCGTGGGCCCGCAGAGCGCGGGCTCCATCCCCGGCCCGGTGGCTTATGGCCGGGGCGGTACCGAGCCCACCGTGACCGATGCCAACCTGCTGCTGGGCCGGCTCGATGCCGAGCACTTCCTGGGTGGCGAACTCAAGCTCGACCTGGCTGGTTGCCAGCGCCAGATGCAGGAACGCATCGCCGGCCCGCTGGGCCTGGAGCCCACACAGGCGGCTGACGGCATCCTGCGCATTGCAGTGACGCAGATGTCGCACGCGGTCAAGGCCGTGACCACCGAGCGCGGCCTGGACGCCGGCAGCTTCACCATGGTGGTGTACGGCGGCGCCGGCCCGCTGCACGCGTCGGCCATTGCGCGCGAAATCGGCATCCGCAAGGTGCTCATTCCGTACGCGCCGGGCTATTTCTCGGCCTACGGCATGCTGTTCTCGGACCTGCGCTACGACTATGTGCGCTCGGTGTTCCGCAAGCTGGGCGACGTGTCCTTCGACGAGATCGAGGCCGCCTACAAGACCATGGAAGACGAAGGCCGCGCCGCGCTCGCCGCTTCCGGCATCCAGGCCGATGGTGTGGTCATCGAACGCGCGGCCGACATGCGCTACGTGGGCCAGGAACACGCCGTCACGGTGGACCTGCCGCTGCAGTACTTCGAGAGCAAGGACCGGTCTGCGATCAAGCAACAGTTCGACGAGCTGCACAAGGTGCGCTACGGCACCTCGGCCCCCAAGGAGCCGGCCGACCTGGTGAGCCTGCGCGTGACCGTGCTGGGCACCATGAAGAAGCCGCCCAAACACAGCGTGGCCGTGGGCAGCGCCACGCCCGACGCCGCAGCGGTGCGTGCGGTCAAGCCGGTGTACTTCCGCTCCGGCGGCTGGGCCGACACCCCGGTCTACATCCGCGACCGCCTGCTGGCGGGCAATGAGATCACGGGCCCGGCCCTGATCGAGGAACACGCATCGACCACCGTGGTGCAGCCCGGCGATGCGCTGCGCGTGGACGAACTCGGCAACCTGCAGATCGCGATTGGCTCTGACCGTTCCTGAACGGGCGCTTGAAGGAGAACACATGAACACCGCCACAACACCCCAGGTCGTCGACCCCGTCACCGTCGAAATCATCCGCAACGGCCTTTACGCCGTGACGGAGGAGATGAAGACCAACCTCACGCGCACCGCCTACAACCTCATCATCTACGAGGCACTGGACTTCACGGTGGGCCTGTTCACCAAGGAGGGCGACACCGTCTCCATCGGCCTGGGCCTGCCCATGTTCATCCGGGGCATGTCCGAAACCGTGAAGGCCAAGATCCGCCATTTCGGCTACGACAACATCCTGCCCGGCGACATCCTGGTCACCAACGACGCCTACACCACGGGCAGCCACCTCAACCACTTCACCTTCACCATGCCCATCTTCCACGAAGGCCGGCTGGAAGGTTTCACCTGCTGCATGGCGCACTGGCTGGACGTGGGCGGCACGCTGGGCAACGTCACGACCGACATCTTCAGCGAAGGCATACAGATTCCCATCCTGAAGTACCAGCGCGAAGGCGTGGTCAACCAGGACCTGATCGACATCATCGCCATGAACGTGCGCCTGGCCGAGCGCGCCCTGGGTGACCTGCGCGCGCAGATCACCGCCATCACCACCGGCGAACGCCGCTATGTGGAGCTGCTGCAGCGTTATGGCGCCGAGGCGGTCAATGCGTCCATCCAGCAGATCATGGATTCGAGCGAGGCCGTGGCGCGCAAGAACACGCTGTCCATCCCCGATGGCGTGTACGAGGCCGAGTCCTTCATGGACGACGACGGGCTGGAGATCGGCAAGCGCATCCCCATCCGCGTCAAGGTCACGGTGGCGGGCGACGAGATGACGGTCGATTTGTCCGACGTGTCCAAACAGGTGCGCGGCTTCTACAACTCGGGCTTCACCACCGGCATCGCCTGCGCCCAGGTGGCCTACAAATGCCTGACCACGCCGACCGACTACCCGGTCAACGACGGCAGCTTCCGCCCGCTCAAGGTCATCATGCCCATGGGCACGGTGATCAGCGCCGAGCGCCCATACCCGATGCGCGTGTGGATGACCTTCCCGATGACGGTGATCGACACCATCTTCAAGGCGCTGGCACCGGCCATCCCGAAGCGCTCCATCGCCGGCCACCACGCCGACCTGGTGTTCCCCAACATCCACGGCATCTCGCCGGAGGACGGCCGCCTGTTCATCGTCGGCATCGGCCCGTTGGGTGGCGGCTGGGGCGCCAAAAGCACCGAGGACGGCGTGTCCGTGACCGTCTGCATCAACGACGGCGACACCCACAACAGCCCCACCGAACAGCTTGAAGCCAAGTACCCGGTGCTGGTGGAAAAGTACGAAATCCGCCGCGACAGCGCGGGTGCAGGACGCCACCGGGGCGGCCTGGGTGCCGAAATGATGGTGCAGGCGCTGTCGCCTTTCACCGTGACCACCCGCATCGACCGCGTGCACTGCAAACCCTGGGGCCTGGAAGGTGGCGGCGACGCCATGGGCAACGGCCTGGCCGTGCGCCACAAGGGCGAGTGGAAAACCGACCACGCCAACGCCAAGATCTTCAACGTGCGACTCGAACGTGGCGACGCCTACAAGATGCTCTCGGGCGGCGGCGGCGGTTTCGGCAACCCGCTGGAGCGCGATCTGGAGCTGGTGGCCGAGGACGTGCGCGAAGGCTATGTGAGCGCACAGGTGGCGCGTGAGGTCTACAAGGTGGCCCTGGATGCCAGTGGCCACGTCGACCACAGCGCGACCCAGGCCCTGCGCAGCGGCCAAGCCGACGCCCCGGCAGAGGACTTGGCCTGGGACGGCCAGTGAGCAGCGCCGTGGCGGCCGACCCCCGCGCCACCCGCCTGGCCCAGCTCTGGAGCCGGCTGGCCGCCCAGCATGTGACGCTGGGCGCCGGCTGCGGCTGCATGACCGGTGGCGTCAGCGTGTCGCTGGAGGACTTCGAGCTCGACATCGTGGACTACCTGTGGGCCGAAAGCGAGCGCCTGGGCGTGACAGCGGTGGTGGGTTTTCTGCTGGCGCCCGGCCCCATCAACGAACAAACGAAGCCGGTGATGGGGCTGCTGACCCGGCTGGAAGACGGCCAAGCCGATGAGGCCGTGGCCGACTGGCTCCTCACCCGCCTGACCCGCACGCTCGAATCGTTCGCCCGGCTGCACGGCCAGGTGGGCGCGTCCGACTGAGGGACCCGCCATGCCCTTCATCTTTCCCCCGCTGGACGCCCCAAGCCCCGCCGAGGCGGGTCCGCGCATTCCCATCACCGTGCTGACCGGTTTCCTGGGCAGCGGCAAAACCACCTTGCTCAACCGCCTGCTGCGCCAACCCGACATGCACGGCACGGCGGTGGTGATCAACGAGTTTGGCGCGGTTGGTCTGGACCACGACCTGGTGGACCACACACAGGAAAACATGGTGCTGCTCGCCAACGGCTGCATCTGCTGCACCGTGCGGGGCGACCTGGTGGAGGCCTTTGAGCGCCTGGCTCAAAGCCCGCAGGCCCAAACGGGCGAACTGCGCCACGTGGTGGTGGAGACCACCGGCCTGGCGGACCCGGCGCCCATTCTGCATACGCTCATGGGCGACCCGCGCCTGGCGCGCCATTGGCGGCTCGCCGGGGTGGCCTGCACCGTCGATGCCTTCCATGGCATGGCCACGCTGGACCAGCACCGCGAGGCCGTGAAACAGGCCGCCGTGGCCGACCGCCTGCTGCTGACCAAGACCGACCTGGTGCCCGACGCCGACCGAGCGCCGCTGCTGGAGCGCCTGCGCAGCATCAACCCGCTGGCCAGCATGACCGATGGGCCTGACGCGGCGCTGCTTGAATTGCAGGGTCTGTTGAACCGCACCGGGCCAGCGCTGGTGCCGGTTCCTGCTGAAGAGGGCCGCTCCCGCTTCTTCCCCGTGTCGGCGCCTGCAGCCCACGACCCGAGCCGGCACGACGACCACATCCGTTCGCACGTCATCGTGCGCGAGCAGCCGCTCTCGCGCGAAGGCTTCATGGCCTGGCTGGACATGATCGCCGCCATGCGCGGCGACGATCTGCTGCGCGTCAAAGGCATCGTGCAGTTGGCCGACGACCCGGAGCACCCGATGGTCATCCATGGCGTGCAGCACCTGTTCCACCCGCCTGAGACCCTGCCGCGCTGGCCCAGCGAAGACCGGCGCAGCCGCATCGTGTTCATCACCCGCAACATCGAGGCCGAGGACATCGAGGCCACGCTGACCGTGTTTGAAAGACGCCGCACCCGCGGCACCCGATCCACTCCCCGTGTTTAAATTTCAGAAGGAGATAAGACCATGATGAAAAGACGCCTTGCCTGTGCCGTGCTCGGCCTGTGCAGCCTGATGCCCGCGTGGGCACAAGACAAGTTTCCCGAGGGCACCCTCAAGTTGGTGGTGCCCTTTGCCGCCGGTGGTGGGGTGGACCAGGCGGCTCGCCTGCTCAGTCGGCAACTCCAGGCCGATTTGGGCATCGCCGTGATCGTGGACAACCGTGCCGGTGCCAGCGGCACCGTCGGCGGAAAAGCGGTCCAGATGGCTGCGCCCGACGGCATGACTTTGCTCTTTTCTGCGGCCACCCATGTGCTCGCCAAACAGGTGCTGGCCAACGCGCCTTACGACCCACAGACCGACTTTTCCCCCGTGGCTCGGGTGGGCGAAGCGCCGCTGATGTTGGTCATTCCCGCCACCGCGCCGCAGAAGACCTTGAAGGAGGTGCTGGACGCTGCCCGGGCGCAGCCGGACAAGTGGACCGCTGCGCTGCCAGCCCTCGGTGCACCCAGCCATCTGGGCACCTTGTTGTTGGCTCAGCAAGGTCAACTCAAGTTGACGATGGCGCCTTACCGTGGCACTGCGCCCGCTTTGGCCGATGTGGCGGGGGGGCATGCGCAGTTGCTGCTGGATTCCATCATCTCCTTGCAGGGCATGGCCAAGGGCGGCAAGGTCAAGGCCATCATGGTCTCGTCATCGCAGCGCAGTGGCGTTGCGCCCGACGTGCCCACCGCCGTCGAGAGCGGCTACCCGGGCATGGTTTACAACTCTTGGTACGGCGTCTGGGCCCCGAAAGGAACACCGGCTGACCGGGTACAGTTTTGGCACAAAGCGATCAACAAAGCGACGGCGCAATTGGCGCGCTCGGGCGCTTACACCGCACTGGGCATTCTGCCGGTGTTGGAAACCACGGAGCAGTTCCGGCAGTTCGTGGCGACCGACGTGACACGCAGTGCCCAACTGCTGAAGGAGGCGGGTTTCAAGCCGGAGTAAAGAAAGGGGCGACCCTCACACATTCTCCGCCGTGTACAAGCCCAGTGGCAGCACGAACGGCTGACCAAACGTGACCGGCTGCCCCGGCGCCAGCGCGCGCAGCAGCACCCGCACCGCCGTTTCGGCCACGGCGGTGACGGGGGTTTCAATCACCAGGTCGAGCACCCCGTCCACCAGCGCCTCGCGGTGCTCGGGCGTGAGGCCGTGCGCCACCATCACGATGCCGCGCCCGGCACCTTCCTCGCGCAGCGCCCGCACGATGCCCCGCGTGGCGCCGCCACCGGTGTCGTACAGGCCCACCAGTTGCGGGTGGCGCGCCATCAGGCTGAGCGTGGCTTCGTAGCCCAGTTGTTCGTCTTCCAGGTTCACCTGGGCGTCCAGCACGCGCAGCCCGGGTGCCTGTTCGCGCAGCGCGGCGCGAAACGCCATTTCGCTGGTTTCCTGCCCCACGTAGCGGTGGCTGCCGATGAACACGCCCACCTCGCCCTCCCCACCGCGCGACAGGCGCCGCACCGCCCAGGCCGCCACCCGCCCGCGCTGCCGGTTGTCGATGCCCACGCACCCCAGCCGTTGCGGCGCGCTCAGGTCCGACAGCAGCGCCACACAAGGGTGGCCTTCCTCGTGCAGCAGGGCGACGGCGGCCGACACGTGTGGGTGGTCCAGCGCCACCACGCCCAGCGCATCGCAGCGGCGGCCCAGGTCCAGCAGCCGTTCGGCGATGGCGCGCGGCTCCAGCTCGTCCATGAACTCCACCACCGCCGAACCGCTGCCATCCGTCTGTTGCCGCGTGGCCTCGCGCAGGGCCTGGGCCAGCGCCTGGTAGAACGGTGAATCGGCCTTTTGCAGGCAGAACCCCAGGCGTTGGTGCCCGCCGGCCCCCGCCAGTCGCTGGCGCATCAGGTGTGCCGCGTGGTAGCCCAGGGCCTCGGCGGCGGCAATCACCCGCAGCGCGGTGGCCTGCCGCACCGGCAGGCGCCGGTTCAGCACCCGGTCCACTGTCGCGGTGCTGAGCCCGGCCGCCTCCGCCACCTGTTCCAGCGTGACTTTGCGTTTGCGTGCGGACATGGGCAGGGTTCTGATGCAAGAAATGATGGATTTTATAGGGCTGATTCTGATGGATTTTGATGTGATTTGATGGCGTTTTGTGGAAATATTTTTCCAAATGGATAACATCGTGAAAACCACAAACGCTGGAGACAGACCCCATGAAACAACCTCCTTCCTCGGTGCTCGCCTGGCCGCGCCAGGCCGACGATTACCGCCTCATCGGCGGCGCTGGTGACCGTGCCGCAGCGGCCGGCCTGGTCAACGCGCAGTGGTACCAGTGCCCGGTGCCGCGCGCCGAGCTCAAGGCGCTGATGAAGCGCGACGACGCCCACGCGCTGCGCGACACCGCGCTGTGGTACGCGCTGATCCTGGGTGCCGGCGCGCTGTTCGTGCACGGCTGGTGGGCCGGCTGGGGCTTTTGGATGCTGCTGCCCGCCTACTGGCTCTACGCCACGCTCTACAGCAGCCCGGCCGACAGCCGCTGGCACGAGTGCAGCCACGGCACCGCCTTCAAGACGCGCTGGATGAACGACGTGGTCTACCAGCTCGCCTGCTTCCAGCTCACGCGCCGCCCCACGCGCTGGCGCTGGAGCCATGCGCGCCACCACACCGACACCCTGGTCACCGGCCGCGACCCGGAGTTCAACGTCACGCTGCCGCCCGACTTCCGGGCGCTGCTGCTTAACCTGTTCGCCCTTCAAAACGTGCCAAAAGAAATGGGGACCGCGCTGCGCCACGCGGCGGGTCACCTCAGCGCCGAAGAAAAGACCTACATCCCCGAGATGGCGTGGCCCTCGGCGGTGCGCAGCTCGCGGGTCTGGGTGCTGGCCTGGGCGCTGATCGTGGGCGCGGCGGTGGCCACGCAGAGCTGGTTGCCCCTGCTGCTGCTGGGCCCGCTGCCCAGCATGGCCGGCGCCTGGTTGATGCACCTCCTGGGCCTGACGCAACACGCCGGCCTGCCCGAAAACGTGCTGGACCACCGGCTCAACAGCCGCACCATCCTGATGGGGCCGGTGCTGCGCTTCCTCTACTGGAACATGAACTACCACGTGGAACACCACATGTTTCCGCTGGTGCCCTACCACGCGCTGCCCAAGCTGCACGCGCTGATGAAGGACGACTGCCCGCCGCCGTACACCAGCACGGGGCAGGCCCTGGCCGAAATCCTGCCCGCCATCTGGCGCCAGCGCCGCGACCAGGACTTCCACATTGCGCGCCCACTGCCGGCGCGCGCCTGAGCCCCGCCCACACACCACAAACACCATCAGGAGACACCTCATGAGCGACTGGACCGACGTTTGCCCGCTGCACGACATCGACGACGAAGACGTGATCCGCTTTGACCACGGGGGCCACACCTACGCCATCTACCGCGTGGAAGACCAGGTCTACGCCACCGACGGCCTGTGCACCCACGAACGCATCCACCTCGCCGACGGGCTGGTGATGGCGCACGTCATCGAATGCCCCAAGCACAACGGCCGCTTTGACATCCGCGACGGCCGTGCCCTGGGTGCGCCGGTGTGCGTGAACCTCAAGACCTACCCGGCCCGCGTGCTGGGTGGGCAGGTGCAAATCCAGACCGCTTGAACCCAGGAGCACCCCCATGGGTACCGCCAAAACCTTGTCCATGGTCATCGTCGGTGCCGGGCACTGCGGTGGCCGCGCCGCGCAGGCCTTGCGCGAATTCGGCTGGACCGGCCCGATCGACCTGGTGGGCATGGAACGCCACGCCCCCTACGAGCGGCCGCCCCTGTCCAAAGAGCTGTTGACCGGCGACAAGACCGCCGACGCCTGCCAGCTGCGCAGCAGCCAGGCCATGATTGACGACGGCATCCGGCTGCACACCCAGCGGGTGGCCGCCATCGACACCGGCGCGCGCACCGTCACGCTGGCCAACGGCCAGGTGCTGCCCTACTGGCGCTTGTTGCTGACCCCCGGCGGGGCGGTGCGCCGCCTGACCATCCCCGGCGCCGACCTGCCCGAGGTGCTGACCCTGCGCACCCTGGACGATGCGCAGACCCTGGCCCCGCGCCTGAGCGCCGGGCGCAGCCTGCTGGTGGTGGGCGGAGGCTTCATCGGGCTGGAGGTGGCCGCCTCGGCGCGCCGGCTGGGCACCCGGGTGACGCTGGTGGAAGGCGCCCCCCGCCTGCTGGGCCGCGCCGTGCCGCCCGAGGTGGCCGATGGCGTGGTGGCGCTGCACCGCCACCACGGGGTGGACCTGCGCCTGGGCGTGTTGCCCGAACGCATCGAGCCCTGCGCCCAAGGCGGTGTGCGGGTGCACCTGAGCGACGGCACGGTGCAGTCGGTGGACACGGTGGTGGTGGGCATTGGCATCGAGCCCGCCACCGGTCTGGCGCGGGCGGCGGGCTTGCAGGTGGCGCGCGGCATCGTGGTCGATGCCCATTTGCGCACCAGCGACCCGCAGGTGTACGCCGCCGGAGACGCGGCCGAGTTCCCCAGCCCGTTGTCAGGCCAGCCGATGCGCCAGGAAACCTGGTTCAACGCCGAGGCCCAGGCCCGGGTGGCCGCGCGCAACCTGCTGGGCGGTGACGAGGTGTTTCGCGCCACGCCCTGGTTCTGGAGCGACCAGTACGACCACCAATTGCAGGTGGCGGGCGAGCCGGCGCTGGGCGTGGCCACCGCGCAGCGCGACCTGGGCGAGGGCAGCAGCATCATCTTTTACCTCGACGAAGCCCGCCGTCTGGTGGGCATGAGCGCCTGGGGCCCTGTGGTGCGACTGGTCAAGGACGCCAAGCTGGCCCGCCTGCTGGTGGAGCGGGGTGGCGTGGCCGACCCCGCCGTCCTGGCCGATCCGGCCATCAAGCTCAAAAGCCTGCTGACGCCGTCAGCCCTTTTTTCCACCCCCGCCGCCTGCGCCGCATGAACGCTCCATCGCCCTCCCTGGCCGCAACGTTATCGCCGCCGCCGCTGCCCATCGGCATCAACCTCGACGGCGTGCTGGTGCACGATGGCTTGCCCACGCCCGATGCCTCCAGCCGCTTCGCCTGGGTGCGCGACGCGGGGGTGTTCGACTACATCGAAAAAAACATCGACCCGGCGGAAGACTTCGCACCGTACTTCGACTGGGTGGCCGAGTACGGCGTGCCGATCGGCGTGTTCGGCGGCATTTTCTGCGCCGGGCGCGACGAAGCGCGGATGCACTGGGGCCTGCGCACCGGCGGCCAGTTGGGGGCGCGGCTGTTCAACATGCAACTGTTCGCGCGGCACGCCGACGGCACCGCATTGACCGACCGGCAGGTGGCCGACTGGTTCCTGGACGCGATGGCCCACGGCACTGCGGCGGGCTGCCTGCCGTCGATGGAGGTGCATGTGGACATGTGGAACGAGCAGTTCCACCGCGTGGAGGCGGTCGCGGAGCTGCTGGCCCGCTCCCACGTGCCCCTGCGCCTGACGCTGGACCATTCGCACCTGGTGTTCAAGATCGGCAACCCCGAAGAGCTGGCGCTGAGCGGCCTGGCCGGCGCGCCCGATGGCGGGCGTTCGCGCCTGGCACCGGGCCAGCCCGACACCTTCTACCAACACTGGCTGGCGCAGGGTTGGGTGGTGCACGCCCACACCCGCAGCGTGGCCCCCGGCGTGCCGGGCAACGCCGCGATGCAGCGGGCCGATGGTCGCCCGGGCCGCGCCATCCAGTACCCCTGGGTGGAGCCCGAACCCGGCACCTTCCACCGCCCCTGGCAGGCCGCCGAACTGCACACCTGGGCCACCGCCGTGCAAGACCTGCTGGCGTGGATGCACGCCCACCCCGAGAAAGCGCCCCGGCAGATCAGTTGCGAATTCATTCCCTTTCCCGACTACGGCGGCGGGGGCCGCTACGACATCGGGCAGAACAACGTGGCCTGTGCACGCTGGTTGCGGCAGGTCTGGCAAAAAAAGGGGCCGGCTCGCGCCGACCCCTGAACACCTGAGGCGCAACCCCCGGGGGCGCTGCGCCTCAAGTCGCTGCTTCTCGTCAAGCAGAGCGATCAGTTCTTGCCCTGGTAGCGGGCCATGTTCTCGGGCGTCACCAGTTCGAAGGGCACGTTCACAAAGCGTGCCACCGGCTGTTTCTTGATGAGTTTCAGGGCCGCGTCCAGCGCGCCCACGCCTTGGGCGGCGGCGTTCTGGAACACCGTCACTTTCAGGTCGCCGGCTTTCATGGAGGCCATGGCATCGGGCGTGGCGTCGATGCCGGCCACGATGGTGTTGGGCGTCCATTTGCGGCCTGCCTTCAGCGCATTGATCGCGCCCAGGGCCATTTCGTCGTTGTTGGCGATGATGGCGTCGAACTTCACGGTGCCGGACGTCAGCCAGTTGGTGGCGATGTCCTGCGCCGTGGTGCGGCTCCACTTGCCTTCGCGCTTGTCCACGATCTTCATGCCGCTGCAGTCCTTGCTGGCCACCACGTCCTCGATCGCCTTGGTGCGGGTGCGCGCGGCTTCGTGCACCAGGTCGCCCATCAGCACCAACACGTTGCCCTTGCCTTTGAGCAGCTTGCACACCTGCTGGGTCTGGATGGAGCCGCCCACGTGCTCGTCGGACGCCACCACCGCCACGCCAGCGGGCAGCCGGTCGAAGTCGGCCGGTTTCAGGTTCACGTAGATCAGCGGGATCTTGGCGTCGGTCACCATCTTGGTGATCTTGGGCGTCACGTCGGTGTCCACCGGCTGCACGATGATGGCGTCCATCTTCTGCGCGATCATGTTCTGGATCTGGCTGAGCTGGGTGCCAACGTCGGACTTGCCGTCCTCGAACTGCAGCGTGACGTTGGCCTTTTTGCCCGCGTCCGCGATGCCGTTGCGCAGGATGGTGCGGAAGGTGTCGTTGAAGTCGGTCATGGTCACACCCACCTTTTGGGCGTGGGCCGCCAAGGGGGCCAGGACGGTGGCCGCCGTGGCCAGGGCGATGAGGTGTTTTTTCATGGAAGTCTCCTGCTGTGGGTGGGTATGGTACGGACCATGTCAGGCATGGCCGCTCGTGGCGAAAGCGTCGGCGGCAGCCCGTCGCGGGGCCGCTGCTGCGCTGGAATGGGCCACCAGGTCGTCCCAAAGTTGGCTGACCAGGTGGCGCATCTGTTGGGCTTCTTCCCAGCGGTTGCTGCGGTCGAGGCCGTGGCGGTCGGTGATGGCGTAGGGTGCCGGGCCGAGCTCGCAGGTGAAGGTCAGGCTGTCGCCGCTGCGTGCGCGGGCCAGCCAATGGGTGAAGCCTTGCCGCCACCAGCTCAGGTACTGGTCCAGCCAGGGGCGGTGGCACTCGAAGCTGATTTCAAGCTGCACCTGCTCGGCCGACGACACCCGGCCGTGGAAGGCGTGTGCGTGGGCGAGGATGCGCTGGATCAGCGCCTCGTTGCGCGGGCTGATGGGCAGGTTCATTTCCTGGCCGCACACGTAGTGCGACAGGTCGGCCAGCAGGGGCAGGTCGGGCAGGCGGTCCAGGCATTCCCGGGTGGCCCACAGGTCGTTGGTGAGGGTGTTGCGGTGGGTTTCCACCAGCAGCGGCACGCCGTAGCTGCGGGCCAGTTGCTGCCAGCCTTGCAGCAGTGGCACGGCCTCGTCGGCGTTGTAGGGGCGCACGTCGGCCTGGATCACCAGGTGGTGGATGTGGTGGCGCGCCGCCAGTTCCAGCGCTGGTTCCAGACCGGCCACGGTGGTGGGGAAGGCGTTGCCCTCGATCACGAAGCCGCGTGCCTGGGCGTCATCGATCCAGTCTTCCACGCGGGCTTCGGGGTAGACGTGGGCCGAGATGCCGTCGAAACCGGCGTCGTCGATCAGGGCCAGGCGCTCGGCCAAGGTCCACTCGCGGGGGTTGCCCAGCACGCGGTCCATGCCCCAGAGCGACTGGAGGATGTGCAAGCGCGGGGCCTGAGGGGTGGCGTAGGGGTTCATGTTTCAGCGCTTCAGCAGTGACTTCAGGGGGACGGCGGGGTCTTGCAGGGCGGCGGCCGGCACCGTGGCGCGCTGGGCGATCAGCATCTGGGCCAGCTTGATGTCCTTGCCGACGCTGTTGCCCGGGCCGAGCCCGGCGGCGGCTTGCAGGCGGCCTTCGCCGTCAAGCTGGAACCACAGTGTGGTGTCCGCGTTGACCGGACGCGCCACCAGGGGGTGTTGCACCGACGGCCAGCCCGCGATCTGCAGGCCTAGGTCGTACTGGTCGGACCAGAACCAGGGCGTGTTCTCGAACATATCGTTCGTCCCCAGCATGGCACGGGCGGCCTGTTCACCCTGGGCGCGGGCGTTCTGCCAGCTTTCCAGCCGCAGGGCTTCACCGGTCCTGGGGCAGCGGAAGCGCGCGCAGTCACCGGCGGCAAACACGTGCGGGTCGGCGGTGGCCAGTCGCTCGTCCACCAGGATGCCGTTGTCCACCGCCAGGCCCGCTTCGGTGGCCAGCCGGGTGTCGGGCAGCACGCCAATGGCGGCCAGTACCACGTCGGCAGGCAGTCGGGTACCGTCGGTCAGCCAGACGGCATCGGGCTCGATCCGTTCGATGCCGGCCTGGAACCGGAATGCCACGCCTTCGGCACGGTGGCGGGCCAGCAGGGCGTCGGCCAGGGGGACGGGCACGCCCCGGCCCAGCGCGCGGTCGCCGGCTTCCACCACCGTCACGGTCATGCCGGCCTGGCGCAGCGTGGCCGCCAGCTCCATGCCGATCAGGCCCGCGCCCACCAGCACCGCCTGCCCCGCCGGGCGCATGCGCTGGAACAGGGCTTGTGCATCGGCATGGGTGCGCAATGGCAAGGCATGCTCGGCGCCCGGGCAGTTCAGGGCGCGGGGGCGCGCCCCGGTGGCCAGCAGCAGCCGGTGGTAGGGCAGCACGCTGCCGCCGTTCAGGCGCACCGTCCGTGCCTCGCGGTCCAGCGAGTCCACCGTGGTGCCCGCCAGGTAGGTGATGCGCTGCGCGTCCAGCGCCGCCGCGTCACAGATCTCGCGCCGCACCGCACCGGCCTCGTTGGGCTTGGACAGCGGAGGCCGTTCGTAGGGCAGGCCGGTTTCCGCGCCGATCAGCACGATCTCGCCCGCCCAGCCCTGTTCGCGCAGCGCAAAGGCGGCGCGGGTGCCGCATTCGCCGGCGCCGATGACGACCATCGCAGCCACGTCAGCGCCCATCTCAGACTTCGATGTAGACATGGCCACTCTCCACCCGGGTGCGGTAGGTCTTGAGGTTCTTGCAGGCCGGGGCGCGCGTGGCCTCGCCGGTGCGGTAGTCGAACTCGCCGCTGTGCTTGGGGCACTCGATGGTGTAGTCCATCACCAGCCCGTCGGCCAGGTGGATGGCCTCGTGGGTGCACAGGCCGTCGGTGCAGAAATACTCGTCGGCCGGGCTGCGGTACAGGGCGTAGGTGCGGCCGCCGTGGTCGAAGCGCAGGGCGCCTTCGTTGTCGATGGCCTCGGTGGCGCAGGCCTGGATCCATTGCGTCATGTCTTGTCTCCTGTGGGCTGCAAACGGGGCTCAAGCGGCGTTGAGCTTCTCTTTTTTCCGGCGGAACCGTTCCTGCATGCGGCGCTCCCCCTCGGGCGAGCCGTCGTGCCAGGAACCGAACCATTGGTCCAGCGGCACCGCGCCGTTGTCGCAGTAATTCACCTCGAAGTGCTTGTGGTGCAGGTAGTGGGCGTAGGCCGAACTCTTCTGCGCCGCTCCCCCGGGCAGGGCCAGTTGGTCAAAACCTAGGTGCCCGACGATGGCGCCGAAGGCCGCCGCATGGAACAGGAACACCGCGAGGAAGGGGTGCGACGGAATCACCAGCACCCACAGCGCGACGCCGAAGTAGGCAAAACCTTCGACCGGGTGCATGGACATGGACGACCACGGCGACGGGTTGACCGAGTTGTGGTGCACCGAATGCACCCAGCGGTACAGCGGGCCCCAGTGGATGAGCCGGTGGATGACGAAGAAGTGCACCTCGTGCAGGATGGGGGCCAGCGCCACCAGGGCCACAACGTAGGCGGCGTGTTCGTCCCACGACACGGTGGGGGCCCAGCCATTGGCCAGGGCCCACAGCAGGAACACCTCGATGGCGGTGCCGATCGGGATGGACACGAAGAAGCTGCGCAGGAAGTTGTCGATGTTCTGGCTGCGGAACCAGAACACGTCCGAGGGTTGCTCGGCCGGGAACTTGCCGTTGTATTTGAACTGGCGGTCTTGCACGCGGCGGCGGTAGTAGCGCCATTCAAAGCAGCTGTAGTAGGCGAACAGCCCCAGCCAGTTGGCGGCAAACAGGGTCAGCGCCCAGTCCCATTGCAGGGTGCGCAGGGTGTCGGTGTCGGGCACCACGAAATGCCACCACAGCAGTGCGGTGGCGATGGTCACCAGGTTCCACGGCCACAGGTAGCCCGCCACCCAGCCTGCGACGCGCCCGAGCCGGGGCGGCCACGACCAGAAAGGCGGCAGGTCCAGGTGCTGGGTCGGTGCCCAGTCGCCCCGCTTGTTGCGGGTGCCGAATTGCAGATCGTCCATGTCATCTCCTGTCTCGCACGGGGTGGGAAAGTGTGCGGTTCGATGACGGTAACTTTATCGATGAAGCTCAGAAGAGTGCATCGAAAGATATCTTTAAAGTTTCAAAAAGTATCTTTTGGTTGCATGCTTGAATTCGGGTGTGCCATACTTCGCATCAAGTTGGGTTCGGGTAATCCCCTGAAGCCACACAAATTTGAGGTGTTTTGTGTCACGTCATGCTAGTGGTGATACAAAAAGACATGAATGGAGCTGTGCATGACGCGTCCCACCATCCGTGACCTGGCCGAAGCGGCCGGGGTGTCCGTGGCCACGGTCAATCGCATCATTGGCGGTTCGGGCAAGGTGCGCGAGGCCACCATGGCCCGCGTGCTGGACACCGCGCGCGAGATTGGTTTCTACGGTGTGGGTGCGCTGGCGCAGCGGATGGACGCGGCGCGGGAACACCACCGACTGGGCGTGATCGTGCAAACCCCGCACCGGCCGTTTTCGCTGCTGCTGGAGCGCCATTTTGAGCAGGCCGCCGCGGCGATCCCGAGCAGCGACGTGCGCCTGCAGATGGCGCACCTGGACGACCTGTCGCCCGAGAGCGTGTCGGCGCAAATCCTGGCGCTGGCCGAGAGCTGCGATGCCCTGGCCGTGCTGGCGGCCGAGCACCCGATCGTCACCGACGCGATCGACCAGGTGGCTGCGCGTGGGGTGCCCACGGTGGCGCTGGTGTCACCGCTGGCGGCACGCTCCAAGGTGGGCTATGTGGGGTTGGACAGCTGGAAGGTCGGGCGCACGTCGGCCTGGGCGTTCGAGCACATGTGCAAGTCGCCGGGCAAGCTGGGCATCCTGGTGGGCACCCACCGCTACCGCTGCCACGACTTGTACGAAAGCGGCTTTCGGTCTTACTTCCGTGAACACGCGAACGATTTTGTGTTGCTGGAGCCACTGTCCACCTTCGAGTCCGACGCCATCGCGCGCGAACTGACTGAAAAGCTGCTGCGCCAGCACCCGGACCTGCAGGGGCTCTACATCTCGGGCGGTGGCATAGGCGGGGCGTTGGCGGCCATTCGCGAAAGCGGGCGCGCCGGCCAGTTGGTGACGGTGGGCTACACGCTGATGGAGTCCACCAAGGCCGGGCTGCTGGATGGCAGCCTGACGCTGGTTATCTCCCACCCGTTTGAGCGCCTGGCCCGCGAGACGATCCTGGCCACCATCCGCGCCAAGAACGCCGCTCAGGACGCGGGCACCCAGTCGGTGCAAATCCCGTTCGAGATCCACACCCGGGAGAATATGTGAGTGTGAATCTGCTCAGCAATTGGTATTTGCTCTTTTATTTGCTCAATTGACTTAAAATTTGCTCAATTTTGAGCGTTTACTGAGCAAATTCACCATGAAACTCACCCGCCAGGATGTCCTCCACGCCGTAGAGCGGTTTGCCGAGCAGGGGCTGACGGCGGTATCTTCCACGGAAGTCATCCATGCCACCGGAGGCAGTTCTGCTACGGTGCGCCGCCATTTGGATGCCTTGTGCGTGCGTGGCGACCTGGTGCGTGAAGGCCGGGCGCGTGCCACGCGCTACCGCCTGTCGGTCGCTTCATCCTTCCTGCCACTTGGGCCCGCGTGGTCTCAACGCCAGGGGGGGCCAGATTGGTCGCCTGCCGCCCAACGCTTGCGGCGGGCGTTGGACGTGCCTTTGGCGGCGAGAGACCCCGTCAGTTACCAGCGTGATTTCGTTGACCGGTACCGACCCAACACCACTTGGTTGTTGCCGCAGCCACTGGCGGACAGCTTGTACCGGGCGGGGTGCATGCCCGAACAGCAGCCGGCCGGTACTTACGCCCGTAAGGTTCTGGAGCCCTTGCTGATCGACTTGTCGTGGTCGTCCTCCCGCCTGGAGGGCAACCGCTACACCATGCTGGCCACCGAAGAGCTTTTCAAGCGTGGCAGCGCCGGCACGGACGCCGACGCCGTGATGCTGCTCAACCACAAGGCTGCGATCGAGTTTCTGGTCGATGCAGTTCCGCTGCAAGGCTTGTCCATGTCTTTGGTCAGGAACCTGCACGCCATCCTCATGCAGGATTTGCTGGCCGACAGCAACGAACTGGGCGCGATCCGCCAGAAGGTGGTCAACATCAGTGACACCGTGTATGTTCCTTCCCAGGTGCCTGCGGTTTTGCAAGAGATGCTGGACCTCGTCATTGAAAAGGCGCGGCTGGTCAAAAACCCGATCGAGGCGGCGTTTTTCCTCTGGGTGAACCTGGCGTACCTGCAGCCCTTTGAAGACGGCAACAAGCGCACCAGCCGCTTGGCCGCCAACATCCCGCTGATGCTCTACAACTGTGCTCCGCTGTCGTTTCTAGATGTGGATACCAACGACTACGCCCGGGCAATGCTGGGCGTGTACGAGCGACGTGACGTGTCTCTGGCGGTCGATTTGTTCGGCTGGGCTTACCAGCGTTCGCTCAAAAAATATGCGGTGGTCAGGGAATCGTTGGGCGCTCCAGACCCGACCCGTCTGCGCTACCGTGAAAGCTTGTCCGAAGCCATCGGAATGGTGGTGAGGGAGGGTAAGACGGCACAGGCTGCCTGTCATTTGCTGCAGTTGACCGAGCAAGTCGCCCCGGGATTTCAAGCGCTGTTGCTGGAGGAGCTTCAGAAGCTGGAAATGTTCAACTGCGCCCGGTACCGGTTGACGCTTTCGGCCACGGAGGCCTGGATTGCTGCAGGCCGACCAGCCTGACGCTGGGTGGGTGCGGCAGACCAGGCCGTTGACCAAAAAAAGGGCCTGTTTTCACAGGCCCTGGTCGTAACGGCGTCGAACGTTGTGCGTTGATCAGGCCGCCACTTCCTCCCGCAGCCAGCCCATGCTGTCGGCCAGCGCCGTCTGCGGGTCGGCCAGCTCTTGCACTTCGGTGGCGAAGGGCTCGAAGCTGAACGGGCCGGTGTAGCCGGCAGCTTGCAAGGCGCGGATCTGGGGTACGTTGCCCAGGCGGTCGCGCTTGTCCACCAGCACGCGGTGAGCGTCCAGCATTTTGTCCACCGACACGTCGGTGTCGGCCACGCCAGAGATGTGCACCAGGCCGGTCCACTCGGGGTAGAACTCGGTCTCGCTGGCCAGGTGGTGGTGGAAGGTGTCGTGCACCAGCTTGAACAGGCCCTCACCGCCGGCCGCCTTGATGGCGGCGATGGCGTCGGCCTTGCGGCGCAGCGACGACACCGGGAAGCCCAGCGGCTCCACCAGGCCTTTGATGCCGCGCGATTCGAGGATCGGCTTGATGGCCTTGAGCGCGGTGACGACGTCGTCCAGCGACACCGGGGTGCCGTCGTTCAGCGGGCACATCACCAGGGCTTCGGCACCGCAGGCAGAGGCGTAGTCGGCCAGCTTTTCGGTCTGGGCGCGGCGCTCGTCGTTCCACACGTTGAAGGGGTAGAGCGCGTTGATGGACAGCAGGTTCACGCCGGCGGCCTGGGCGGCGGCCTTCACCTCGGCCGGGGGCAGGGTGCCCACGACGTTGGGGGTGTCGTTGCGGATTTCGACGTCGGTCACGCCCAGGGCGCGGGCCATGGCGAAGAACTCGGCGGGGGACTGGCGCGGGGCCAGGATGTGGCTCAGGGAAAAGCGCATGGTGGTTCTCGGTACAAAAAGGGTTTGAAAACGGGGCCGTTCGGTGGAGCGGCCCCGGAAGGTCAAGGCATCAGGCGTACAGCGCCGGGCGGGCCGGCAGTTCGATCGCCACGGCCTGGCCGTTGCTTTCTTGCGCCTTCACGCAGGCGTCGGACGTGACGGCGGCGGCATAGCCGTCCCACGAGCTGGGGCCGGTGGCGGTGCCTTGGGCTGCGGCGCCGATGAAGTCCTGCAGTTCCACGTCGTAGCTGGCCACGAAGCGGCCTTTCCAGTCGGTCAGGATGCGGTTCTGGCGCTTTGCGCCCAGGCGCATTTCAATCGCCATCGGCTCCGGCAGCTTGGCGGTGCCGTCTTCGCCCACCACTTCGCACTGGATGTCGTAGCCGTAGGCGCAGTTGACGAAGATTTCCACGTCGATCAGCACGCCTTTTTTCGTTTCCAGCACCACCACCTGCGGGTCGCGCAGCTTGCTGTGGCTGCGGGCGGCGTTGCGCGGGTACAGCACACGGGCCGAGACGTAGTCGTCGTTCAGCAGCCAGCGGAACACGTCGATCTCGTGGATCATGGTGTCGTGGATGGCCATCGGCGTGACGTAGGCTTCGGGCACGGCCGGGTTGCGGTGGGCGGCGTGCACCAGGATGGGCGCGCCGGTGTGCTGCTCCACGGCCTGCTTCAGGGCGACGTAGCCGGCGTCGTAGCGGCGCATGAAGCCCACTTGCACCAGGCGCTTGCCGAACTTCACTTCGGCGTCCACGATGCGGCGCGCGCCTTCGGCGGTGGTGGCCAGCGGCTTTTCGCAGAACACCGGCTTGCCAGCGGCAATGGCGGCCAGCACGTAGGGCTCGTGCGTGGCGCCCCACGAAGTCACCAGCACCGCTTGCACTTCGGGGGCGGCGATCAGGGCTTCGCCCGTTTCGTACAGCTTGGCCTTGGGGGCCAGGTCGTCGCGCACGCTGGCGGCGGAAGCCTGGTTCACGTCAGACAAGGCGACCACTTCGGCGCCCGCGAGCACTTGTTGGATGCGGCGGGTGTGGTCGCGGCCGATCATGCCGGTGCCGATGACACCAATTTTCAAAGTCATGGAGTTGCTCCTCAAAGGGGTTGTGTGTGGTTGGGTTTAACGGTTGGAATACTTGTCGAGGTAACGCTGCATTTCAGCGCGCATGAAGCGGCTGGAGTCCTCAGCGCGCTCCTCCCAGGCGAAGACGCACGACGACATCACGCCGTCGAACTTCACCTCGGCCAGGGTCTGGTAGAACAGGTCCCAGTCAATCTCCCCCTGGCCCATGTCCAGGTGCTGGTGCACCCGTATGTGGCTGCTGCCCGGCGGGTTGACGATGTAGCGCAGCTGGCTGCTCTTCTTGTGGTTGAAGGTGTCGGCCACCCGCACGTGCGCCAGCACCGGCGCCGCTTCCTTGATCAGGGCCGCCATGTCGTCACCGTAGTAGAAAGTGTGCGGCGCGATGTAGCTCAGCTTCAAGGCCGAAGAACCGATGTTCTTCACGATGTCGGCGGCGGGCTGCATGGTTTCGATCCAGTCCTCCGGGTGCGGCTCCACCGACAGGGTGATGCCTTCACGCTCAAAGATCGGCAGCAGCTCGTCCATCGAGCGGAACCAGGCGGCTTCGCACATCTCCTTCGTGTTCGCTCCCGGGCGCTCGCCCACCGAACGCTCGGGCGAAGAGCCCCGGCCAAACTCCGAGACCATCAGCGAGCAATCCATCTCGATGGCCACTTCAATGGCCTTCTTCCAGCAGCGCATCGCCCACTGGCGTTCATCTTCAAACGGGCTGGCCCAGCGGTACATTGGCTGCAGCGAGGCCAGGCCCACACCCGAAGCCCGCATCGCGGCCTTGAAGCCGGCCATGCGCTCTTTCGTGGCACGCGGCATGACCCACCAGTCCAGGAAGTCCGAGCGGGGGGAGAGTTCGATCTGGTCGTAGCCCAGGGAGGCCACGGCAGCGGGCAGCTCGTGCAGCGGCACGTGGCGGATCATGTAGGGGTCTAGGGCGATCTTCATGCGATGTCTCCTGATCAAATCGGGCCGCACACCCAACGGTGGCGGTAGGCGCTCAATGTAGGTTTGCCTGCCGCGCCCCGGTCGGAGATAATTGACGAAAAATCGTCAAATCATGGAAAACCCTAAGCGCCGCAAAAAGTCGGCCCGTTTCGCCGAAATCGCTGCGCTGGCGGGTGTCAGCCTGTCCACCGTGGACCGTGTGCTGAACGAGCGCGACACGTCGTCCCCCAAGACGCGGCAAAAGGTGGTGGAGGCCGCACGGCAACTGGGCGTGCCGCGTCTGCTGCCCGACACGCGCCATGGCCTGCAACACATCGACATCGTGTTGCCCGACAACCCGTCGCCATTCTTTCGCCACCTCAGCCAGGCGCTGCAGCGCGGCGTGGCGATGCTGGACCGGCGGCTGGTGGTGCACCGCCTGACCACGCCGGAGGACGACGAGGCGGCGCTGGTCCGCGCCATCGCGCCGGGTCGCTACCGGCGCCAGGCCCTGATCGTCGCGGCGCCGGACACCCCGGCCGTGCGCGCGGCCCTGCTGGCGGCCCGCGCCCGGGGCGAGCACGTGACCATGGTGGTGACCCGGGTGGACGGGGTGCCTCAGGCCGATTACGTGGGCATCGACAACCAGGCCGCCGGTCGCACGGCCGGCTACCTGCTGGGGCGCCTGTGCCACCACGCAGGCCAAGTGCTCATCCTGTCCAGCCGGCACGACTACCTGGGCCACATCGAACGCAGCCGGGGGTGCCGCGACGTGTTGCAGGCCCAGTTCCCCCACCTTTTGTGCGATCTGGATGCGACCGAAACCCACGACGATCCGGACCGCTGCTACTGGGCGGTCAAGCAGGCGCTGCAGCAGCGCAGCGGTGTGGTGGGCCTGTACAACACCGGGGCCGGCTCGCCCGGCATCGTCGCGGCCTTGCAGCGCTTTGCCCCCCACAAGGTGTGCTGGGTCAGCCACGAAATTTCGGACGATCACCGCCAGTACCTGCAGCAAGGCGTGCTGGACGTCGTGATCGACCAGGACCCCGACACCCAGGCCATCCGCGCGTTGCAGCACGTGGTCGCCGCGCTGGGCATGGCGCCGGCGGCCCACATGCCCGACAAGCCGGGCGAATTTCGCCTCTACTTCGCTGAAAACATGGCCCAGCAGCCCTACCTGGGCTGACGCCTGGCCCCTGCGGGTATGCCCCAGTCTGGCAGGGCGGGGTTTTTCCAGCAGAATGGGGGGCAGAAGAATTTTTCCAAATCCAGCAGCATGGCCTCCCACTCCACCGACAAGCCCAGCGTCGACCAGTTCATCGCCCGCATCACGGCGGAGTACGAATCGCTGAGCAAGCAGCTCAAGGTCATCGCCAAGTACGTCGAGCAGCACCGCGACCACATCGGGCTCGAAGGTATCCAGCAGCTCGCCGCGCAGTGCCAGGTGCAGCCATCGGCGGTGGTGCGCTTTGCCAAGCATTTCGGCTTCTCCGGGTTTTCCGAGATGCAGGCCATCTTCCGCGAAGGGCTCACGCGCCAGCTCGCGCCCAGTCGCAACTACCGCGCCCGCATCCGCGACATCATCGAATCCGGCTCGGGCAGCCTGTCCAGCGTGGAAATTGCGCGCGAATTTCTGGCCGGCAGCCAGGCTGGCATGCACGAGCTGGAGGCCAGCCTGGACGAGCCCGCCTTCAAGCAGGCGGTGGACATGCTGTACCAGACCGACTGCATCTGGATCGCCGCTTCGCGCCGCTCTTTCCCGGTGGCCGTGTACCTGGATTACGCCTTGCAGCACACCGACAAGCGCGTCGGTTTGATGTCGGGCCTGGGCAGCATGCACCTGGGTCAGATGCGGTCGGTGCGCCCGGGCGATGTGATGCTGGCCATTTCTTTCGCGCCCTACGCGGAGGAAACCCTGGCGGCGGTGGAGCAGGCGCTGGAGCGTGGTGCGCGCCTGATCGCCATCACCGACAGCCGCATGAGCCCGCTGGCCAAGGACGCCGCCGCCACCTTGCTGGTGCAGGACAACTCCACCTTCGGTTTCCGCTCCCTCACCGCGACCATGGGCCTGGCGCAGAGCCTGTTCATCGCGCTGGCCTACGCGCTGGAGCTGCCGTACCGGCCCACCTCGCCCCGGATGAGCGCTTGAGATCTTGTCGTCGAAATAATTTTCGATAAATAAAATATTTCGGAAAAATCTTTCCGAAACACTGAAATCTCTCTATAGTCTTGAGGGTGCGCGACCCGCACTCCAACAGACATTCGGAGACAAGGACTTTTCATGAAAAACGTAGCCGTTTTCGGCGCGGGCCGCATTGGCCGCATCCACGCATCCAACCTGGCCGCCCTGGATGGCGTGAAACTCAAGTACGTCTGCGACGCGGTGGCCCCGGCCGCCGCCGACCTGGCCCAAACCCTGGGCGCCGAGGTCTCCACCATCGAGGCGGTGCTGGCCGACCCGGGCATCGACGCGGTCGCCATCTGCTCGCCCACCAGCACCCACAGCGACCTCATCAGCCGCTCGGCGGCGGCCGGCAAACACATCTTCTGCGAAAAGCCGGTGGACCTGTCGGTGCCCCGCGCCGAGGCGGTGGCCCAGGCCGTGGCGGCGGCCGGCGTCGGCTGCATGATCGGCTTTCAGCGCCGTTTCGACCCCACCTTCAACGAAGCGCGCCGCCGCATGGACGCTGGCCAGATCGGCAACCCCGAGATGCTCATCATCACCAGCCGCGACCCGGGCGCGCCGCCGGTGGAGTACATCAAGGCCTCGGGCGGCATCTTCCGCGACATGCTGATCCACGACCTCGACGTGTTCCGCTGGATCCTCTGCGCCGATGGCGATGAAGCCGCCTGGCTCAGCGCCACCGCCTCGGTGCTGACCGACCCTGCCGTGGGCGAAGCCGGCGACTGGGACAGCACCGCCGTCACCATCCGCACCCGCCAAGGTCGCTTGTGCCAGATCAACACCACCCGCCGCGCCGCTTACGGCTACGACCAGCGCTTTGAAGTGCTCGGCGCGCTGGGCCTGTTGCAGTGCGGCAACCACACCCCCAGCGAAGTGGTGCAGTGGGACGCCAACGGCGTCAAGGCCGACAAGCCGGAAGCCTTCTTCCTGCAGCGCTACGCGGCCGCTTACCGGCTCGAAATCCAGCACTTCTTTGAGTGCTTGCAAAGCGGCCAGCCGTTCAAGACCACGGTGCAGGACGGCGTGCTGGCGCAAAAGCTGGCCGATGCCGCCACGCAGAGCGCCCAGTCTGGCCAGCCGGTGGTGTTCTGAGATGAGCGCCGCCCCACACAAGCCCCTGCGCGTGGGCATTGCGGGCCTGGGCCGCCTGGGCAAGCGCCACGCGGAACAACTGGCGCGCCACACCCCCGGCGCCACCCTGGTGGCCGCTTGCAGCCCGGTGCACGAGGAGTTGGCCTGGGCGCGCAGCGTCCTGAACGTGCCGCGCCTGCACACCGAATACGCCGAACTGCTGAACGACCACGAAGTGGACGCGGTGGTACTGGTCACGCCCACCACCCTGCACGCCGACCAGACCAGCGCCGCCTTGCGCGCCGGCAAGCACGTGTTCGTGGAAAAGCCGCTCTCGTTGGACGTGGCCGCCTGCGAAGCGGTGGAGGCCGTGGCTGCGCAACACCCGAACCTGGTGGCGATGGTGGGTTTTGTCCGCCGTTTCGACCCCAGCTACGCCGAGGCCAAGGCCGCCATCGACGCGGGCGACCTGGGACGGCCGTTCCTGGTCCGCTCGCAAACCTGCGACAAGAACGATCCGGACGGCTTTTTCGTGCGCTTTGCGCCCACTTCAGGCGGCATCTTCATGGATTGCAGCGTGCATGACATCGATCTGGCGCGCTGGATGCTGGGCAACCCGCGGGCCACCCGCGTGTTCGCCAGCGGCACGATCGCGCTGCACCCCGGCCTGGCCGAGTGTGGTGACGTGGACAACGGCCTGGCGATCGTGGAATTCGAGGGCGGTCAGCGCGCGGTGTTCTACGCCAGCCGCACCCTGCCGCACGGGCACGAAACCACGACCGAAGTCATCGGCACCAGCGGCACGGTGCAGATCGGCATGGGTGCGCACGCGAGCCGGGTGCAGTACCGCGACAGTTGCGGCGTTGGGCACCGGGCCTTGCCCGACTTCTTCGCCCGCTTCAACGACGCGTTCCGGCTCGAAATGGACGCCTTTGTGGCCGCCTGCCGGGGCGAGCGGTCGGTGCCATTGACCCTGAACGATGCGACCGAGGCGACCCGCATCGGCCAGGCCATGGCCACGTCGCTGCGCACCGGCCTGCCGGTCAACCTGCACACGGCAGTGGCCTGACGCGCGGGCTGCGGCTCAGTGTTTGTGGCCGCTGGGGCCAGCCGGCGCGTGCTGGTGGCCCGAGCTGGCGCCCAGTGCCTTCACCGGCGCGTCCACCTTCTGGGTGAAGCGCTGCTGGTTGGCGCCTTCAAACACCAAGGTCAGCGGCACCGTGTCGCCGGCTTTGACGGCCTGCTTCAGGTCCATCAGCATCACGTGGTAGCCGCCTGGCTTCAGCTCCACCGTGCGACCGGCGGACAGGTCCAGGCCCGGCACGGTGCGCATTTTCATCACGTTGTTGTCCATCGCCATTTCGTGGATTTCCACCACGCCAGCGGCGGGCGATTCCACCGCCACCAGCCGGGTGTTCTGGCTGGCGGTCAGGCGCATGAAGGCGCCAGTCGCGGTCTGTTGGGCCACGGTGCCGCGCACCCAGGCTTCGTCCACCTTGACGGCGGTTTGCGCCCAGGCGGTGCTGGTCAAGGCCACGGTGGCGGCGAAAAACAAGGCTTTCATGGGGCAAGTCCTGTGGGCTTGTGCGGTATCAGCCCAGCATGCGCTTGAGCGCTTCCTGGTACTTGGCGGCGGTCTGCTCGATCACTTCGCGCGGCAGGCGCGGCGCCGGCGCCGTCTTGTTCCAGGGTCGGCCGTCCACGTGGGCGGTGTCCAGCCAGTCGCGCAGGAACTGCTTGTCGAAGCTGGGCGGGTTGGCCCCTTCCTGGTAGCTCTCGGCGGGCCAGTAGCGCGAGCTGTCGGGCGTCAGCACCTCGTCCATCAGCACCAGGGTGCCGTTCGGGTCCAGCCCGAACTCGAATTTGGTGTCCGCGATGATGATGCCCTTGGTCAGCGCGAATTCGGCGGCGGCCTGGTACAGACGGATGGACACGTCGCGGATCTTCGCGGCCAGCTCGGGGCCGATCATCTCCACCGTCTTTTCGAAGGTGATGTTCTCGTCGTGTTCGCCCAACTCGGCCTTGGCGGCCGGGGTGTAGATGGGCGCGGGCAGCTTGCTAGCGTTGTTCAGCCCTTCGGGCAGGGGCACGCCGCACACGCTGCGGCTCTCTTGGTATTCCTTCCAGCCGCTGCCGGCCAGGTAGCCGCGCACCACCGCTTCCACCGGAATCGGCTTCAGGCGCTGGACCAGCATGCTGCGGCCGCGCACCAGGGGCTTTTCCGCGTCGCTCACCACGCTCTCGGGCTCGTCGCCGGTCAGGTGGATGGGGCAGATGTTCTGGCCCTTGGGGCCGAGCAGGTCGAACCAGAACAGGCTCAGGCGCGTCAGCAGCTCGCCCTTGCCGGGGATGGGTTCGCCCATGATCACGTCGAACGCGCTGATGCGGTCGGACGCGACCATGAGGATGCGGTCGTCGCCCACGGCGTAGTTGTCGCGCACCTTGCCGCGTGCGAGCAGGGGCAGAGACTTGAGGGCGGAGGTGTGCAAAGCGTTCGTCATAGGGCAGGCAGCAAGGTCCAGGGCAACGTGGAATTATCGCCCATGGTGCCGCGAGGCGTCGCGCAGCAGTTGCATCAACGCAGCGCTCACCTGGCTGGGTGGGCGCCCTTTGGCGGTGATGATGCCGTAGGGGTTGAGCCGGTGGTGGATGTCGCAGTTCAGGCACGCCAGCAGGCCGTGTGACTGGTACTTCTGCGCCACCTCGGTCGGGATCACCGCCACCATGTCCGACTGCACCAGCAGGTTGGTGGTGGTCAGGATGGACGAGGTCTCGATCGGCGCACGCGGCGGCTGGATCTGCCGGCTGCGGAATTCCTGCTCCAGCACGTCGCGCATCGGGCTGCCCTGGGGCTGCAAAATCCAGGGGTATTGCGTCAACTCCGCCAGGCTCACGCTGTCGCGGTGGGCCAGCGGGTGCTGCGGCGCACTCACGATGGACAGCGCCTCCTCTGCGATGGCCTCGAACCCGAAGTGCTGGCCGTCAAAGTCCGGAATGCGGCCCACCACCAGGTCCATTTCGCCACGGCGCAGGGCGTCGGTCAGGCGGTCGCTGGTGTCCACCGTGATTTCGATCGCCAGCAGCGGGTAGAGCCGCTTGAGCTCGATCAGCGCCTGTGACAGCAGCGCGGGCGATGCCGCCATGATGGTGCCCACCACCAGCTTGCCCACGCTGCCCAGCTCGATCTGGGCCAGCTCCCGCGTCAGGGCCGACAGGTTGCCCTGGATGCCCTGGCAATACTCCAGCACGCGCCGGCCGGCGTCGTTGAAGCGCAGGTTGCGGCCCACGCGCTCAAACAGCGCCTGCTGCAGCGCGTCTTCCAGTTCCCGCAGCATTTTGGTGGCCGCCGGCTGGGTCATGCCCAGTTCGGCGGCGGCCGCACGCAGCGTGCCGAGCCGGCCCACGGCCAGCAGCAGCGACAACTGCCGCATGCGCAAGCGGTTCAACAACTGGGGGGTGGAGAGGGTGCTCATAATCGATAACTTCAGGATATCAATACTTGCCAAAGATTCAATATACGGCAAGTGTAGCGGCGCCTACTATTCGCCCATCGGTGCTGCCGATGTGACGAACAAACGCCCCACGGGGCCCACACAGGAGACAACCATGAAGACACTGCTGACCCTTGCTGCCACTGCCGTGCTGGCGTTGACTGCCACCGCCGCCATCGCCCAGGACTGGCCCCAGCGGCCGGTCAAGCTGCTGGTGGGATCGGCCCCCGGGGGCGGCACCGACACCATGGCCCGTGCGGTGGCCGACAAGCTGGGGCCCTTGCTCAAGCAGACCGTGGTGGTGGAAAACCGCCCCGGCGCCTCCAACACCCTGGCCGCGGATGTGACCGCCAAATCCACCGACGGCCACACCCTGGTGATGGGCGTGTCCACCGCCCATGCCATCGCGCCGCACCTGCTCAAGCTCAGCTACGACAACAACAAGGACCTGGTGCCCGTGGCCTTTGTGGGCGCCGTGCCCAACGTGCTGGTGGCCAACACCGCGCTGCCGGTGGCCAACGTGGGTGAGCTGGTCAAGCTGGTCAAGGGCAAGCCCGGCCAGTACAACTACGCCACCAGCGGCGCCGGCAGCACCCAGCACATCGCGGCCGAGCTGTTCAAGGACGCCACCGGCACCTTCATCACCCACATCCCCTACCGCGGCAGCAGCCCGGCGCTGATCGACCTGATCGCCGGACAGGTGCAGATCAGCTTCGACACCATGCCCTCGGTCATGGGCCACATCAAAAGCGGCAAGATCAAGCCCCTGGCCGTGGCCGCCGCCAAGCGCAACCCGCAACTGCCCGACGTGCCCACCATGGAAGAGGCCGGCGTGAAGGGCGTGGAGATGAGCGCCTGGTACGGCGTCTACGCACCGGCCAGCACGCCCAAGGCGGTGATCGACAAGCTCAACGCCGAGATCAACAAGGTGATCGCCATGCCCGAAACGCAGGCCCGCCTGAGCGCCATCGGCGCCGACCTCACGCCCATGTCGCAAGCGCAGTTCCAGGCCTTCCACAACGCCGAGAACCAGCGTTATGGCGAGCTGATCCGCAAGAAAAACATCAAACTCGACTGACCCACCATGCAAGCTGCACTCCCTGTTGTTGCCCTGACCCTGGGCGACCCCGCAGGCATAGGCCCTGAACTGATCGCCCGCCTGCTCTCGCGGCCCGAGGCCACACAACATGCCAACGTGGTGCTGATCGGCGACCCCTGGCTGTGGGCCTGGGGCCAGCAGGTGGCCGGTGTGAACGTGGCCACCGAAGCCATTGCCTCGCTGGCGCAGGCACGTCACCGCACCAACACCTCGCTCCCCGCCTTCGTGGCCATGGACAGCATCGTGCAGGCCGACGTGAGCGTGGGCCAGGTGGGTGCGGCCGGCGGACGCAGCGTGCTCCAGGTGCTCGACACCTGCATGGACGCCACTTTGGCCGGCGCGGTGGACGCCATCTGCTTTGCGCCGCTCAACAAGCAGGCCATGAAGCTGGGTGGCCTCAAGCACGAGGACGAGCTGCACCACTTCGCCGAGCACCTGGGCGTGAACAGCTACTTCTGCGAGTTCAACACCCTGGGCAGCTTGTGGACCTCGCGCGTGTCCTCCCACATTCCGCTCAAAGACGCGGCCTCGTACCTGAGCGTGGAACGCATCCAGTCGGCCACGCGGCTCATCCACGCATCGCTGCGCGCCGCCGGTGTGGCACAGCCGCGTGTGGCGGTGGCCGCCTTCAACCCCCACGGCGGCGACGGTGGCGTGTGTGGCCGCGAAGAGATCGACATCATTGCGCCGGCCGTGGCCGGGCTCAATGCAGAGGGTTTGAACATCGCCGGCCCCTTCCCGGCCGACACCATCTTCCTCAAGGCCCGCGACGGCGATTACGACGCCATCGTGACCATGTACCACGACCAGGGCCAGATCGCCATCAAGCTCATGGGCTTCAGCAAGGGCGTGACGGTACAGGGTGGCCTGCCCATCCCCATCACCACGCCCGCCCACGGCACCGCCTACGACATCGCAGGCCTGGGCCGCGCCAACGTGGACGCCACCTGGCAGGCCTTCCAGATCGCCATCCGCATGGGCCGTTCGCTGCAGGCGCAGCGCGCCGCCTGACCCTTTTCAGACACTCCGAGAACCGACATGAAAATCACCGCCGTCCGCGCCCGCGTCTACGAATGGAAGGGCAAGACCGTTCCGCCCCAGGGCAACTTCTGCTCCAACGCCATGGACCTGGTCTATTCCAAGACCGAGACCATGAGCACCTTCCGCTTCCACTCCTGGACCGTGGTGGAGATCGAGACCGACAGCGGCATCATCGGCCTGGGCAACGTGGCCCTGGCGCCCAAGATCGCCAAGGCCATCATCGACGAGTATCTGGCGCCGCTGGTGCTGGGCCAGGACCCCTGGGACTACGAGTACCTGTGGCAGCGCATGTACCGCGCCACCCACGCCTGGGGCCGCAAGGGCGTGACCATGGCCGCCATCTCGGCGGTGGACCTCGCCATCTGGGACATCCTGGGCAAAAGCGTCAACAAGCCGGTGTTCAAGCTGCTGGGCGGGCGCACCAAGGAAAAAATCCCTTGCTACTACAGCAAGCTCTACCGCACCGACCTCAAGGCCATGCAGGAAGAGGCGCAACAGTTCAAGGACCAGGGCTTCAAGGCCTTCAAGATGCGCTTTGGCTACGGCCCCGCGCATGGCCAGCAGGGCGTGGTGGAGAACCTCAAATCGGTGGAAGCGGTGCGCGAGGTCATCGGCTACGAGAACGACCTGATGCTGGAGTGCTACATGGGCTGGAACCTGGAGTACGCCAAGCGCATCCTGCCCAAACTCGCCAAGTTCGAGCCGCGCTGGCTGGAAGAGCCGGTCATCGCCGACGACATCGATGGCTACGCCGAACTCAACGCCATGGGCCACATGCCCATCAGCGGCGGCGAGCACGAGTTCAGCCTCTACGGCTTCAAGCAGCTGCTCGACAAAAAGGCGGTCAGCGTGGTGCAGTACGACACCAACCGCGTGGGCGGCATCACCGCCGCACACAAGATCAACGCCCTGTGCGAGGCCTACAGCGTGCCGGTCATTCCGCACGCCGGCCAGATGCACAACTACCACCTGACCATGAGCACCCTGGCCTCGCCCATGGCCGAGTACTTCCCCATCTTCGACGTGGAGGTGGGCAATGAACTGTTCTGGTACATCTTCGACGGTGAGCCCATCGCCGAGAACGGCTTCCTGGACCTGCGCGACGACGTGCCCGGCCTGGGCCTGGCGCTCAAGCGCGACTACCTCGACCAGTTCCACATTGTCGAGTGAGGCCCGCCATGCAACGACGCTACACGGGCGTGTTCCCGGTGGTGCCCACCACCTTCCATGAAGACGGCACGTTGGACCTGGACAGCCAGAAGCGCTGCCTGGATTTCATGATCGACGCCGGCTCCAACGGCCTGTGCATCCTGGCCAACTTCTCCGAGCAGTTCTCGCTGT
>CAZSZN010000003.1:0-36497 GCA_964610405.1 uncultured Macromonas sp. | reverse complement strand
AACCTGGACCAAAGCGTATTCGGTGAACCGGCCTACCCGAGTGTGGAGGCGAAGGCGGCGCATTTGCTGTACTTCGTCATCAAAAACCATCCGTTTGCCGATGGCAACAAGCGAAGTGGCGCGTTTCTGTTTGTAGACTTTTTGCACCGCAATGGACGCTTACTGAACCCCGATGGCCACCCCATCATCAACGACACAGGCTTGGCCGCGCTGGCACTGTTGGTGGCCGAGTCTGATCCGGCACAAAAAGAAGTGCTCATTAGACTGGTGATGCACATGCTCGCACACGGAACCCACACATGACACTGCCCCCCAAACACGCTTACACCCTGGCCAGCCTGGCACTGGCCGCTCTGCTGGCCGGTTGCGGCAGCCCGCCCACCCGCACCGCCACCGGGCCTGGCGAAGGCGCAGCCCCCAGCGGAGGCACCCAAACCCACGCCTACGAAGGCGGCACCCTGGTCACGGACACGCGCACGGCGGCTTGCACCCTGACGCTGAACGGCGAAATCCACGCCGGCACGGTGCGGCGCATGGGGCCAGCACTGCAAGACTTGGAGCGCGCCAGTTGCACCAGCAAGCGCATGGTGCTGAACGCGGGCCCGGCCCTGCTGGGCGATGCGGTGACGCTGGGCGCGATGCTGCGCAACCGGGGTTTTGAGACCCAGGTGCAGGCCGGCACCCGCTGCGAAACGCCCTGCCTGCTGGTGTTTGCCGCTGGCACCCAGCGCGTTTTGCCCGATCAACCCCGGCCGGCGCAGGTGGTGTTCAGCCGCATACCGCCCGACCAGGACTTTGGCCACCAAACCTGCAAGAGCGAGCCCAGCCGGGCCCAACAGCTGACGCTGACCCGCTACCTGCGCGCCATGCTGCCCGAACCCACCGCCACGGCGGTGTACCAAAAGCTGCTGGCAGCCGATTGCCGCACGGCCGACGCCTATGGCACGGCCGAAGCGCTGGCCATGGGCTTGGCCACGGCAACGCGCTGAAAGCTTTAGGGAGAGGCAGCGCCGTCCTTCAACAGCACGGCGCGGGTGAAGGCAGTGAAGTCGTCCAGATGGTGCAGGATGACGTTTTCGGTGATGGGCAATTGCAGGCTCTGGTAGTCGTGCACCGCGATGTTGCGGAACGCCACCATGTGCTTGAGTCGAGACGCCAAGGCGGCGTCCACCCAACCGGATTGGGCCAACAAGTCGAACACGGCGCGTGCGCCTTGAGGGACGCCCAGCTTGTCGCGCCGAACCAGGTGGTTGCCCATGTCCAGCGCGGCCTCGCACGCGCGCTGGATGTTGAGGATGGCGGCATCCTGCCGGGAAAAGTCAGTCGCGAAATGTCCTTGCGCGGCCGCGTACTCTTCGCGGGCACGGGCCACACAACGTTCAATGGTGGCAGCCTTGTTCAACAAGACGTCATCAGCCATAGACCCGCCCTTCCTTGGCAATGTCGGCCAACACACCGGCGCGCATTTCGTCGAGATGCAGTTTTTCGGTCAACACAAAAGCCTCGAACAAGCCTGCTTGCAAGGGGTCGCCCCAAATGCGTTCGCCGGTGGTGAGGATTTGGTGTTGCATGACGGTGCTGGCCGCCCGGAAGTCGAGCAGATCGACCTCGCACCCCGCCAGCTCGGCCAGCGGTTGTGCCGCTTGCCAGAGTTGCAGTGGGTCGGCGTAGCCGGCCACCAGCACGGCCAAGTCCAGATCGCTGTCGGGCCCGGCTTGGCCGGTGACGCGGCTGCCAAAAGCGTAAATGGCCAAAGCGTTGGGGAAAGCGCTGCACAACCACGCAACCACCGGCCCGTTGGGCTGCAACAGGGCTTGGATTGGAGCATTTTGCGCGGGCATGGGAGGATTATGAAGCCACCGACTACGCCACTCCACGCCGCAGCAGCGCGGCCCGCAAGGCGGCCACCGAGATGGGTTTGGCCAGGAAGTCGTTCATGCCGGCCAGCGCACAGGCTTCGCGGTCTTCGGCGTAGGCATTGGCCGTGAGCGCAATGACCCAGGGCTGAAACGGCAAGGACATGGCGCGCAACTGCCGGGTGGCCTGCAGGCCGTCCATTTCGGGCATGTGCATGTCCATCAGCACCACGTCAAACACCCCGTGCCGCACGTGCTCCAGCGCCAGCTTGCCGTTGGTAGCACAGGTCACCTGCTGTTGGTCCAGCGCCTTCAACAGGGCCAACGCCACTTTGGTGTTCACTGGGTTGTCTTCCACCAGCAGAATGCGCAGCGGCAACAGGTGGGCATCGGCCGCGTCGGTGGACGTGGTGGCCGGGGCTGGGGCCAGCTCCAGTGGCCAGGCAAAGCGGAAAGTGGTGCCCTGTCCTGCGGCACTCTCCACCGCCACGTGCCCACCCATCAACTCCAGAATGCGGCGGGTGATGACGAGACCGAGCCCGGTGCCGCCGTATTTGCGGGTGATGGAGCTGTCGGCCTGCACAAAGGCCTGGAACAGGCGTTGTTGCACCTCGGGCGGCATGCCGATGCCGGTGTCGCGCACCTCGCCGTGCAGCCACAGGCCGGTCGCCCGCGCCTCCACCCGCAACTGGGCCCGCACACTGCCGCGCTCGGTGAACTTGAGCGCGTTGCTGAGCAGGTTGACCCACACCTGCTTGACCCGGGTGCTGTCGCCCCACACCCATTCGGGCACGCCCGGGCCGATTTGAAAACCCAAATCGATGCCCTTGAGGCGCGCCTGCATGCCGAGCAGTTCGCAAACCTCGTGCAGGGCGGTGACGGGCGCGTAAACCGCGCGCTCCAAGGTGAGTTGACCGGCCTCGATCTTGGAGAAGTCCAGAATTTCGTTGAGCAGCACCAGCAGGTTTTGCCCGGATGTGGCGATGGTGCGCACCTGGCGTTGCTGTTCTTCGTCCAACGAGGAGCGCAGCAGCATTTCGCTGAGACCGAGCACGCCATTGAGCGGGGTGCGCAGTTCGTGGCTCATGGTCGCCAAAAAGGCACTTTTGGCGCGGGTGGCGGCCTCGGCGCGCTCCAGCGCGGCTTGCAGTTCGGCGGCGCGGGCCTGCACCAGGTCTTCCAGCGAAACGGCCTCGGCCTCCACCCGCTGATAAGCCTGGTACAACTCCAGGCTTTTTTGTTCCAGCAACTGCTCGGCCGCCTTGCGGGCGGCTTTTTCGCGGTCCAGACGCTTTTGCAGCCGGGCCAGCTCCGCAGCGTCGTCGCTCATGCAGCGGCGGCTCCTGTGGCGGTGCGCACCAAGCGGAACAGCACTTTGCCATCGGGCAAGGACTCTCGCTGGACGCTGTAACCACCCCCCCAGTGGGCAATCGCACCGTCGATCAGGCCGTGGGCCAAGTCTTCAAAATGGCGCGGCGAGAGGTACACCATGTCCAGCCCCTGCGGTGTGCGCTGGCACTCGAACTGGGGCAACTGGGCGTCGGGGTAGAGCTTGCGCACTTCGGCATGGATGATGTCTTCGATGCCGTTGAGGAAGGTGACCACATCGGGCACACCCTGGAAGAACGCGGGAAACAACTGGTGAAAGCGCCCGAACATGTGGTTTCCGAAGGCGTGCACCAACTGGGGCACCGGCACCTTGGTGCGGCCGGACAAGGCGACCACCATGCGCACCAGTTCGCTGTGATCGTAGGTGCCGACGGCGGTGTAGGCCCCGCCATTGGGCAGTTGCGCGTCGTCGATCACGTCGTCCAGCATGTTGGCCGAGAAAGTCTGCTCGACCATTTCCATGAACTCGGTAAAAACCACGCCTTTCATTGCCCGCTCCTACGGTTATTACGCCGTGCTATGGTAAACGCCAAAACGCGCTGGGTACACACCCGACGTGCCACTCAATGGGCTTGCTCCCAGTTGGCGCCCAAGCCCACTTCGGCCAGCAGCGGCACCTTGAGCTGCGCCACGCCGGCCATCAGGCGCGGCACCTCTGCTTTGAGCCAATCCACTTCCGCCTCGGGCACTTCGAACACCAGTTCATCATGCACCTGCATGATCATCCGGGTGCCCTTGCCCTGCGCGTCCAGCGCCGCTTGCACCGCCACCATGCTCATTTTGATGAGGTCGGCCGCCGTGCCCTGCATGGGGGCGTTGATGGCCGCGCGCTCGGCCCCGGCGCGGCGCGGGCCGTTGGGGCTGTTGATTTCGGGCAGGTACAGGCGGCGGCCGAACACGGTTTCCACATAGCCCACCAGTCCGCCTTGACCGCGCTCTTTGGCCAAAGCTTTTGTCTCGTCCATGTAGTGTTTAACGCCAGCAAAGCGCTGGAAGTAGCGGTCGATGTAGTTCTTGGCCGCCGTGTTGTCGATGCCCAGCGCCTTGGCCAGGCCGTAGCTGCTCATGCCGTAAATGAGCCCGAAGTTGATGACCTTGGCGTAACGGCGCTGCTCGCTGCTGACCTGATCGGGCGCGAGGCCAAACACCTCGGCGGCGGTGGCGCGGTGCACGTCCATGCCGTCGGCAAACGCCTTGAGCAAGGCCTCGTCCGCGCTGATGTGCGCCATGATGCGCAGCTCGATCTGCGAATAGTCGGCGCTGGCGATGACATGCCCCGGCGGCGCCACGAAGGCTTCGCGCACGCGCCGGCCTTCGGCCGTGCGGATGGGGATGTTCTGCAGGTTGGGTTCGTTGCTGCTCAAGCGCCCGGTGACGGCCACCGCCTGCGCGTAGTGGGTGTGCACGCGGCCGGTGCGCGGGTGGGCCAGCGCGGCCAGTTTGTCGGTGTAGGTGCCCTTGAGCTTGCTGAGCGAGCGGTGCTCCAGGATTTTAGCCGGCAACGGGTAGTCCTCGGCCAGCTTTTCCAGCACCTCTTCGTCGGTGCTGCGGGCGCCGGTGGCGGTTTTCTTCACCACCGGCAGGCCCAGCTTGTCGAAGAAGATTTCGCCCAACTGCTTGGGGCTGCTCAGGTTGAAGGGCTGGCCGGCCATGTCGTAGGCGTCTTGCTCCAGCTGCAGGATGCGCTGGCCCAGTTCGTGGCTTTGGCGCGCCAGCGTGGGCGCGTCGATCAGCACCCCGTTGCGTTCGATGCGGTAGAGCGCTTCGCTGCTGGCGATTTCCAGTTCGTAAATGGCTTTGAGCTTTTCATCGGCCTGCAGGCGCGGCCACAGCACACGGTGTACGTCCAAGGTCAGGTCGCTGTCTTCGCAGGAATACTCGGCGGCCTTGGCCACGTCCACCTGCGCGAACGGGATTTGCGCCGCGCCTTTGCCGCACAGCTCTTCGTAGCTGATACCGCTGCGGCCCAGGTGGCGCTCGCCCAGGCTGCCGAGGTTGTGGGGCTTGTGCACTTCCAGCACGTAGCTTTGCAGCATGGTGTCGTGAGCGTAGCCACGCACCTCAATGCCGTGGTTGGCAAACACGTGGCGGTCGTACTTGATGTGCTGGCCGAGCTTCAGCGCCTGGGGGTTTTCCAACCAGGGTTTCAGCCGTGCCAGCACCTCGGCCAAGGGCAATTGGTCCGGCGCATCCGGGCCGCTGTGCGCCAGCGGGATGTACGCGGCTTCGCCCGGCTGCACGCTGAAGGAAATGCCCACGATCTCGGCGCGCATTTCGTCGAGTGAGGTGGTTTCGGTGTCCAGCGCCACCAGTTCGGCCGCTTCGATGCGGGCCAGCCACGCGTCAAAAGCGTCCCAGGTGAGGATGGTGTCGTAATGCTTGGTGGTGACACGGGAGGCACCGGGCGCAGGTTCGCCAAACAGATCAGCGGTGTCGCCGACGGCAGTTGCCTGGGTGGCCGCGGCCGCAGGGGCCGCCACACCGGCACCCGCATCCCCGAGCGCACGCGCCAGGCCTTTGAAACCATAGCGTTCGTAGAACTCGCGCAGCGCGGGCACTTCGCGCTCGCGCTGGGCCAAGGCGTCCAGCGCCGGCAAGCCTTCCACAAAGCCCGTCAGGTCGCAATCGGTTTTCATGGTGACCAACTGGCGACCTGTCACCAGCCAATCACGCGCCTTGCGCAGGTTCTCGCCGGCCACGCCTTTGATTTTGTCGGCGTTGGCCAGCACGCCTTCCAGCGAGCCGTGTTCGGCCAGCCACTTGGCAGCGGTTTTAGGGCCCACTTTTTCCACGCCGGGCACGTTGTCCACCGTGTCGCCCACCAGGGTCTGATAGTCCACCATCAGGCTGGGCGGCACACCGAATTCGGCGGTCACGCCCGCCACGTCGCGCACCTTGCCGCTCATGGTGTCGATGATGGTGATGCGCTCGTTCACCAACTGGCTCAAGTCCTTGTCACCGCTACTGACCACCACCCGTACGCCTTGCGCAGCGGCCACCGTGGCCAGGGTTGCAATCACGTCATCAGCTTCCACGCCGGGCACGTCCAGCACCGTCCAGCCCAGCAGGCGCACCACCTCGTGGATGGGCGAGATCTGGGCGCGCAGGTCGTCGGGCATGGGGCTGCGGTGGGCCTTGTACTCGGGGTACAGCGCGTCGCGGAAGGTGGGGCCGGAAGCGTCGAACACGCAAGCCACGTAGTCGCCCGGCTGCTCTTTTTGCAGCGCC
Source organism: uncultured Macromonas sp. (assembly GCA_964610405.1). Taxonomy (GTDB): domain Bacteria; phylum Pseudomonadota; class Gammaproteobacteria; order Burkholderiales; family Burkholderiaceae_C; genus CAZGDZ01. The sequence continues at coordinate 30,024 of CAZSZN010000003.1, read as the reverse complement.
TGCATCATGTTGATCATGCCGCGAATGGCACCTGTGGCGGGGCTGGACGGATCGCCCGGCACGGCGCGCAGGTCCGGCATGGCGTGGAAGGCGCGGTAAAGGTAGCTGGAGCCGTCCACCAGCACCAGGGTTTTGCAGGAATCGCTCATGCTTGGCATTGTCGGGCCAAACCGGCGCTAAACCGGCGCCGGGACGGCAACGGCCTGGGGGATTGCCTACAATCAGGGCATGTACTCCCCCGTTGCCCCCTCCTTGTTCGCGCCCTGGTGTCGCGCCGCCCTTGGGGCGACCGTCGCGGCTTTGCTGGTTTCCCACGCCGCCTGGGCCCAGGCCCCCGCCGCACAGGAGCCGGTGACCACGCTGGAGCAGAAAACCGAGCGCATCACCCACGAAGACGCCGGCAGCCGCATTGAAGAATTGCGCGTGGGTGGCCAGACCCGCAGCATTGAAGTGCACACCAACACCAACGTGCCCGGCTACCGGGTGGAACCGATCGACCCCAGCCGCAGCCAGGATGGCAAATCCAGCACCGGCAAAAGCAGCTGGCGCGTGCTGAACTTTTAAATCATGGCGGTTTTTACTGAAGTTTCCCGCGAGGACGCGGCGGCGCTGTTGCGCAAGTTGAACCTGGGCGAGCTGACGAACCTGGCCGGCATTGCCGGAGGCATCGAGAACACCAACTATTTCGTCAGCGCCGAGCGAGACGGCGTGCCACACGACTACGTGCTGACGCTGTTTGAACGCCTGACGGCCGAGCAACTGCCGTTTTACCTGCACCTGATGAAGCACCTGGCGGACAAAGGCATTCCGGTGCCCGCCCCGGCAGCCGATGAGCGTGGGGACATTCTGCACAAGGTCAAGGGCAAGCCGGCGGCCGTGGTGGACAAGCTGCTGGGCAAAAGCGAACTGGCCCCCAGCGCCGACCACTGTGCCCAGGTGGGCGCCATGCTGGCGCGCATGCACCTGGCAGGGCTGGATTACCCGCGCCAGCAACCCAACCTGCGCGGCCTGCCCTGGTGGAACGACACCGTGCCGGTGGTGCTGCCCCACCTGGATGCGCCGCAGGCCCAGTTGCTGCAAAGCGAGCTGGCCTACCAGAACCACGTCGCGGCCAGCCCGGCCTATGCCGGCCTGCCGCGTGGGCCGGTGCACGCCGACCTGTTCCGTGACAACGCCATGTTCCACCAAGGGCGGCTGAGCGGCTTTTTCGACTTCTACTTTGCGGGCTGCGACACTTTTGCCTTCGACCTGGCGGTGTGCCTGAACGACTGGTGCATCGACTTGGCCACCGGCACCAGCGACGCCGAGCGCACCCTCGCCATGGTGCAGGCCTACGAATCCGTGCGCCCACTGACCGCAGCCGAACGGGAACTGATGCCCGCCATGCGCCGCGCGGGCGCGCTGCGGTTCTGGATTTCCCGCCTGTGGGACTGGTACCTGCCGCGCGAGGCCAGCATGCTCAAGCCCCACGACCCCACCCACTTTGAACGGGTGTTGCGCGCCCGACTGGCCGAACTATGAGGTTGAACCACGTTCCTGCCAGCACCGGCGTCCAGTGGGTGAAACTGGGCGTTCGCACCTTTTTCAAACAGCCGCTGGCACTGGCCGGGCTGTTCTTCATGTTCATGCTGCTGGTGTCGATCCTGGCACTGGTGCCGCTGCTGGGGCAGGCGCTGGCCCTGGCGTTGTTGCCAGCGGCCACCCTGGGCCTGATGGCCGCCACCCGCGAAGCCGAAAAGGGCCAGTTCCCCATGCCCACCGTGCTGGCCAGCGCGTTCCGGGCCGGGCAGGAACGCTTGCGCGCCATGCTGGTGCTGGGCGGGCTCTACGCGGTGGGTTCGTTTGTGGTGATGGGCGTGACCGCCTTGCTGGTGGGCGACCCGATGGCCGGCGCGGCGGCCGTGCCCGAGGCCCAAGGCGAAGCCGGTGACCTGGCCGAAGAACTGCTGCGCCAACCCGCGCTCATGCAGTCGATGCTGATCAGCATGCTGCTGTACGTGCCCCTGGGCCTGCTGTTCTGGCACGCCCCGGCGCTGGTGCACTGGCACGGCATTTCGCCCGTCAAAAGCTTATTCTTCAGCGCCATGGCCTGCTGGACCAACAAAGCCGCGTTGTTGGTGTACTTTTTGGCCTGGACCGGGGTGTTCGTGGCCGTGTCGCTGGTGGTGGTGATGGTGGCGACCGCGTTTGGTGGACCGGCCATGCTGGCCGCCATCGTGTTCCCGGTGGCCATGCTGATGAGTGCAATGTTCTTCACCTCGCTGTACTTCACCTTCCGTGACAGCTTCGTGACCGACGACGGGCAAGCGCCAGCCTGACACCGCCCACACTGTCACAGTGATTTCACACTGGAACCGCATGCTACGCGCTGCTGTTCAACTACCTGTGAGTCATCACTGTGAATCAAGACCTGCGTCCCGGCGTCGTTTTCAACGAAGAAGATTCCAACACCACGAACAACCCCGCTTTCGAGCAAGTGCTTGAAACGCGCCTGAGCCGCCGCAGCCTGCTGCGGGGCGGCGCCAGCGTGGCAGGAGCCACTGCCCTGGGTGCCACGGCCCTGACCGGCTGCGCCACCCAAGGCGCCCCGGCCGCAGCGGTGAACACGCTGGGCTTCAAAGCGGTGTCCAAGTCGATCGCCGATGTGGTGACCGTGCCGGAAGGCTACACCGCTCAAGTGCTTTACGGCCTGGGCGACCCGCTGAGCGCCAGCGCCCCCGCTTTCAAGAACGACGGCACCGACACCGACTGGGGCAGCCGCGCTGGCGACCACCACGACGGCATCGAATGGTTCAGCCTGGATGCCAGCGGCCAACCATCGCGCAGCTTCAACTCGCGCGGTCTGCTGGCCATGAACCACGAGGCCACCACCGATGAAAAGCTGACCTCCTTCTTCATCCACGCCGATGGTGGCAAAGCCAGCCTGCCGCGCGCTGCCGGCGAAGTCGACAAGGAACTGATGATCCACGGCCTGTCGGTGGTGGAGGTGCAGTCCGACGGCAAGCGCTGGAACTACAAAACCAGCTCGCCGTTCAACCGCCGCGTCACCACCATGACCGAGGCCGTCATCTCCGGCCCGGCCCGGGGCAGTGCCCACCTGGTCACCAAGTACAGCGCCGACGGCACCCGCACCCGCGGCACGCTAAACAACTGCGGCACCGGCAAAACGCCTTGGGGCACCTTTGTGTCGGGTGAAGAGAACTGGTTTGGCTACTTCTTCCGCGACGCGCAAGACGACGACCGCCGCAAGAAGGACAAGCACGTGCAGGCCCTGAACCGTTACGGGCGCAAAGCCGGCGCCGCCAGCCGCCACGGCTGGGAAAGTGGTGGTGCCGACGACCGCTTTGTGCGCTGGAACAACGGCGCGCTGGCCGCCAGCGCGAAAGAAGACTACCGCAACGAGATGAACACCTTCGGCTACGTGGTGGAGCTGGACCCGTACAACCCGAAAGAAGTGCTGCGCAAGCGCACCGCCCTAGGCCGCATGGGCCACGAAAACGTGACCTTCGCCAAGCCGGTGGCAGGCCAGCCGGTGGTGGCCTACATGGGCGATGACGCCCGTGGCGAGTACATCTACAAATTCGTGTCGGACGCCAAGTGGGATCCGGCCGACGCCAACGCTGCCAACCGGATCGCCACCGGTGACAAGTACCTGGACAAAGGCAAGCTGTTCGCCGCCCGCTTCAAGGACGACGGCAGCGGCGAATGGCTGGAACTGTCGGTGGACAACCCGGTGATCGCCAACAGCTCTTACTTCGAGTTCAAGGACAACGCGGACGTGGCCATCTTCACCCGCCTGGCGGCCGACGCCGTGAGCGCCACCAAGATGGACCGCCCGGAATGGGGTGGCGTGAACCCGCGCAACGGCGAGGTGTACTTCACCCTGACCAACAACAGCAACCGCACCACCGCCACGGCGGACGCGGCCAACCCCCGCGTCTACACCGACCTGAAGGCCGGCAAAGAGCAAAAGGGCAACGTGCACGGCCACATCGTGCGCTTCATCGAGCCGAACCCTGCGGCCGCCAACTTCAAGTGGGACATCTACCTGTTCGCCTCCGAAGCCGATGCAGACAAGGCCCGCGTCAACCTGTCGGGCCTGACGGACGACAACGACCTGTCGTCCCCCGACGGCCTGGTGTTCAGCCCGGCCACCGGCATTTGCTGGATCCAGACCGACGATGGCGCTTACACCGACAAGACCAACTGCATGTTGCTGGCCGCCCTGCCGGGCCAGGTGGGCGATGGCGGCGCGAAAACCCTACAGCATGGCGACAAGACGGTGACCACCTACGCGGGCAAGGCGCAGACGCCGGCGACGCTGAAACGCTTCCTGGTGGGCCCGCGCGGCGCCGAAATCACCGGCATTTGCGAAACGCCCGATGGCCGAGCGATTTTCGTCAACATCCAGCACCCAGGTGAAAACACCAAGATGGCCGACATCAGCAACCCCGCCAAGTTCGAAAGCCATTGGCCCACGAACGCCGGCTACGGCCCCGGCCAGCGCCCGCGCTCGGCCACCATCGTCATCACCAAGAACGACGGCGGCGTGATCGGCACCTGAACCGGCATCACCCGCCACACCAGTCGGGAAAGAGCGCGGGGCCGCCCGCGCATTGACACCGCCAGTGCCCCGGCACTGGCGGTTTTTTTGCGGGCCACAGCCTCACGGGTTGGTGTTAGGATGATGTGGTCACAGGGCTTGAGGCATGCAATTCCACGTTCCCACGCTGTTCGCGGTCATTGTTGCGGTGAGTGCGGTGTATGCACTGGTCATCGCTTTCATCGCGCGACAGCAACACCGGGGGATGCTGGTGTGGGCGACTGCTCTGGGTCTGCAGACCGCTGGTTACATTTTTTTTGCACTGCGCGGCCCGATTCCAGAAGCCGCGTCGGTGCTGGCAGGCAACGCGGCCTTGTCGTCGGCACTGGCGCTGTACAGCCATGGGGTGCTGTCCTTCCGCGAACAGCAGTGGCCACGCTGGTGGGTATGGGCCCCGGTCGTCGTTGTGCTGGTGGCATTGACGCTGTGGCTGGACGACTTCAAGACCCGCGTCGTGATCGCGTCGGGCATCTATGGCCTGCAAGCCCTGCTGGTGATCGTGGCCATGAGCTACCACCGTTCGGCCCCGATGCAGCGCGGCGAACGGCTGATCGTTTGGGGCGCTGGCGCCATTGCCGCGATCATGCTGTACCGTGTGTGGGCGGTGGGCAGCGGCAAAATTGTGGTGCTGTTTCTGGCCGACGGCGGCTGGCTGCAAGGTGTCACATTCCTGACCATGGTCACGTCCACCGCCTTGCTGGCGCTGGGCCTGGTGATCATGTACCAAGAACGTGCCGAAGCCACCCTGCAAGCCAGCGAGCAAAACCAGGCGTTCCGCAACCGGGTGCTGGAGATGCTGGCCCAGGGTTTGCCACTGAAAGACATCCTGAACGCCATGGTGCGCGGGGTGGAAGCGATGCACCCCCAGATGATTTGCAGCGTGGTGTTGCTGGACCGCCAAGGCAAGCATCTGCATGTGGGAGCAGCGCCCAGCCTGCCTGGGTTCTTCAACGCGGCGGTCGAGGGCTTGCCGATCGGGCTGGGTCACGGCTCTTGCGGCACGGCCGCATTCACCCGCCAGCGCGTGGTGGTGGACGACATCAACACCCACCCCTATTGGGCACCGTACGTGGAAATCACCCGCAAAGCGGGGCTCGGATCGTGCTGGTCGCAGCCCATTTTCTCGACCGACCAACGGGTGCTGGGCAGCTTTGCGATCTACCACACCGACCCGCACACCCCCAGCACAGAAGACATCGCGCTGATCGAGGAGCTGTCGGTGCTGGCAGGCATTGCGATTGAGCGCAGCACCGCCGCCAGCCAGTTGCTGGACAGCGAACGCCACTACCGCCTGCTGATCGAGACCGCCAACGACGGCATTGCGGTGTTCCAGGACGGCCTGCTGCGGTTTGGCAACCCGAAGTTGTTTGACATGGTGGGCTACCCACCCGAAGCGCTGGTGGACCGCCCGTTCGACGCCCTGGTGCACGAAGAAGACAGAGAACGTGCACTGGAGCAGTACCGAATTCGATTGGCTGGCGGCCAGGTGGAACCCCAGCAAACCTTTCGCGTACTGACCGGGCACAAAGGGGTGCGCTGGTTCGAAGTCAGTGGCGCCCGCTTTGAATGGCAAGGCCAGCCCGCCACCCTGAGCTTCATGACCGACGTGACCGAGCGGCGGGAGTTGGAAGCCCGAATCCAGCAACAGGCCTTCCACGACAGCCTGACCGAGCTGCCCAACCGCCGCCTGCTGATGAACAACCTGAACCTGGCCATGGCCGGCCACCGGCGCAACAACTTGATGGGCGCGCTGATGTTCCTGGACCTGGACAACTTCAAACCCCTGAACGACGCACACGGCCACCGCGTGGGCGACCTGCTGTTGCTGGAGGTGGCTCGCCGGTTGAAAAGCCATGTGCGCGAAACCGACACCGTGGCCCGTTTTGGCGGTGACGAGTTTGTGGTGCTGCTGGGCGACCTGCAGGCCGACCCCCAGGCCTCCGCCGAGCAAGCGATGGCGGTGGCACAGAAACTGCGGCTCGCCCTGAGCGAGCCCTACGTGCTGAACGCCGCCCCTGACAACGCGCCGCCACGGATGGTGGAACACCGCTGCACGGCCAGCATTGGGGTGGTGTTGTTCGACGGCGCCCGGGACGAACCCGACGACTTGCTCAAACGCGCCGACATGGCGATGTACCAAGCCAAACAGGCCGGGCGCAACACGGTGCACCTGGCCGATCTGGCGGCTGGCGTTACACCACCGGCGTGAGTTTGGCCACGCTCAGCGCCAGCCACTTGCTGCCGTGGCGGCTGAAGTTGACTTGGGCGCGGGCGTCGTCCCCCTGCCCCTCCACCGCCACCACCCGGCCTTCGCCGAATTTGTTGTGGAACACCTGCATGCCCGTGCGGATGCCGTGCGCTGGCGCCGCCTTGGGCGCGTGCACCACGCCACCACCGGTGAAGGGCGCATCGCGCCCCACCTGGCCCAAGGCACTGCGCCCCCACGCCGGCTGGGCCGCCCATGGCGCGGCCACCGGACTGGTGCCCCCGGGCGGAGATAGCCACTTGAGGCAGTGTTCAGGCAACTCATCAAAAAACCGGCTGCGGATGTTATAGCGCGTCTGGCCATGCAACATGCGCGTCTGGGCGTGGCACAGGTACAGCCGCTTGCGGGCGCGGGTGATGGCCACGTACATCAATCGACGCTCTTCTTCCAACCCGTCCATCGAGCTGAGGCTGTTTTCGTGTGGAAACAAGCCCTCCTCCAGCCCGGCAATGAACACCGCGTCAAACTCCAGCCCCTTGGCCGCGTGGACGGTCATCAACTGCACCGCGTCCTGGCCGGCTTGTGCCTGGTTGTCGCCCGATTCCAGCGCCGCGTGGGTCAGAAAAGCGACCAACGGGCTCAGCGTTTCGCCAGTGTCGGCGGCAAGCTGCGGCGCGGTTTCATCCATCGGCAGGGCCACCGCGTCGCGGCCAAAGCCTTCCTGCATCACAAAACTCTCGGCAGCGTTCACCAGTTCCTGCAAGTTCTCCACCCGGTCGGCGCCGTCGCGGTCGGCCCGGTAATGCTCCAGCAATCCGCTGTGCTGCAGCACCAGTTCGATGATCTGGCGCAACGTCACCCCCTCGGTGCCTTCGCGCATCACGTCCACCTTGGCCACGAAAGCCTGCAAGTTGGCCCCGGCTTTGCCGCTGAGGGTGCTGATCGCGTCGTGCAGCGAACAGCCGGCCTGGCGCGCAGCGTCCTGCAACTGCTCCAGCGTGCGGGCACCTATGCCGCGCGGCGGGAAATTGACCACCCGCAGAAAGCTGGTGTCGTCGTGCGGGTTGTCCAGCAAGCGCAGGTAGGCCAGCGCGTGCTTGATTTCGGCGCGCTCGAAAAAGCGCAGGCCACCGTACACCCGGTAGGGCATGCCGGCATTGAACAGCGCGCTTTCAATCACCCGGCTCTGGGCGTTGCTGCGGTAGAGCACCGCGATTTCCTGGCGCCCAAAACCGTCGTTTTTCACCAGCTGCTTCATCTCGTCCACGATCCATTGCGCCTCGGCAAAATCGGTGGGCGACTCGTACACCCGCACCGGCTCGCCCGCCCCCTGGTCGGTGCGCAGGTTTTTGCCCAAGCGGCCGCGGTTGTGGTCAATCAGGTGGTTGGCCGCTTCCAGAATGTTGGCGTGGCTGCGGTAGTTCTGCTCCAGCTTGATTTGCTGACGCACCGCAAATTCGCGCACAAAGTCGGCCATGTTGCCCACCCGCGCGCCGCGAAAGGCGTAGATGCTCTGGTCGTCGTCACCCACGGCCAGCACCGCGTTGTGGCCAGGCACAAAGCGGCCGTTCTCCTCGTGCCCCGCCAGTTGCTTGAGCCAGGCGTACTGCAGCTTGTTGGTGTCCTGGAATTCGTCCACCAGAATCTGCTGAAACCGCCGCTGGTAGTGCTCGCGGATCGGGTCGTTGTCGCGCAACAGTTCGTAGCTGCGCAGCATCAGTTCGCCAAAATCCACCACGCCTTCGCGCTGGCACTGCTCTTCGTAGAGTTGGTAAATCTCGATGCGCTTGCGCTCATCCTCGTCGCGCGCGGTCAACTGGTAGGGGCGCAGGCCGTCTTCCTTTTTCGCGGCGATGAACCACTGCAGCTCCTTGGGCTTGAAGCGTTCGTCATCGATGTTGTGCTGCTTCACCAAACGCTTGATGGCGCTGAGCTGGTCCTGCGTGTCCAGAATCTGGAACGCCTGCGGCAGGTGGGCCTGCTTCCAGTGGGCGCGCAGCAGGCGGTTGCACAGGCCGTGGAAGGTGCCAATCCACATACCGCGCACGTTCACCGGCAGCATGGCCTGCAGGCGCGTCAGCATTTCCTTGGCGGCCTTGTTGGTGAAGGTCACGGCCAGAATGCCCCCCGGCGTGGCCTGCCCGGTGCTGAGCAACCAGGCGATGCGGGTGGTGAGCACCCGGGTTTTGCCCGAGCCGGCCCCAGCCAGGATCAGCGCATGTTCGGCGGGAAGGGTGACGGCGGCCAGTTGCTCGGGGTTGAGCGACTGGAGCAAAGGCGAAGCTTGAACGGACATTCCGGCATTGTAGAAAGCCGGGCGGCGTCAAGGTGTGTCAACGGCGCTGAGTGGGCGCTTCCATGGTGATTTCGACCCGTCGGTTGGCACGTCGGCCTTCGGGCGTGGCGTTGGACTCCAGGGGACGCGTGTCGGCCATGCCGGTGGCGCGCAGCCGCGTCGGGTTCAGACCTCGGCTTTCCAGGTGGCGCACCACGCTACCAGCCCGCCCAGCGGCCAATTCCCAGTTGGACGGAAAGCGCGCCGTGTTGATGGGCACGTTGTCGGTGTGCCCCTCCACCACGATGGTGTGGTCCTGTGCCTGGTTGAAGGCGGGCAACAGACGGTCCATCACTGCCTGCCCAGCGGGCGTCAACAGCGAATCGCCCGAGGCGAACAAAATTTCACTGCTGATGCGGAAACGCACCACGCCCTCGCCCACCGTGACCTCGATGTTCTGCCCCAGGTCGCCAATCGGCAGCGAGGGCTGGGGCGGCTGGGTGGGTCGAGTCTGCAGCGGCTCACCCTCGGCCTTAGCGGGTGCGGTGGCAGGTTGCGGCAACGGAATCGGCGGCACGATGGTGGTGCCCGCATCGGACGCGGTCTGCACCACGGGCGACGCTTTGTCGAGGGCAGACTCGCGGCGCTCGCCCTTGAATTTTTCGCTGACCGGTTCGGAAAACGCCAGCATCACCACCAGCATGGCCAGCAACAGCGTCACCACGTCGAGGTAGGTGATGAGCCAGGTTTCTTCTTCTTGCGGCGGTGGGGCTTCGACGTGCCAACGGTCGAAGCGACCCTTGCGCAGCACCGGCGCATGGCGTTCGGCGGCCAGCTGATCTGCTGCCCCTCCAGCAGAGGCTTGAGCCTGTTGCGCTTGCAGCGCAGCGGCGCGCTGGGCTGCCTGCTGGGCGGCGACCTGCCCCAACACCTTGTGCAGCAGGGTGTCTTCGCTCATGAACGGCCGCGTTTGAACACCTGACCCAGGCGTCGCTTGTTGGCGCCTTCAGCCTCCGGGCCGTCAAAAATTTCGTCTTCATGGCGTGCCACAAAAGACTTCAGCGTCTCGCGCATCAGCGACGGGCTGCGCTTGGCGGTCATCATCGCGATGCCCTGCATCACCATGTTCATCAGCACCACGCGCTGTTCGGTGCGCCGCTCCAGCTTCACCGCCACCGGTTTGAACACCAGGTTGGCCAGCAAAATGCCGTAGAACGTCGTCATCAGCGCCACCCCCAAGTGGCGGCCAATCACGCTCATGTCGCCGCTGCCCAAAATGTCCATCAGGTTGACCAGGCCCACCAGGGTGCCGATCATGCCGAAGGCCGGCGCGTAGCTGGCCATGACGCGGAACAATTGTGCTTCAGCACCCTCCTGCGCCTTCAGGCGCGAAATGCGCCATTGCAGCAGGTCCAGAATGTCCTCTTCCGGGGTGCGCTCAATGACGAGTTGCACACCCGTGCGCAGAAACGGGTTGGTGATGCGTTTGAGCGCTTTTTCCACCGCCACCGGGTCTTCGCGAATCCACAGGCGCGACACGTCCACCAGCTCTTCAATGTCCTTCTGGGTGTAGAGCCGTTCGTTGCGGATGACGGTGTTGATCAGCTTGAACACCCGCACCACTTCCTTGAGCGGGTAGCTGAGGAACGTGGCCGCCATGGTGCCGCCCAGCACGATGGCCAGGCCGGGCAGGTCGATGAACAGCAGCGGATCCTCGGCCGCGAAAAACAGGACCACGGCCAGCAGCAAGACGCTGGCCACCATCCCGATGAGGGTGGACGGATTCATCCCCGGACTCCAGACACGGACGCACCAGCGCCGACACTTGATTGTGCACCAAGGCTGCGTCGGGCGAAGCCTGCGAATGCGGGCTATAGCCACCGCTGTATAACGTCTATGGCGCGTGAAAGTGGCGCTGCAGGCCAGAGGCGCCTAGAATCAATCACCGGGCCCGGATTTTTCTGCGCCCGGTTTTTTTATGGCTGGAGCCTGGTTCATGGAAATTTTTGACTACGACAACGTTCTGCTGCTGCCCCGCAAATGCCGGGTGGAGAGCCGCGCCGAATGCGATACGTCGGTGCCACTGGGCCAGCGCCGTTTTCGGCTGCCGGTGGTGCCCGCCAACATGAAAACCGTGCTGGACGAACGCATTGCGCTGTGGCTGGCACAGAACGACTATTTCTATGTGATGCACCGGTTCGACCTGGACAACGTCGCCTTCGTGCGCGACATGAAGGCCCGAGGCCTGTACGCCTCGATTTCGCTGGGCGTCAAAGGCCCCGACTACGCCACCGCCGACCGACTGGCCGCCGAGGGCCTGACGCCGGACTACATCACCATCGACATTGCGCACGGCCACGCCGACAGCGTGCAGCGCATGATCGCGCACCTGAAACAGAAACTGCCACACAGCTTCATCATCGCGGGCAACGTGGGCACGCCCGAGGCCGTGATCGACCTGGAAAACTGGGGCGCCGACGCGACCAAAGTGGGCATTGGGCCGGGCAAGGTCTGCATCACCAAGCTCAAAACCGGCTTTGGCACCGGGGGCTGGCAGCTGTCGGCGCTGAAGTGGTGCGCCCGCGTGGCCACCAAGCCCATCATTGCCGACGGTGGCATCCGCGAGCATGGGGACATTGCCAAATCCATCCGCTTCGGCGCCACCATGGTGATGGTGGGCTCGCTGATGGCAGGGCACGAGGAGTCGCCAGGCCAGACCGTCGAGGTGGACGGCAAGCTGTACAAGGAGTACTACGGCTCGGCCAGCGACTTCAACAAGGGCGAGTACAAGCACGTCGAAGGCAAACGCATCCTGGAGCCGATCAAAGGCCGACTGGCCGACACCCTGCGCGAGATGCAGGAAGACCTGCAAAGCTCCATCAGCTACGCGGGCGGCCGGCAACTCATGGACATCCGCAAGGTGAACTACGTGATTCTGGGGGGTGACAACGCAGGTGAACACTTGCTGATGTAAGTCAGTCCAACTGCGCGCAGAATTGGCATTTTTGGGGGTACATTTCAAGATCGATAACAAAGCATTTCCCCCAGACGTCGTGAGAAGCCCATGCCCCCCACCCTACCGCACGCGCGGCGCCACCGGCTGATTGCCCTGCTGGTGTTCGCCACCAGCGTGATGGCACTGGGCGGCTTGTCGTGGCAGCTTGAAGAGCGGCGGGCCGAAGCCCAGCGTGCCACCTTGCTGGCTGTGGCTGGCGACCAGGCTCAGTCCGTGCAAAGCCGTGTTCAGCGGCTGTTATCGTCGACTTACCTCATGGCAGCGATGGTGCGCGCCAACCCAGCCGACCTGTCGCAGTTCGAGCCAGTGGCGCAGGAAATCCTCCCCATGTACCCCGGAGTGACCGCGCTCTCGCTGTCGCCCGGCGGGGTGGTGCGCTACGTGGCACCGCTGGAGGGCAACCGCCCCTTGCTCGGGTTTGACCAGCTCAACGACGCACGCCAGGGCCCCGAAGCACGCCACACCCGCGACACCGGCGAGCTCACCCTGGCCGGTCCGATGGAATTGGCCCAGGGAGGCCTGGGCGTTGTGGGTCGTCTGCCGATTTTTCGCCCCGAAGGCGATCAGGGCACCGCGGTGTTCTGGGGCTTCGCCAACGTGGCCATCCGCTTCCCCGAAGCGCTGGCCGACACCGGCCTGGACGGCCTGACGGAACTGGGTTACGACTACGAACTCTGGCGCGTGCGCCCCGCCGATGGCGAGCGCCAACGGATTGCGGCATCGCTGCAGGTACGGGAAGGCCACACCTTGAAGCACCCCGTGGACCGGGTGGTTCGGGTGCCAAACGGCGAATGGACGCTGAGCGTGGCCCCGCGACACGGCTGGGGCCAACCGCTGAATCTGGGGTTGTATGCGCTGGCCGCCACGCTGTTCAGTGCCATGCTGGCGTTCCTGGTGAAACTGCTGCTGGACCAACGGCAGCGCGGCACCTGGCTGGAGCAAGAAATCAAGGCGCGCTTGCGGGATGTGGAAACCGTGCGCCAAGATCTGCAAGCCACGCTCGGCGCCATTCCCGACCTGCTGTTCGACCTCGACGGCGAGGGCACCATCTTCAACCTGCACACCCAGAGCCAACTCGACCTGATGGTGCCAGCCGACCAGATCCTGGGGCACAACGTGCGTGACCTGCTGCCCCCCGATGCCTCTAACGCCATCCTCGCAGCACTGGATGAAGCTCGGCAACATGGCCGTTCCATGGGGCGGCAATACGCCCTGCCCTTGCCCCAAGGCCGGCAGTGGTTTGAACTGTCGATCAGCGCCAAGACGCCCAGCCCGCCTGCCGACGGTGCGCCCTGGCGCTTCGTCGCCCTGGCGCGCAACATCACCGCTCGCAAGGACGCCGAAACTCAATACGCGCTGGCCGCCAAGTTCTTCATGGGCAGCAGCGAGGGCTTCGTCATCACCGACGCCGAGCAACGCGTCATCCAGGTCAACCCCGCGTTCACCACCATCACCGGCTACACCGAAGCCGACATCCTGGGGCAAAAACCCAGTGTGCTGTCGTCGGGGCGCCATGGGCCCGAGTTCTACACCACCATGTGGCAAGACATCGAGCAACACGGCCACTGGCAAGGCGAGGTGTGGAACCAGCGCAGCAATGGCGACACCTACCCCGAATGGCTGTCCATCAGCCGGGTGCAGAATGCGCAGGGCGAAACCACCCACTACATAGCCATCTTCAGCGACATCAGCCGGCGCCGCGAGCAGGAGGCCCGCATCCGGCATCTGGCTTACTACGACCCCCTCACCGGCCTGGCCAACCGCACCCTGCTGCGCGACCGGGTCCAGCACGATCTGAGCATGGCGCGCCGCCACAAGACGCCGTTGAGCCTGCTGTTCATTGACCTCGATCATTTCAAGCACGTCAACGATTCGCTGGGCCACCATGCCGGCGATCAACTGCTCAAACAAGTGGCGCAACGCATTGCCGACCTGGTGCGCGAACAAGACACCGTGTCGCGCCTGGGAGGGGACGAATTTGTGGCGGTGTTACCGGACACCAGTGCCACTGGCGCTACCCATCTGGCCAAGCAATTGCTGGAGCGGCTGGCCACGCCTTACCCGGTGGATGGACAGGAACTCACGGTCACGCCCTCGATCGGCATCGCCCTGTTCCCGGACGACGGCGCCGATTTCGACACCCTGTATCGCTGCGCCGACACCGCGATGTACCGCGCCAAACAAGACGGGCGCAACCGCTACGCCTTCTTCAGGCAAGAGATGCAAGCCTTGTCGATCCGGCGCCTGCAATTGGAAAATGCCCTGCGCCGGGCGGTGGAGCGGCGTGAATTGAGCCTGCACTACCAGCCGCAAGCCGCCTTGAGCGACGGCCACCTGGTGGGGGTGGAGGCCTTGTTGCGCTGGCACCACCCGGAATGGGGCGCGGTCTCACCGGCCGAGTTCATTCCCATCGCCGAGGCATCGGGCTTGATTCTGCCGATTGGAGAATGGGTGTTGCGCCAAGCCTGCGCCCAGGCCAAACAATGGCAAAACGAAGGCCTGCAAGACCTGGTGGTGGCCGTGAACCTGTCGGCCGTGCAGTTCCGCCAACCCGGGTTGACCGAGATGGTGGCCGGCATTTTGCGCGACACCGGACTGGCCCCAGACGGCCTGGAATTGGAGCTGACCGAAAGCACCACCACCCACGACCCGGAAGCGGCGATTGCCACCATGGACGCGTTGCGGGAATTGGGCGTTCGGCTGTCGGTGGACGATTTCGGCACCGGCTACTCGTCGCTCAACCACCTCAAGCGCTTCCGGGTGCACAAGCTCAAAATCGACCAGTCCTTCGTGCGGGGCGTGAAAGACAGCCCTGAGGACGCCAGCATCGTGGAAACCATCATTCAGATGGCACACAGCCTGGGGCTGATCACGATCGCCGAAGGGGTGGAAACCCCGTTCCAGCAGGCCTTCCTGCGTGAACGGGGCTGCGACGAAATGCAGGGTTACCTGCTGGCGCGGCCTTTGCCAGCGAACGATTTGGGCGCGTGGGTGCGCGGGCGTTTGTCACCGAAGGACTGACGACCCTCGCCACCACCAAAACCAACCCGTGCGCCTTCACCCGCCGGGCGGGCACCGCGCGGTGCGAACGGCTTGTCGTGGAAGCGGTCGCCACGGTGTTCGCCGCCACGGTCACCACGCTCGCTGCGGTCACGGTCGCCGCCATGGCCATGGCCGTAGCCCTGACCGCGACCGGCAAAACCACCGCCCGACGGACCACCACGGAAGCGATCGCCACCGCCGCCATTGCGGCCGCCACGGCCCGGGCCACCACGGCGGTCGCCACGGTCGTTGCGGAAGTCGTACACCGGCTTCTTCGGCTCCAGACCCGGGATGGTCGCGGTCTTGATGACCTGCTGGCTGTAGGCCTCGATCTCGCCGATCTTGCGGCGGTCGCGGAACTCGGCCATGGTCACGGCCAGGCCCTTGCGGCCGGCGCGGCCGGTGCGGCCAATGCGGTGGGTGTAGTCCTCGGCCTTCATCGGCAGGCCAAAGTTGAACACGTGGGTGATGGTGGGCACGTCGATGCCGCGCGCCGCCACGTCGGTGGCGACCAGAATTTGCACCTGGCCGTTGCGCAACGCCATCAGGCGGCGGTTGCGCAGGCCCTGGCTCAGCGCACCGTGCAGTGCCACGGCGGCAAAGCCGGCCTGCTGCAGGTCTTCGGCCAACGCGTCGCACTCGATCTGGGTGCTGGCGAACACGATGGCTTGGTCGATGCTGGCGTCACGCAGCCAGTGGTCCAGCAACTGGCGCTTGTGTTCCGGGCTGTCGCACCAGAACAGTTGCTGCTCAATGCTGCTGTGCTTGTCCTGCGGGGTGTCGATCTGCAGACGCTGCGGATCGCGCATCACGCGGGCGGCCAGCGACTGGATGCGCGGCGCGAAGGTGGCGCTGAACATCATGGTCTGGTGGCGTTTGATGGTGAGCTGGTTGATCTCGGCCAGGTCGTCGGAGAAGCCCAGGTCCAGCATGCGGTCGGCTTCGTCCACCACCAGGAAGCGCACCTGGTCGAGCTGGATCTGACCGCTGCGCTGCAGGTCCAGCAGGCGACCCGGGGTGGCCACCACCAGATCGGCGTTTTGCAGCTTGGCGATCTGCATCTGGTACGGCATGCCGCCCACCACGTTGGCGATGCGCAGGCCGCGGCAATGCTTGACCAGGTCGATGGCGTCGTGCGCCACCTGCTGGGCCAGTTCACGGGTGGGGCACACCACCAAGGCGCCCGGCACGGCGGGTTTGAAGTGACGGGCCAGCATCGGGTTCTTGCGCTTGGCGCGCTTGGGGGCCGGCTTGCCTTCGGCTTCGGCCTGCTTCACCAAGGCGTCCCACTCGGCCTGTTCGCGCGCTTCGGCCTCGGCCTGCAGCTCGATCAGGGTGTGCAACACGGGCAGCAAAAAGGCGGCGGTCTTGCCGCTGCCGGTCTGGCTGGACACCATCAGGTCGGTGTAGGTGTGGCCTTCCACACCCACTTTCATGGCCTTGGGGATGGCGGTCTGCTGCACCAGGGTGGGCTGGGTGAAACCCAGATCGGTCACGGCCTGCACCAGGGGTGCGGCCAGGCCCAACTGGGCAAACAGGTTGGGGCCGGCGGGGGCTTTAGCGGCCACAGCCGCTTCAGGTGCAGCGTCGAGGGCGCTGTCCACCAGCTGGTCGAGTTGGGAGGCTTGTTGGAAATCCGTCATGTCTTCGTCCTTGCGCGAAAAGCGCAATAGAACGAAACGGGCCGCCGGGGAAAAGGGTGTTCCCGGTTCGTCCGATCCGTTCGTGGTCACAAAAAACATCAACCACAAACAAATCGGCAGGCCCGTGCGACCTGGGGAGGCCGAACACAGAAAGCGTGCAGGAGGCGTTTCGATGTCTGCAATTGCAGACTGGCCGGTGGGTATCACCGGCGCGAGGCCAGAGCGTGAGGCAGATGTGCGTAAGCGCTGCCTTTTAAGCAGCGCCCACAATTATCGCACAAGGCCCGGGTTTTCCCCAAGCTATTTTTTCAGAGCCCGGTCAGGCCGTGGCGAGCAGGGCTGCAATACCGTGGTACACCATGGCCGACAGGACTGCCGTGGCCGGCACGGTCACAATCCAGGCCGCGACAATGCGCATCACCACCGAACGCTTGACCAATTCCTTTTTGTAGGCTTTCTTGAAAGCCTTGCGTTCCTTCTTGTCAAACGGCGAGGCGTCTGTGGATTCGGGCTTGGCCGGCGTCATGCCCTTGCGGCTGGCAGCGCGCTTCTTCATGTCGGCCAGCATCCGCTTTTTCTCCTCCACCGGCGCGGCTTCAAAACGGACCAAATAGGCCTCGACCGCCTCCTTGTCTTCGCCCTGGTGGCCCGCCCGGATCACCGCCTCCATCTTGGAATAGTTGACCTTGAGCAGTTCGCGCAAGAAGCCCACGCCAAACACCGCACCAATCGCAATGTGGGTGGACGACACCGGCATGCCAAAGTGCGATGCCACGATCACGGTGATGGTGGCCGACATGGCGATGGAGTAGGCCCGCATGCGGTCCAATTCAGTGATTTCCTTGCCCACCGTCATGATCAGGCGAGCACCGTAGAGGGCCAGCCCCACAGACAAACCCAGGGCGCCCAACACCATGATCCACAGCGGTGTGGTCGCCTTGGCGGCGACAGCGCCGCTGACCAGGGCTTCGTAAATGGCGGCCAGCGGGCCGATCGCATTGGCCACGTCGTTGGCGCCGTGGGCAAAGCTCAACAGCGCTGCGGAAAACACCAGCGGCCAGGTGAACAGGGCGTTCACCCCGTCCTTGTTATTGGGCTGCCGTTTTGCGGCGCGGGCAATCGGCTTGGAGACGGCAAAGTACACCACCACCGCGAACACCAGGCCGGCCAACACCGCCATGCCAAACGACACCTTGATCAGCTGCGACACCCCTTTGAGCAGCATGTAGGTACCAAAAGCCCAGGCCATCAACGCCACCAACAAGGGCACGTTGCGGGTCGCGGCCTGCGTCATGTCGCTCTTGTAGGTGATGGTGTGCTTGATCAGGTACAGGAAGGCCGCAGCCACGATCCCCCCCATGACCGGCGACACCACCCAACTGGCCACAATGGAGCCGATGGTGGACCAGTTCACCAGACCCCAGCCGCCAGACGCGATGCCAGCGCCCATCACCGCACCGATGATGGAGTGGGTGGTAGAAACGGGCGCACCCAACATCGTTGCCAAATTCAGCCAGACGGCCCCTGCAATCAGGGCAGACAGCATCAGCCAAGTGAATTTTTCGGGATCGGAAAAGGCGTTGGAGTCGATGATCCCACCTTTGATGGTGCCGACCACCTCCCCTCCCGCAATGATGGCGCCCAGCGCCTCGAACACCACGGCGATCAGAATGGCCCAACCCATGCTGATGGCGCCAGAGCCGACTGCCGGCCCCATGTTGTTGGCCACGTCGTTGGCACCGATGTTCATCGCCATGTAACCACCCACAGCGGCCGCCACGATCAGGAACCACAAGGCCTGGTTGCTCAGGCCAGTGATCGATTCGGTGCTGAAGGCGGCATAGAAGCCCACCGCGATCAGAAAAGCCACCGAAGCGGCCAAGCGCAGCATCTGGCGCAAGTGTTCTTCGCCCGCCCGGGTGGCGGGTTTCAATGACATGTTCATGTTGAAGTCTTTTTTGTGTTCATCGCCGCCAACCCTCTGTCGGGGCACGGTCGGTGACGTCGGGAAAGGTCGAAAAAGGTGAATCAGCGCAGGAAATGGTGGCGGTAGTGCTCCAATTCGTCAATCGATTCGTGCACATCGGCCAAGGCCGTGTGCCGTTGGTGCTTCTTGAACGACGCGTACACCTCGGGCTTCCAGCGCTTGGCCAACTCCTTGAGGGTGCTCACATCGAGGTTGCGGTAATGGAAATACGCCTCCAGCTTGGGCATGTACTTGACCAGAAAGCGCCGGTCTTGCCCAATGCTGTTGCCACACATGGGCGCCGCGCTGCGCGGCACATAGGCTTTGACAAAGGCAAGCAGTTGCGCCTCGGCCTCGGCCTCGGTCAGCGTGCTGGCCTTGACCTTGCCGATCAGGCCGCTGCGCCCATGGGCGCCCTTGTTCCAGTTGTCCATGCCGTCCAGCACGGCGTCGCTTTGGTGGATCACCAGCACCGGGCCTTCGACCCTCGGCGTCAACTGGGGGCCGGTGACCACCACCGCGATCTCCAGCAGGCGCTCTTTCTCTGGGTCCAGCCCGCTCATCTCGCAGTCGATCCAGACCAGGTTCTGGTCGCTCTTGGTGAGGGTGGGCGCCTCGGTGGCCTGCGGCTCCGCAGGAGGGTGAATAACAGTCATGGGGGCGGATTTTCGCCGATCCGGCGCCAACGCTCACCCTTTTCGCTAGACTCGCAGGGATGAATGTTGTTTCCAACTCAGCGTCGGGCCTGTGGACGGTCGCTTTTTGCGTGTTGCTGGTGGCGGGCCTGTTGACCCGTTTCTGGCTGGTCGGTCGCCAAGTCAAACATGTCGCGCAGCACCGGAGCAGCGTGCCGGCGGCGTTTGCCAACACCATCGCGCTGCCAGCGCACCAAAAGGCGGCCGACTACACCATCGCCAAAGCGCGGCTGGGTGTGCTCGAAATGGCTTTGGGTGCGGCGGTGCTGGTGGGCTGGACCCTGTTGGGGGGCTTGAGCACCCTGAACGAAGCCTTGCTGGGCCTGTTCGGCACCGGCCTGTGGCAGCAGCTGGCACTGCTGGCCGCATTTTTCGTGGTGGGCGGGCTGCTGGAGCTGCCGCTGGCCTGGTACCGCACTTTCCGCCTGGAAGAACAATTTGGCTTCAACAAAACGACGCTGGGCCTGTGGCTGAGCGATGGCCTGAAAGGCGCGCTGGTGGGCGGGCTGATCGGCCTGCCGATCGCGGCGCTGGTGCTGTGGCTGATGGAGGCTGCCGGCCCCGCCTGGTGGTTGTGGGCCTGGCTGGCCTGGATGGGCTTCAACCTGCTGTTGCTGGTGCTCTACCCCACCGTCATCGCCCCGCTGTTCAACCGCTTCGAGCCACTGCAGGACAAAAGCTTGCGCCAGCGCATCGAAGCGCTGATGGCGCGTTGCGGCTTCAGCGCCAAAGGCCTGTTTGTGATGGATGGCAGCAAGCGCAGCGCGCACGCCAATGCTTACTTCACCGGGTTCGGACCCGCCAAACGGGTGGTGTTTTTCGACACTCTGCTGCAACGCCTGAGCCCCGGTGAAATCGACGCCGTGCTGGCGCACGAGCTGGGCCATTTCCGCCATCGCCACGTCGTGAAACGGATCGTCTGGATGTTCGCGGCCAGCCTGCTGGGCTTTGCCCTGCTCGGCTGGCTGACTGGCCAGGCGTGGTTTTACACTGGCCTGGGCGTCAGCCCCAACCTGACCAGCCCCAACAGTGCGCTGGCCTTGCTGCTGTTTGCCAGCGTGGTGCCTTTGGTCACGTTTTTCATCACCCCGCTGGGCAGCCACCTGTCGCGCCAGCACGAGTTCGAAGCCGACGCCTTCGCGATGCAACATGCCGACGGGCGTGATCTGGCACGCGCCCTGCTCAAGCTCTACCAGGACAATGCGAGCACCCTGACGCCCGACCCTCTGTTCGTGAAGTTCTACTACTCGCACCCACCGGCAGCTGAACGCCTGGCACGCATGCCGGTGGCCGCATGAGCCCGGCGAACCCGAACCTGCGCAGCGGGCTGGTCGTGGCCAGCCATGGGCGCCACAGCCTGGTGGAAACCGACGACGGTCAACGTCTGATCTGCCACCCGCGCGGCAAAAAGAGCCAGGCGGTGGTGGGCGACCGTGTGCTGTGGCAGCCCACCGGCGACGAAGGCTCGATCGAACGGCTGCAAGAACGGCGCAACCTGTTGTACCGGCAGGACGAGGTGCGCACCAAATCGTTCGCGGCCAACCTGGACCTGGTGCTGCTGCTGCTGGGCGCCGAGCCCGAGTTCTCCGAATCGCAATTGATGCGCGCCTTGATCGCGGCCCGCGCCGAACGCATTCCCTGTCTGGTGGTGTTGAACAAGCGCGACCTGCAACCGGCTTTCGACCGGGCCTGGAGCCGACTTGCTCCCTACCGGGACATGGGCGAAACCGTGCTGCCCCTGGCCCTCAAGTCTGACGATGGCTCGCTCGACGCCTTGGCCGCCCACCTGCAAGGCCGGGCCACGCTGGTGCTGGGCCCCTCCGGTGCGGGCAAGAGCACACTGATCAACCGCTTGGTGCCGCAGGCGCAGGCACAGACGGGTGAAATTTCGAAAGCCCTGAACTCCGGACGCCACACCACCACCAGCACCACTTGGTACTGGCTGGACGCCAGCCGGCAAACGGCGCTGATCGACTCCCCGGGCTTTCAGGAATTTGGCCTGCACCACCTGGAACCGACTCAACTGGCCGCCTGTCTGCCCGACTTTGCGCCTTACCTGGGCCAATGCCGTTTTTACAACTGCAGCCACCGACACGAGCCCGGCTGCGCGGTGCGCGCGGCAGTCGGTGAACAACCGGGCATCAGTCCACAGCGCTACCGCATTTACGACGAACTGTTCGAAGAACTCTCGCAAACCCGTTACTGAGTGGGCTGCGGCGCCCCCCAGCCTCAAACCAGGCGTGCCAACACCCCCAAGGCGAGCAGCAACAGGCACAACACCACGCTGCGCCATACCAGCCCCACCACACTGGCCAAGTGCGCCAGTTGCGGTGTGCGGCCATCGGTCACAGGTGCGCCCTGTTCAGCGCCCAGAGCCGGGTCGAGCGGCTGCCCCCCCAAGCGCACGTTGATGGCGCCTGCCGTCGCGGCGAGCAAGACACCATCGTTGGGGTCGGGAAAATGCCGGGCATCCTGGCGCCAACTGGCCACCGCTTCCTCAAAATTGCCAACCACCGCCAGCGCCACCGCCGTCACCCGCACCGGTACCGCATCGGTCCAACGCCAAGCCTGTGCCGCCGCCTGGCCGGCCGCTTCGCTGGGCGCCCCCTCTTCACGACGGGCGGTCCACGAGCGCGAGACGTACTCCGCCAACCGGTACAACACCGCACCAGCGGGGCCCAAGCCCAGCGCAGCGAAGACCACAAAACACACCAGCACGCCAAAGACATGCCGGTGCGCCTGCAGCATGGCGTGCTCGATCACATGACGCAGCAGTTCTTGGCGGGGCAACTGCGCCACATCCACTTCGCGCCAATAGGCCAGAATCTCGCGAGCCCGAGCTTCGTCGCCCGACTCCAACGCCTCGCGGATGGCCGTGAAATGGTGGCTGAACTGCCGAAAGCCAAGGGTGACGTACAGAATGGCCACCAGCCATGCGAAAGCGAGCAACCCACTCCAGGCGTCCAGCACCAGGTAGATGACGGCTGACAGCAACGCAGGCACCACAGCCGCCGTCAACCACGCCAGCCAGCCGTGCAGGCGCTGCCCTGCATCCACGGTGCGTTGCGCCCAATGCACCCAAGCCAAAGCCACCCGATGGACCGCGTTGTCGGGCCCCAGGGGTCGCGCCTGCTCCAGCAGCAAAGCCAGCAAAATCGCGAAGAAACTCATGGCCGCATCATAACGGGGTGATGCAACTCAGGCGACCAGAAAGCGGTAGAAGTTGCGCAACATGCCCGCCGTGGCGCCCCAGATGAAGCGCTCGCGACCCCGATCCAGGTACGGCATTGAGAACCATTGCCGCATGCGTCCTTCCCAAAGGGTTTCGTGGCGCCGGTGGTGGGCGGGGTTCATCAAAAATGCCAGCGGTACCTCAAACACATCCGCCACCTCGCCAGGATTGGGCGCCAAGGCATGGCCGGGCAAGACCAGCGCCACGACGGGTGTGATGACAAACGCGGTGCCCGTGGTGTAGACGGGCAAGGTGCCCAGCACTTCTACCTGCGGCGCCAGCAGCCCGATTTCCTCCTCGGCTTCGCGCAACGCGGCAGCGACCGGGCCATCGTCATGCGGATCGACCTTGCCCCCTGGGAAAGCGATTTGCCCGGCATGGGTGGGCAGGTGGCTGGTGCGCTGGGTCAGCAGCACGGTGGGGGTGGGACGCATGACCACTGGCAGCAAGACCGCCGCCGGGGCAGGTGCGCGATCGCTGAAGCGTGGTTCCTCCCGCACTTCGGGCTGCCAAATCGGTGGTGCCTGAAAGCGCGCACGCAAGCCGGCCGGCGTGAGGTGTTCTGGCGCCACGTCAGGCAAGTGGGCGTCGGTGCCGATGACGGGGACGCTGGCGGGGTCGAAAATCATGAAAGGCGCATGAACCTCGGTTACAGTGAGTGCACAACATTGTGCCTCGACACATTCAGGGAGAAATTTCATGCTGCTGCATGTCACATGGCGCCGCTGGGCGTCCCGGACCGCGCTGGCCATGGCTTTGTGTGCGTTTCAGGCCCATGCGGCCCTGGAAGTCAACCAGGCCCCAGCGCACGATCTGGTGGCCATCAAGGGCATCGGCCCCAGCACCCGCGACAAAATCATCGCCGCACGCCACGCCGGTCCGTTTCGCGATTGGGCCGATTTCATCGCCCGCGTCAGAGGCATCGGCCCGGCCACGGCATCCAAAATGTCCGCCCAAGGCTTGCGGGTCAATGGACAGGCGTATAGCACGCCGGCCAGCGCCACCGCCGCGCTGCCTTCCACCGTGGAGTGGCGCCCCATGGTGCCCCGTCCCCTGGAGCCGACCCGCTGAACACCGTTATCAGGGTTATGCATTTCATGCATGACGCAATTGCAGCTTGGCCTTGGACAGATGGCGGGCGTGTGAATAAGCTTGAAAGCCTGTTTCACTTTCAAGACGGACATGAACCCGCATACCGAACACCCGACCTCTGTGACCACCCACGCCCTGCCCTCCTACCTGCAGGCAGACCACCTGGGCCCATGGGGCATCTTCTTGCAACAGGTGGACCGCGTCACGCCCTACCTGGGCAAGCTCAGCCAATGGGTGGAAACGCTGAAGCGGCCGAAACGGATCCTGATCGTCGATGTGCCCATCCACCTGGACAACGGCACCGTTGCTCACTTTGAAGGCTACCGGGTCCAGCACAACACTTCGCGCGGGCCGGGCAAAGGCGGCGTGCGTTTTCACCAGGACGTGACCCTGTCCGAAGTGATGGCCCTGTCGGCCTGGATGTCGATCAAGAACGCGGCGGTGAACGTGCCTTACGGCGGCGCCAAAGGCGGCATTCGGGTGGACCCTCGCAAACTGTCCATGGCTGAGCTGGAGCGGGTCACGCGCCGCTACACCAGCGAAATCGGCCTGATCATTGGCCCCACCAAGGACATCCCAGCACCCGACGTCAACACCAACGAGCAGGTGATGGCGTGGATGATGGACACCTACTCGATGAACGTGGGGGAAACCGCCACCGGCGTGGTCACGGGCAAGCCGGTGGACCTGGGCGGCTCTCTGGGCCGCCGGGAAGCCACCGGTCGCGGGGTCTACACGGTGGGGGTCGAAGCGGCCCACCGCATTGGCCTGCAGATCCAGGGGGCGGCGGTGGCGATTCAGGGCTTTGGCAACGTGGGCGGCGTGTCCGCACGGTTGTTCGCCGACGCAGGCGCCCGCGTGGTGGCGGTGCAGGACCATGCCGGCACCATCTACCAGGCGCGCGGCTTGGACGTGACGGCACTGCAAGCCTATATCCGCGAGACCGGTTCGGTCGCCGGTTTCCCCGGTGCAGAAGCCCTGTCGAAGGACGCGTTCTGGGACGTGCCGTGCGACATTCTGATTCCCGCCGCACTGGAACAACAGATCACTGCCGACAACGCGGGGCGCATTCAGGCCCGGATGGTGATTGAAGGTGCCAACGGCCCCACCACCCCGGCGGCAGACGACATCCTGCACGAGCGCGGCGTTCTGGTGTTGCCCGACGTGATCGCCAACGCAGGCGGGGTGACAGTGAGTTACTTCGAATGGGTGCAGGACTTCTCCAGCTTCTTCTGGAGCGAGGACGAAATCAACGATCGGCTGGTGAAGGTGATGCGAGGCGCTTTTGACGGCATCTGGCAAGTCGCCGAACAGCACAAGGTGAGCTTGCGCACCGCCACCTTCATCGTGGCCTGCCACCGCATCCTCCACGCGCGCGACCTGCGGGGCCTGTACCCCTGACGCTTCTGCGGCGTTGCTGCCCTACTGCAGGTTGGCTTTGAACACCGGCAGGTCGGGCAGCGGCAGCACGTCCACCCCTTCTTCCACCAGGGCTTGCGCTTCTTGCAACGTGGCCCGGCCCCGAATGTCACGGGCCGGCGACGTGCCTTGGTGGATACGCCGGGCCTCCTGGGCAAACTGGTCACCCACGTCCTCTGTCTTCGCAGCGACCTCGCGGACCGCCCGCCACCAAGCGGCCTGCACCGCGGCCATACCGTCAGCCGGCACCGCAGGCGTTGGGTTGGATGGGGCAGATGGAGCCTTGTCGGAAGCTTGCACCGTGGGCTCGGTGCTGCGCGAGAGGTTCAGTCGCGGCGCGCTCAAGCGTTTGGTGATCTGGCGATCACCGCACAAGGGGCACTCCAGCAAACCCCGGCTCAACTGGTCCAGAAAATCCGCCTCGGACCCGAACCAGCCTTCAAACACATGCCCGCAGGCGCCATGCAAATCGAGCACCTTCATGGCGAGATCCGTTGCCAATCCAGCGTCCACTCGCCGCGCTGCACCTGTTGCAGCCACAGCAAACCGGTCAGCGTCTTGGCGTCGGTCAACTGGCCGTCACGACAAGCCTGCATCAGTTCCGCCGGCGTGACCGCCAGCACATCCAGCAATTCGCCCTCGTCCAGCCGTTGCGGGCCAAGCGTGAGCCCTCGGGCAAACCAGATGTCGATGAATTCGGTGGCGTAGGAAATGACCGGGTGCAGCACCCCCGCCCGCGCCCATTCGGCGGCTCGGTAACCGGTCTCTTCGGCCAACTCACGCTGGGCGCAGGAGAGCACCGACTCACCAGGGTCCAGCTTGCCTGCGGGGAATTCAATCATCGCGCGGTGCAACGGGTAGCGGTATTGGCGCTCTACCACCACACGCCCGTCGTCCAACAGCGGAACGATCATCACCGCCCCGGGATGCACCACATACTCGCGCGTGGTGGTGCTGTCGTCCGGCAGACGCACTGTGTCGCGCCGGACATGCAGAAAATCCCCTTGAAACACCGTCTCGGAACTGAGCGGCGTCTCCTTCAGGTGGGCGGGCTGCAACTCAGGCAACAAGGCCATGTGCAGAACTCAGCGACGCCGCCCCAGATAGCGGAACACAAAACCGGGGAACGCCAGGGTGAGGAACATGGCACCGGTGATGGCATAAAACTCCCACCCCTGCGGGTAGATCTGGCCCAAGTGCTGCTCGAGGGCCAACCCGAGTCCACCCACCAGCAGGTACCAGACGACCAGCTCGAACGATCGACCCGCCAGCCCTTTGTGACCGCTGCGCGCAGGCCAGACCGCCAGCCAGCGTTCGTTCAGGAAAGGCAGGTTGGCGGTGATGAAGGCCAGTGCAATCACCAGCCAGACGGCGGTCGTGGTTGTCATGTCCCGAGATTAACTCAGACCATCATGGCCTGTATGGCGTTGGCACAAAGAGCCATCAAGCCACCAGGGACAAGGCCCAGCACCAGCACCAAGGCACCGTTCAAGGTCAGCACAGCGCGCACGTCCATCGGAGCGACGATGGCCGCCGTCTGGGTGGGGGCGTCAAAGTACATCACCTTGATGACGCGCAGGTAGTAGAACGCACCAATCAGCGACATGAGGACCGCAAACACGGCCAAGCCCACATACAGGCCACCACCGGCCTGCAGCAGCGCTTGCAGCACCGACAGCTTGGCGTAGAAGCCCACCAACGGCGGCACACCGGCCAGCGAGAACATGCAGGCCGCCAGGATGCCGGCGTACAAGGGACTGCGTTGGTTCAAGCCCGCCAGATCGCTGATTTCTTCCGACTCGAAACCTTCGCGGGACAGCAGCAGCATCACACCAAAGGTGGCCAGCGTGGTCAACACGTAGGTGACGACGTAGAACATGGCCGCGCCGTAAGCGTTGGCCGCGTTGGAGGCATCGCCATTCACCACGCCACCCACAAACGCCAGCAACATGAAGCCCATTTGCGCGATGGTGGAGAACGCCAGCATGCGCTTGAAGTTACTTTGTGCAACGGCAGCCAGGTTGCCCACCAGCAGTGACACCACCGCCAGCACGGCCAGCATTTGCTGCCAATCCACGGCCAGCGGCATCAGCCCTTCGACCAGCAAACGCATCACGATGGCGAACGCGGCCAGTTTGGGCGCACCACCGATCATCAAGGTGACGGCGGTCGGGGCACCGTGGTAGACGTCGGGCACCCACATGTGGAAAGGCACCACACCCAGCTTGAACGCCAGACCCGCCACCACAAACACCACGCCCAGGATCAACACCTGCGACTTCTCGCCGCTGGCGCCAATCGCCTGCGCCACCACGGCGATATCCAGCGAACCGGTGGCACCGTACAGCAGCGACAAGCCGTAGAGCAAGAAGCCACTGGCCAGCGCACCCAGCACGAAGTACTTCATAGCGGCTTCGGTGGCCCGCAGGTCATCGCGGCGCAATGCCACCAGCGCATAGCCGGCCAGCGTCAGCAATTCCAAACCCAGGTACAACACCAGGAAGTTGTGCGCCGAGATCATGATGAACATGCCCAGCAAGGAATAGGACGACAGCGAGAACAGTTCACCACCGCGCAGCATGTCGCGCGACAAGGCGTAAGGGCGCGCGTAGACCAGCGTGACGATCATGGCCACGGCGGCAAAGCACTTCAGCCAAGCAGCCATCGGGTCATTGACGACCATGCCACCGAAACCACTCAGGGTCTGGCCGCTGGCCCCCATGTAACCCTCCAGACCGGCCACAACGGCCAGGGTCAACAAGGTCAAGCGGTAGGTGGAAACACGGCCTGGGGACGACACGAACAGGTCGTAAATCGCGATCAGGCTGGTCATCACCAGGAGAATGATCTCCGGCATGACCATGGCCAAGCTGATACTGTCAATCATGGGTTGCTCTTTCGAATCTGTGATGGGCGATCAGCGTCAGCCTCAGGGCAGCTTGGTCACGGCCACGTGCTTGAGCAGCTCCACGACCGAGGGGTTCATCACGTCGGTGAACGGCTTGGGATGGATGCCCATGTACAGCACCATCACCGCCAGCAGGGCCATCACCAGGAACTCGCGCTTGTTGATGTCGAGCAGTTCCTTGACGTGGTCGTTGCCCACCGGGCCCAGGTAGACGCGCTTGAACATCCACAAGGAGTAAGAGGCGCCGAAAATCAACGCGCTGGCGGCCGCCATGCCGACCCAGAAATTGGCTTTCACCGCGCCCAGGATCACCATCCACTCGCCGACGAAGCCAGCGGTGCCGGGCAGACCGGCGTTGGCCATGGTGAACAGCAGCACAAACGCCGCAAATTTGGGCATGGTGTTGATGACACCACCGTAATCGGCAATTTCACGGGAATGCACGCGGTCGTACAGCACGCCGATGCCCAGGAACATGGCGGCAGACACGAAACCGTGGGCGATCATCTGCACGATGGCACCCGACACGGCCAGGTCGTTGAAGAGGAAGAAGCCCAGCGACACAAAACCCATGTGCGCCACCGACGAGTACGCGACCAGCTTTTTCATGTCCTGCTGGACCATGGCCACCAGACCGACGTAAATCACGGCCACCAGGGACAGGCCGATCATCAGCCCGGCCCACTCGTGCGATGCATCGGGAGCGATGGGCAGCGAGAACCGCAGGAAGCCATAAGCCCCCAGCTTCAGCATGATGGCGGCCAGCACGGCGGAACCGCCTGTGGGCGCTTCCACGTGCACGTCGGGCAACCAGGTGTGCACCGGCCACATCGGTACCTTCACCGCAAATGCAGCGAAGAAGGCGAAGAACAGTGCGGTCTGTGCGCCCGAAGCCAAGGGCAGCTTGTGCCAGGTGGCCAAGTCGAAGCTGCCACCCGAGACGTTGTACAGGTAAATCAGAGCGACCAGCATCAGCAGCGAGCCGAGCAGCGTGTACAGGAAAAACTTGAACGCCGCGTAGATCTTGTTCGGTCCACCCCAGATGCCGATGATGAGGTACATCGGGATCAGCGTGGCTTCAAAGAACACATAGAACAGCATCGCGTCGGCAGCGGCGAACACGCCGATCATCAAACCGGACAGGATGAGGAATGCCCCCATGTACTGATTGACGCGCTCGGTGATCGATTCCCAGCTCGCGATCACCACGATGACGGTGATGAACGCGGTCAGCAGCACCAGCCAGAGCGAAATGCCGTCCACCGCGAGGTGGTAGTGCACATTGAAACGCTCGATCCAGACCGATTTCTCGACGAACTGCAACGCAGCGGAGCCGACTTCGAAACCAGTGTACAGGGGCACCGTGACGGCCAGCCCCAACAAAGCGCCCACCAAGGCCATCCAGCGGACGGCGTTGGCGTGCTCGTCGCGGCCGATGGCCAGCAACACCACCCCAAACAGGATGGGAACCCAAATCGCAAGGCTCAGCAAACCCATGTTGTTCTTCTCCTTATTTGGCGAGCCACACGAAATAGGTCATGAACGCCAGCAGGCCGGCAATCATCACAAACGCGTAGTGGTAGAGGAAACCGGTCTGGGCGCGGCGCACGACGCCCGACACCAAACCAACGATCTTCCAGCTCAGGTTCACCACCGCGCCTTCGATGATGCCGCGGTCGCCGCCCTTCCAGAGGCCGATGCCGATACCGCGCGCGGCCTTGGCGATGATGTTCTCGTTGATCCAGTCCATGAAGTACTTGTTCTCCAGGACCACGATCAGCGGGCGCAACGCCTTGGCGATGGCGGCCGGGACGGCCGGGTTGACCATGTACATGTACCAAGCGGTGACCGCACCACCAGCGGCCAGGTACAGCGGCGGGGTGGACAGCGCGTGCGATGCCATGGACAGAGGACCGTGGAAGATCTC
>CAZSZN010000002.1:0-39755 GCA_964610405.1 uncultured Macromonas sp. | reverse complement strand
CTGTGGAGCGACGGGTTCTACCGCACGCCCAAGATCCACTACGACAAGACCACCATGCTGGGCCGGCCGTTCTACTACTTTGCCTACGGCGCGGCCTGCACCGAAGTCGCCATCGACACGCTGACCGGCGAGAACCGCGTGCTCAAGGTGGACATCCTGCACGACGTGGGCCACAGCATCAACCCAGCGATCGACATTGGGCAGATCGAAGGGGGCTTTGTGCAAGGCATGGGCTGGCTGACCACCGAGCAGTTGGTGTGGGACGACCACGGCCTGCTGCGCACCCACGCGCCCAGCACTTACAAGATACCGACCACCGGCGACGTGCCGGCCCACCTGAAAGTGGACCTGTGGCCCGAACCCAACCGCGAGGACAACGTGCACGGCAGCAAGGCGGTGGGCGAGCCGCCGTTCATGCTGGCCGTGAGCGTGTACGAAGCGCTGCGCGATGCGGTGGCCCAGGCGGGCGGGCAACCGGCGGCGGTGAATGCGCCGGTCACGGCGGAAGAGGTGCTGCGCACGTTGATCACTGCCAGTGTTGCCGGTGCTCGCTCGCGTACTGCTTCAAGGTGATGGGTTCGCGGCCGGTGATGCGGCGCACCTCGTCGGTGATGCGAGCGGCGTAGCCTGCCTTGAACGCGCCCAGGATGACCAGCAGGAATTCGGTGTAATCCGCCGACAAACCGGCGCCCAGCAGGCCCTGGCGCATTGCGTCTTCGGGAATGTCGGTGTAGCCGATCGGGCGGCCCGCGGCTTCGGACAGCACAGCCGCCACCTGGGCGTGGTCGAACGATTCGCTGCCGGTCAGGTCGTAGGCCGCATTCACAAAGTCATCGGACGTGAGCAATCGCGCGGCCACGGCGGCGATGTCGCGGGTGTCGATGAAGCTGCCCTGGGCGTTGCCCACCGGCAGGAAAACTTGCCCCTGGCTCTGGATGCCGTGTAACCAGAAAGTGTGGAAGTTCTGCATGAACCAGTTGGGCCGGATGACGTTCCACGCCAAGCCGGAACGCTCCAGGTGCAGCTCCGCCTGCCGCAACGGGATGTGGTCGTCGGCGTTGGCGCCCATGGCGGACAGGAACAGTACCTTGCGCACACCGGCGGCCTGCGCGGCGTCGATGGCCGGGATGGCCAGCTCGTGCTGGTTGGCAAAACCGGGCGGCACCATCAAAAACACCTGATCCACACCGGCCATGGCCTGGGCCACGCCTTCGCCAGTGGCCAGGTTCAGCTGCACTTCGTTGGGTTGGGTGGGTGCACGGCTGGTGCCGCGCCGCACGGTCTGCCCTTGGGTGGCCAGCAAGCCGGCCAGGGCGGAACCAATCTGGCCATGGGCACCGATCACGAGGGTGGTGGTCATCAAAAACACTCCTGAAGTGGTTGAAAGAAAGGAACGCCAGTTTGAACCCAACCCGAAAAGAATGAAATGCATGAAATTCTTGATTTCATGTTCAATCGTCCATAAAATTCGAACCTATGGACATGCTTTCAGAGATTTTGCAAACCGCCGGCCTCAAACGCCGGCTGCTGGACGTGCACGGTTTGTCCAGCGACCATGGCCTGCGATTCCCTTGCGAACGCAGCTTTGGGCTGCACGCCGTCACACGGGGCCAGGCGTATGTGCACGCTCCCAATTTGGCCGAACCGCTGGCACTGCAAGCGGGCGATCTGGTGCTGATGGCACGCGGTTGCGTGCATCAACTGTCGTTGAGCCCGCAACCGCCGCAACACAGCATCACCATCGCGGTGGCTGACTTGGCGGGCACCGAGTCCAGCCCAGCCCTCCAACCCGGTGCGGCCCAGGTCATCAGCGCGGCTTACCAGTTGTGGCACGCCCCTTTGCACCCGTTCTTGCAGCAACTGCCCCCGTGGTTTGTGCTGCGTGGCGCCACCTTGCCGCCCCTGTCGCCCCTGCCCCTGACGCTGGGCCTGCTGGACCGCGAATTGCAAGGCGATGCCCCCGGTGCCACCTCCGCCACCCATGGCCTGCTGGACGCCCTGTTCGCGTTCGCCCTGCGCGAAATGGCACAGCGTGAAAACCCCGCAACCCCCGGCTGGCACCACGGCATCAACGACCGGGCCGTCCGCCAGGTGCTGACGCTGATGCATCGCAACCTGAGCCACCCCTGGACCCTAGACGCACTGGGGCAGAAAGCCGGTCTGTCCCGTTCGGCGCTGGCCGAGCGGTTTCGGCAAGCCATGGGCGACACCCCGCTGAACCACCTGCGCACCCTGCGCATGCAAAAAGCCATGCAGTTGCTGTGCGACACCCGGCAGACGCTGGAGCAGGTGGCCCAGGCCGTAGGCTACCAGGACGCATTCGGCTTTTCCAAGGTGTTCAAACGCACCACCGGCCAGTCGCCCCGGCAGTTCCGCGACCAAGACGCGCAAGACCGGCAAACGCCCTACCGCTTCCAGGAAGCGTGAGCGCCGCCGCGCGCTGCCCTCAAGCTGGACCTTAGAATCCACCGCTCTTTGTCAAGCGTCAACGCCCTTCATGCATTACTCCCTGTCCCACCACAAGCTCAAACTCATCCTGTCGGCCCAAGGCATCAAGTCCGGCGACGCTGGCGCCATCGACAAACTCTTTGGTGGCGAAGACGGCTACTACTGGTTCGGCACCCTGCGCGACATGTGCCCTGAAGGCAAAACCCTGTCGTGGGACAACCAGTACGCCATGGTGAACGCCATCCAGGCGCACGAAAACGCCACCGCCGAGGAAGACGAAATGGCGCCCCAGAAACCCAGCCCCGCCAACCTGGCTGCCATTTCCAAGCTGCTGGCCGACCCGATCTGACGGTACCGGGCGTCAGGCCGTCAAGCGGGCAAACGGTGGCAGCCCCTGCAGCAAGCGCTGCCCATAGCTGGTGGTGCTCAGCCGCCGGTCGTAGATGTAAACATGGGCCTCGTCCTCCTCGGTGCGGATGGCACGGCCCACCCACTGCGCCAGCCGAATCGCGGTGGCCGGCACCACCAACTCCATGAACGGATCGCGGCCGTTCGCACGCAGCCATTCGGCGCGCGCCTCGCCCACCGGGTCGTCCGGGGGCATGAAAGGCAGCTTGGTGATGAACAGGTCTTCGCACAAGCGCCCGGGCAAGTCCAAGCCCTCGCCGAACGACTGGAGCCCGAAAATGATGGACGGCTCGCCTTCTTCCACCCGTCGGCGGTGGCGGGCCAGCAACTGCGCGCGTGGCCATTCGGTCTGCACCAACACCCGCTCGCGCAATGCGGGCGACAGCGCCTCGCTCGCACGGCGCATTTGCTCGCGCGAGGTGAACAGCACCAGCGCACCGTGCTGCACCGGGGCCAAGTCGCGCGTCAAGGCATCGATCATCTGGCGGGTGTAGGCCTCCACGTCTTTGGGGTCGGCCTGGGTGCCGGCCAGCACCAACCGGCCCTGGCGCTGAAAGTCGAACGGGCTGGGCACCTCCACCGCCACCACGTCGGGGTCACCGCTCAAGCCGGCTTCTTTCAGGAAAAAGTCGAACCGGCCGCAACTGGTCAGCGTGGCCGAGGTCAACACCGCGCCCCGCACCGCCTGCCACAGGTGGTGGCGCAGGGTGGTGCCGGGCAAGGTGGGGCTGGCGTGGGCCTGCAGCAGCAGGTGGTCGCCGCGCGTTTGCTGGGTGAACCATTTGGCCACCGGGCTGCCGCCCTCTTCGGGTTGTTGGAGCAAATGGTGGGCGGTGGCGTACACCGCTTCCAGCCTGGGCGCCAGGCTGCCCAACTGCACGTAGTAGGTGGCCAGGCGCCGTGCTTCGTCCGGGTGATCTCGAATTTCCGCCCGCAAGGCCTTGCTCAGGACCCGCAAGGCGTCCATGAACACCTGGGCGCTGTGGGCCACCTGCGCCACCGGGGTCACCAGCACATCGGGCAAACGCCCTTGCGCCAGCCGCACACGCGCAGTGGAGTCGGCGCCGCTGCGGGCTGGCCCCCAGGCGCGTTGCGCGTTCTCGCGCAGGGCATCGCCGTACTGGTGCATCACCAAGCGGGCCAGGTCTTGCAAACCCTGGCGCAGCAAGGCGGCGTGTTTGGGCACATCGGCCAGTTCCTCCACCGCCAACAAGCCGCCCACTTTCAACGCCCGGCTGGCCAGGCGGTCGATCCAGGTCAGGTGGGACAAATCCATGTGGCTGGCGAACTGGTCCAGCGCGATGCCGGGCAGGTGGTGCGCTTCGTCCAACACCAGCAGGCAGTTGTCCAGCTCGGGCAAGGCGCGCGACCCCAGTGAACTGAGCAGCAGGTCGTGGTTGACCACGATCACCTGCGCGCCCACCAATTGCTTGCGCTGCTCGAAATAACTACACTGCCCGTAAGAGGGGCAGTGTTTGGCGGTGCAGGAACTCACGTCCGCCGCCACCGCCTGCCACCACTGCGCATCCGGCGGCTGGGCCAGGGTGTCGCGGTCGCCACTCCAGCGGCCGCTCACCAAATCGGCGTGTATGGTGGCGTAGGCGGTGCGGCGGGCGCTGTCATCGGCGTCTGGCAGCGCGGTGCCACGCGTTGGGGCGTCCTGGAACAGGTCGTCCTCCGCGAAGTCGTCCACGTCGCTGTCGGGGTGGTCGGTGGCATCGCTTGGCGCCATCCAGCGTTCCAGCTTGAGTTTGCACACATACCGCCCGCGCCCCTTGGCCAGGGCAAAACGAAACGGCTGCCCAAAACTGCCCGCCAGCGCCGGCAAGTCCTTGTTGACCAATTGCTCCTGCAGTGCCACGGTGGCGGTGGAGATCATCACCCGCGTCTGTCGCCGCAAGGCCAAGGCAATGGCCGGCGCGCAGTACGCCAGCGATTTGCCCACCCCGGTGCCGGCCTGGATCACCGCGATCGAGCGCGCGGCGGGCTCGGGGGGCTCGTCGTCATCGGTGGGCTCGGCCGGTCGCCCCAGGTCCGCTTCGCTGAACACGCAGGCCACCTGTTCGGCCATCAGGCGTTGGCCCGGCCGGGGGCGCAAGGCGGCGTGCTCTTGCACCAAGCGGTCGAACACTGCCAACGCCTCCCGCGCCATGTCTGTTTTTTCCATGGCCGCGAGTGTGGCACAGCGCGGAAAACGCCAGCGGAAACACGCATAATGGCAAGAAACAAAAATTCTCAGCATTGCGCCAGGGAGCCGGTCGCGCCACGCACAGGACAGCACTCGTTTCATGACCTCCGGATTTCCCTCCCGAACCCACGGCATGCCCGGCTTGGGCACCGGGATCGACAGGGTTTTGCAGGTTTTCTCGGCCTATTGGATTCCCGTTTTCTTTGCCCTCTTCACCTTGGTGGCGCTGGGCCTGTGGAACAGCCAGTACCCCCCGGGGCAAGGGCGCACGCTGGCGTTTCAGTCGCTGCGTGACGATGCCCGCAATCTGACCCCGGAACAGGCCTTGGCGCGCCTGGAGAGCATCCCGGCGGTCGAACAGCTCGACACCAAACTGTCCTCCCTGCCGTTCTGGCTGCTGCTGCCGGCCCCCACACCCGATGACGTGCTGGAGTTCCCGTCGCGCCACGCCAACGCGATGCGTTGCTGGGACGCGCAAACCCTGTCGCCCCTGGGCAACATCGACCGCAACCAGGCCAGCGGGCATTTGCGCCACTCCCGGGCGGGCTTCGCGCTGAGCTACCCCACTGTTTCGCAAGTGCTGTGCGAAGCGCAGTTTGCCGGGCCGGCGCGCTTCACCGCCAAAGCCTGGCCAGCCAGCGACTTGGCGGTGCGCGAGGCTGAATTCCACCGCAACTCTGGCTTGCTCGACGGCGGCATCCTCATGCTGGCGCTGTTCACGCTGATTGCCGGTTTCATCAACCACAACCGGCACTACCTGCTGTTTGCCGCCTGGCTGGTGGTGAACCTGCGCATGGCTGCCCTGTCCATGGGCTGGGACGCGCAGTGGCTGGGCCAGAGCATTCCCTACGCGTGGCTGGCCCAGTTGCGCCCGCTCACGCTGGCGTTGTACTTTTTGGCCACGGTGGTGCTGTTCAAGGCCTTGTTCGAGAACGACCTTGTCAAAGCGCGCTGCGAAGGCATGTTGCGCTGGGTGCAATGGGCCTGCCTGCCCTTGGTGGCGCTGGCGTTGATCCTGCCTTACGGCGATTTTCTGCGCATCATCTGGGTCAGCACCGCGTTGGGCACCGCGGTGCTCATTTACGCGTTGGCGCGCATCCTGCTGCAAACCCGTTCGCGCGTGGCCATGTGGTACGCGGCGTCCATCACCGTGGCGCTGTTTGCCAGCCTGTACGAAGTGATTGCGGCGGCCCTGGGCGCCAAGGCGCTGATCGGCACCGTCAACAGCGTCACGGCTGCCCTCACCTCCAGCCTGCTGGCCTCGCTGGCCATTGCCGAGCAAATCCGCCAAGAACATCAGCAACGCCTGGCCGCGCAGGAAGAGCTGCGCCACGCCTACGAGGTCATTCCGATCGGCCTGTTCACGCTGGACCTGCAAGGCCGCTGGCTGAGCGCCAACCCGGCCTTGATGGGCATGTTGGGCCTGAGCACGCTGGACGCCGGGCACGACACCTGGCAGCAGGTGTTCTCGGCGCAAGACTGGCAACTGCTGGCCGAACGCACCCAAGGCGGGTCGGCGGCCGAATTGGAATTGCAACTGGAACGCCCGGGGCAAACGCCCAAACGCCTGCTCGTCAAAGCCACGCTGGCCAGCGACAAGATCGAAGGATCGCTGCAGGACATCACGGAAAAGGCGCTGGCCACAGAACACCTGCAGTTCCTGGCGAACCACGACACGCTGACCAAGGTGCTGAACCGGCGCGGGATCGAGACCATGCTGCAGCGCGGCCTGCAACGCCTGGGACGCGGCAAGCCGCTGGCGGTGGCCTACCTGGACCTGGACCGCTTCAAACTCATCAACGACCTGTACGGCCACGCGGCGGGCGACGTGGTGCTGCAAGACGTGTGCGCGCGGGTGCAGTCGCCACTGGGGCCCAACATGTACCTGGGCCGGGTGGGCGGCGACGAATTCCTGGTCGTGATGACAGACACCCCGCTGCACCGCGCCGAAGTGGTGTGCCGGGAGATTGTGGCGCGCATTTCCAGCAGCCCGTGCCAGGTGGGCGACCGAGCGTTTCAGGTGCGTGGCTCCATCGGGCTGATCGAAGTGAGCGCGGGCTCGCAAGCCAAAGACATCGTCTCCACCGCCGACCACGCCTGCCGCCAAGCCAAAAAAGCGCAGCCCTGCGGCCTGGTGGTGTACGAACAAGGCTCGCGCGTGTTCACCGAACACGAGGCCGAGATGCAATTGATCGAGCGGCTGGCCACCAACCAGAAGATCGACGGCCTGTTCCTGGAAATGCAGCCCATCATGTCGCTGCGCACCCCGCACGCCTCGCTCAACTTCGAGGTGCTGCTGCGGATGCAGGACGAACACGGGGACCGCGTGCCCACCGACCGGCTGATCCACGCGGGCGAAAACGCCGGCCGCATGGGCGTGATCGACCGCTGGGTGCTGCACACCACCCTGGACTGGCTGGACCAGCACCAGAACGACCTGAAGAACAACCAGTTCGTCTGCCTCAACCTCAGCGGTGCGTCGCTGAATGACGAACGCTTCATGGACGACGTGTTTTCATTGCTCGACCGGCGGCGCCACCTGGCGCAGCGGCTGTGCCTGGAAATCACCGAAAGCGTGGCCCTGCACGACATGGGCAACACGCGCCGCTTCATCGAGCGGGTGCGCAGCTATGGCGCCAAGGTGGCGCTGGACGATTTCGGCGCCGGCTACACCTCGTTTTCCTACCTGAAAGACCTGCCGGCCGACCTGCTCAAGATCGACGGCAGCTTCATCGTCAACATGAACCGGCATCCGGCCAACGTGGCGATCGTGGAAGCCATCGTCAGCCTGGCGCAAAACCTCGGTATGAAGACGATTGCCGAGTGGGCGGAAGACTTTGAAACCGTCGAAGCCCTGGCCGAAATCGGCGTGGACTACGTGCAAGGCTTTGTTGTCGCGCGCCCACAGGCGCCGGAGCGGCTGTTGGAAGTCCAATCGGGCGCCGACTTCATCCGCGACGAGGCGCTGAAAGACTACCTCAGCACCCTCTCGGTGGACGACCTGAGCCACGTGGACCTGGTGCTGGGCCATCCCGCCCAGACCCAGACCGGCAGCCTGCTCTGATCAGTCCAGCTTCAGATCGGGGTGGGCGGTGTGGAACATGTACTCGCTCAGCGGGTGGCCCTGGCTCTTCCACAGTTGTTCGGCGTTGAACACGTCGAAGTACATGATGCGGTGCGGCAGGTTGAACACGTGCTCCAGCGGCACATAGCCCATGCCGGGGTACACGTCCTGGAACAGCAGGCGGTCGTACTGACGATCTATCGGTGAGCGCGCCGTGATCACCATGTAGCGGATGTCGTTGAGCAGGCAGTACAGGTAATAGGCCTTGAACAACACGGTTTTGACGACGCGGCCGACCTTGTCCTGGGTGATGCCCAGCCGCGTGGCCTCGGCCAGCCCGTGACCGGCCAGCCAGTCCGGCAGGGTGATGGACTGCTCCAGCGTCAGCGGGCGGTGCAAGTTGGTCTGGATGCGCATCGTGCCCAACGGCGAACCGTCGAGTTTGGATTCGGCCAGCAACACCACCACACCGGGCGCCGCATCCAGCGCTTCCGGGCGCTGCAAGGCAGCGGTCATGGTGGGTTCCAGGTGCCGGGCATAAGCCTCGTGCCGGATGGCCACCGCCTTGGCCAGGGCCTCGGTGCCGCGAGCCACCCTCACCGTGAACGGCAAGGTTTCGGACATCACGTGCCGGCGAACCGCCGGGTGGTCGACGGGGGCTTGCCGCAGGTGTGCCAGGGCTGGCACGGCGGGGGCGGCAAATACTTCGGATACTGCGCTCTGATACATGTCATTTCCCTCCTGCGGCTTGACCGCGTTGAATGCAAGTCACACGAGGTCAATGTACGCAGGCACAGCGGGGAATGAAGTTGGAAAAATGCCGTTTCTCGTGTCAGGTTTCGCTGACACGCACGTCAGTACACGAGAAGCCGGGTTTCTGGCGCTTACAATCAGCGCCG
Source organism: uncultured Macromonas sp. (assembly GCA_964610405.1). Taxonomy (GTDB): domain Bacteria; phylum Pseudomonadota; class Gammaproteobacteria; order Burkholderiales; family Burkholderiaceae_C; genus CAZGDZ01. The sequence goes on along the minus strand of CAZSZN010000002.1, from coordinate 30,748 downwards.
TGCTGGAAGCTTGGCAGAGTGGTCGATTGCACCGGTCTTGAAAACCGGCAGCCCGCAAGGGCTCCAGGGTTCGAATCCCTGAGCTTCCGCCAGCACCTGGCGACACTCACCCCGCCGGCTGCAGTGTCCCGTTCAACAACGCCGGCAATTGTGCCAGCTTCAGTTTGAACGCACACGCCTGAGGGTGCCCGCCCCCGCCAAAGCGCACGGCGAGCGCGCTGGCGTCAAAGTGGCGCAGCGCCCGCAAGCCCACCTTCACCACGTCCGGCCCGTCCACCCGGAACACGATGCCAAAGCTGCCCGAGCGCTCGGCCAGCAAATTGCCCACGTCGCTGGTGAACTCGCCCGGCGCGTTGGCGGCATACACCCGGTGGCCCAGGAAGGTGGTTTCAAACGCGCCTTCGGCGATCTGGCGCACCTGCTTGTCAAACCGCTCCACCACCGCCTGCCCGCGGGCCACGGCCTGCGCCAGTTCCTGCGGGTCGTCGGTGGCCGCGTGGAAGCGCTGCCAAGCCTGAAAGTCGTAGGGCAGCGCGTCGAGCGCGGTCAGGAATGGCCGGCTGTCGGCGTGCTGCCAGCGCCACAGGTCGCGGTCCTCAATCCGCGAAATCAGGTGGGGCACCGGCTGGCCGGGGTGAAAATGGTCCCACGCCAAGCGGGCGCCCGAGCGCTCCATGTCGAACAGCAACTGGAAGCCGGGGCCGCACTGCAGGCACCGCAGCTTGTCGTGAGCGGTGCGGTGGTGGTCCAGCAGGGTGATGGAGCGGGCCTGGGTGCGCAGGCTCTGCAATACATCGGCGTCGAACGAAAAATCAAGGATGTACACATCCCGCCCGGTCACGTCGGGCGGTGGTTCGCCGTGCTGGCACGGGGCGTAGTCGGCGCGGTCGCCCAGCACCAGCCAGGCGGCATAGGCGGCACCAAAGCCATCGGGGCAATCGGCGTGGTAGATGACGGTGGTGTCTTTCATGATGGGCGCCATCGTACCCAAAAGCCAGCCGCAGGGCGTCAGGCCACCACGACGATGGGAAACCGCCCTTGCCAGCCGGCACCGCTGCGGCTCAGGGGCACCGTCAGCGCGGCACGCTGCGCGGCCGACAGGCGGCGCCACAGGCCATCGCGCTCGTTGCCGGGGTCGCCTTGCACGTACATCTGGGTGGTCAGCAGTTCGTGCGCGCCCAGCCGCACCTTGAAGTGGATGTGCGGCGTGCGCCCGCTGTACGCAGCCGGGCGGATGGTGCGAAAACGGTACGCGCCATCACGCCCAATGCTGACGCGCCCAAACCCCTGAAACGCCGGGTCGGCGCGGCCGCCGTCGCCCGGGTGGTGGTAATGGCCCTGCTCATCGCATTGCCAGATCTCCACCGCCGCCCCGCTGACGGGCACCCCGTCCACGTCCACCACCGTGCCTTGCAAGTCCAGTTCTGCGCCGCGCCGGTAGGCCAGGCTGCCGGTGCGCAGCAGGTCGGCGTCGCTGTCGGTGGGCAACTGCACCGGGTAGAACGGCCCTTCGGTCTGGCTGGGCGTGGGCGCCAGGGAGGCGGCCAGCGCCGGTCGCACCCAACCCGCAGCCACCCCCACCAGCGCGGCGGCCGAGCCAGTCAACCACAGGCGGCGTTGCCGCGCGCTCGGGGCCAAAGTCGGGGTCAGTGCCTGTTGTGTCATCGCTTGCTCCTGCTTCATTCGTGGCGCAAAGCCTCGATCGGGTCGAGCCGGGCCGCGCGCCGCGCCGGGAAATAACCGAACAACACCCCAATTCCAGCAGAGAACGCGAACGCCAGCAAGTTGATGGACGGGTTGAAGACGTAAGGCACGCTCATCAACGACGACAGGGCCAAGCCCGCGCCCACCGCCAGCGCCATGCCGATCAGGCCACCCAGGGCCGCCAGCACCACGGCTTCGATCAGGAACTGCATCAGCACTTCGCGTTCCAGCGCGCCAATGGCCAGGCGCAACCCAATTTCGCGGGTGCGCTCGGTCACGCTGACCAGCATGATGTTCATGATGCCGATGCCCCCCACCAGCAGGCTGACCGCTGCCACCGCGCCCAGCAGCATGGTCATCACCCGGGTGGTGCTGGACAGGGTTTCGCCCAATTGCTTGGTGTCCAGCACGTTGAAGTTGTCTTCGTCGGTGTCGGCCAGTTTGCGGCGCTCGCGCAGCAGGTCACGCACGCCGGCCTTCACCGAATCGGCATCCACGCCGTCCACCATGGACACCAGCAGCGTGTGTACCCGGTTGTGCCCCACCACGCGCCGGTGCAAGGTGTTGATGGGCATCATCACCAGGTCGTCCTGGTCGTTGCCGAACGCGCCCTGCCCTTTGGAGCCCAGCACGCCAATCACCTCGCACGACATCTGGCGCACCCGCAACCCGCTGCCCACGGGCGAAACCGTGCCCCACAGCTCACGGCGCACCGTCTCGCCGATCAGGCACACCGCCGCGCCCGCGCGCTGTTCGTCGTCGGTGAATGAGCGGCCGTCGGTGATGGTCCAGTTGCCGGTGAGCAGCCATTCGTTGGTGCTGCCAATGATGCTGCTGGACCAGTTGCGCCCCATGGCCACCACCGCGCCACCGGAGCGGGTCTCGGCTGCCGTGGCCAAGACGCCACCGATTTGCGCGGCTATGGCTTCGGCATCGCCCAGCTTGAAGGACGGCGCGCCAAAACTGCCACCACCCGGACCCAGCCGCTGACCGGGCCGCACCTGCAACAGGTTGGTGCCCAGACCGGCGATCTGGTTCTGAATGGCCATGGTGGCACCGTTGCCCAACGTCACCATGGTGATGACGGCGGCCACACCGATCACCACGCCCAAAATGGTCAAGAAAGAACGCAACAGGTTGCGACGGATGGAACGCAGCGCCAGCACCAGGGTGTTGTAGAACATCAGCGGGTCTCCTGCACCGCATCCACCACCCCATCGCGGAAGTGGACGACCCGCTGGGCGTAGGCGGCGATATCGTGTTCGTGCGTCACCATCAGCACGGTGATGCCAAACTCGCGGTTCAGCCGCTGGATCAGCTCCATGATTTCGTGCCCGCGCTGGGAATCGAGGTTACCGGTGGGCTCGTCGGCCAACAGCACCTGCGGCTCGGTGACGATGGCGCGCGCGATCGCCACGCGCTGCTGCTGCCCGCCCGAGAGTTCGGCTGGGGTGTGGTGGGCCCAGTCCGTCAGGCCCACGGCCGCCAGCGCGCGGCGCGAGGCTTCGTGCCGCTGCTGGCGCGGCTCGCCCCGGTACACCAGGGGCAGCTCCACGTTTTCCTGGGCGCTGGTGCGCGCCAGCAGGTGAAAGCCCTGGAACACAAAACCAAAATAGCGCCGACGCAACAGCGCGCGTTGATCGCGCGACATGGCCTGCACCGGCACACCACGAAACAAGTAATCGCCAGTGGTGGGCGTGTCCAGGCAACCCAGAATGTTCATGGCCGTGGATTTGCCGGACCCGCTGGGGCCCATGATGGCCACGAAGTCGCCCGGCGCGACCGCCAGGCCCACGCCTTTGAGGGCCTGAAACGCGGTGGCCCCTTCGCCATAGGTTTTGGTCACGCCGCGCAGCTCGATCAAGGGCGCAGCACTCATCGGGCGGCCCCTGTGCTGCGCAGACCGGTGATCACCTCCAGCCCGGGCTTCAGGCCCTCGCCCTGGACTTCGGTGTTGCGTCCATCGCTGATGCCTGTGACAACGGGCTGCGCCACCGCCTGGCCGTTTTGCAGCACCCAAATCTGGCGCGAACCGCCCCGCCCTTCGGTGCGGGCGGTTTTGGCGCTGCCGGCCGACGGGCGCGGCATCATCCGCGTGAGCACGCTGCCCGATCCGTCTGCGTTGGACTGGCCACTGGCGGGGTTGAAGCGCAAGGCCGCATTGGGCACCAGCAGCACGTTCTGGCGTTCGGTGGCCACGATGCTGGCGTTGGCCGTCATGCCGGGGCGCAGGCTCAAATCGGCGTTGTCCACCTCCAGCGTGGTCACGTAGGTCACCACGTTCTCGGTTTTGGTGGAACCGAAATTGACGCGGCTGATGGTGGCGGGGTAGCGCCGGCTGGGGTAGGCACTGACGGTGAAGCTGGCCTTTTGCCCGACCTTGACCGAGCCGACATCGGCCTCGTCCACGTACACCTCCAACTGCAACTGGCTCAAGCTCTGGGCGATCGAGAACAAGGTGACCGCCTGCAACGACGCGGCCACGGCGTTGCCCGGGTCCACCGAACGGGTCAGCACCACACCGTCGATGGGCGATCGGATGGACGCCTTGGAAAGGTTGGTTTCGTTGGTGGCGAGGGTGGCTTGGGCCTGCAACACCGCTGCGCGGGCACTGGCCTCGCTGGCCTGGGCCCGGTCCACCGCCGCGCGGGCGGTGTCCAACTCGGCGGCCGATGGCACCTTGCCGCCCGACAGGCGGGCCACTTCCTCCTGGCGCGCCAGCACGGCGCGAGCTTCTTGCAACGTGGCCACCGCCTGGCTGACCTGGGCCTGCGCTGCGGCCACGGCAGCGCGGGAACTGTTCACCTGGTCTTGCAGCTTGGCGGTGTCCAGCACCACCAGCACCTGCGCTTTTTTGACGCGGTCGTTCACATCCACCAGCACTTCGCGCACCGTGCCCGAGAGCTCGCTGCCCACGTTCACCAAGCGGGTGGGTTGCAAGGTGCCGTTCGCCGTCACCGTCAGGGTGATGTCGCCCTGACGCAGCGACTCGGTCACGTAGGCCGGTACGGCTTGTTGCGCCTGGCGCGCCTGGTACAGGTAGGCGCCGCCAGCGGCGAGCAGCACCACGGCCACCCCACCCCACAGCAGCGGGCGGCGCCACCAGCGGGGAGGCGCCTCACCACCCAACAGGGTCTGGACGTTGTCGGAACGGGTGGTCGAGGTGTCTTGCATGGCCATTATTGGGGAAGACGGTTGGAAACGGGGATAGGCGCGTCGGTGGGGGTCGGCTCGGGTTGCCAGCCACCGCCCAGCGCCTTGTACAAGCGCACGTGGTCGGCGCTGGCGGGGGCCTCGGCGCTGGCCAGTTCGCTTTGGGCGGACAGCAAAGTGCGCTGGGTGTCCAGCAGGCTGCGGTAATCGATCAGGCCACTGGTGTAGCGCTGGCGCGCCAGCCATTCGGCCTCGGCGGCGGCCGCAGCGGCGGCCTGCAAACGGGCCAGCCGCTCGCGGTTGGCTTGCAGCGCCACCAGGGCGTTTTCCACGTCCAGCAACGCGGTTTGCACCGCCGCTTCGTGGTTGAGCTGGGCCTGTTCCAGCGCAGCCTGCTGCACCCGGACCTGGGCTTGCAAAGCGCCCCCGTCAAACAGGGAGGCGGACACGCTGGCCAGCAGGCTGCGGGTCAGTGCGGTGGCATCGAACAGGTCGCTCAAGCGTGGCGCGCTCAACCCGAGCGAGCCGCCGAGGCTGAAACTGGGGTAGCGGTTGGCATCGGCCTGCCGCACCCGCGCCCAAGCGGCCTGCACCAGCTCTTGCGCTGCGCGCACGTCCGGGCGCTGGCGCAGGGTGTCGGCCGGAAAGCGCAAGGCCAAACTCTGCGGCGGCTGTGGCACGCTGGCCTCGGGCTGGGCCGCCCAATCCTGCTGCAAAGCGCCGGGGGGCTGGCCGGTCAGCACCGCCAGCGCGTTCAGGGCCTGCTGCAGGCTGCTTTGCAAACTGGGCAGGGCGGCGCGGGTTTGCTCCACCGTGGTGCGGGCCTGGGCCAGGTCCACCGTCGATGCCAGCCCCGCCTGCACCCGCCATTCGGTCAGGCTCAAGGTTTCCAACTGGCGCGCCAGGTTCTCGCGGGCCAGGCGTTCGCGCAGGGCCAAGCCCCGCAGATCAATGACGTTGAGCGCCACTTCGGACGCCAAACTGACGCGCGCCTGGGCGACGGCGGCTTGCGCGGCCCGTACCTCGGCCTCGCTGGCGGCCTGCGTCATGCGGCGGGCGCCAAACACATCGGGCTCCCAACTGGCGTCGAAACCGGCGCGAAAGGTGTTGGCGGGGGTGTTGTCGCCACTCTGGCTGCGCTGGGCCGAGCCACTGGCACGCACAGCGGGCAGGTTGCCTGCGGCGGTGATGTCGCGCTGGGCCCGGCTTTGCTGCAAAGCCGCCTGGGCCAGCCGCACACTGGTGTGCTCGCGCAACGCGCGCTCGACCTGGGTGGTCAGCCACGGGTCATTGAAACGCGACCACCATTGGGCCAAGTCTTCAGCGGCTGGCGACTGCGCGCTGGCGGTGCCGGCCGGCACGGCGGTCCACGTGGCCGGCACCGTCACCGGACTGTCGGCTGGGCCACTGGAGCCGAGCCCGGTGGCGCAACCCGCCAGCGCGAGCCAGGCTGCCGCGCCCACCACACCACGGGCAATCCTCCAAGAAACAGACAAAGACAACGGCATGTGACCCCTGGTTGAAATTCCAATTCAATCTGGCAAGGGTACAGTGTGTCGCAACCCTTTTGCGTTGCTGCGACGGGTCGGTAAAGACCGTGTAAATCCGCGTCAATCTGCGGTGGCGCCCGCCACGAACACGCGTTCCACCACCCGGTCGTCACCGAGCACGATCAGGGCAAACAGCAGTTCATCGAGGTTGTTCGCCTGGACCACCTTGCGGGCCAGCAAAGGCGTGGCAGCCGGGTTGAGCAGCAGCCAATCGGCCTCGCAGCCGGGCGCCAGGTTGCCCACCACGCCGTCCAGCCCCATGGCACGGGCAGCGCCTGCGGTGTGCTGCCACCACAAGTCGCCCGGCGCCAGACTGACGCCCTGCTTGGCCGCCCCACCCCTGGTGACGGAGGCGCGCCCCACGTAATAAGCCGCCAGCATGGTCTGGAACGGGCTGAAGCTGGTGCCGCCGCCCACATCGCTGGCCAAACCGTGCAACATACCGGCCGCTCGGGCGGCCTGGTAATCGAAAAAACCACTGCCCAAGAACAGGTTGCTGGTGGGGCTGATGGCGGCTGCGGCGCCGGTGGTCTGCATCAACTGGCGGTCCGTCGCGTCCAGGTGGATGCAGTGCGCATACACCGCACGTTCGCGCAACAGGCCGAACGACTCGTACACGCTCAGGTAGCTGCGGGCCTGCGGGTACAGCGATTGCACCCAGCGCACTTCATCCACGTTCTCGGCCACGTGCGATTGAATCCAAACGTCCGGGTAGCGCGCCGCCAATTCGCCCGCGCCGCGCATCTGGGCGTCCGAGCAACTGGGCGCAAAACGCGGCGTGATGGCGTAACCCAAGCGCCCGCGCCCATGCCAACGCGCGATCAGGGCCTCGGTGTCCAGCAGGCTTTGTTCGGTCTGGTCGCGCACGCCGTCGGGGGAATGGCGGTCTTGCAGCACCTTGCCCGCCACCAACCTCAGGCCCCTGGCCTCGGCGCGGCTCATCAAGGCATCCACCGAGGCGGGGTGCGAGGTGGCAAACGTCAGCGCGGTGGTCACGCCCTGGCGCTGCAATTCGTCCAGAAAGAACTCGGCCACCTCCCCCGCGTAGGCCGGGTCGGCAAAACGCGCTTCGTGCGGGAAGGTGTAGTGCTCCAACCAGGGCAGCAGCCCTTCGGCCGGCGAGCCGATCACATCGGTCTGCGGGTAATGGATGTGCAAATCCACAAAACCCGGGGCGATGAGGCGCCCCGGAAAGTGCTCGACGCTGATGCCGGGGTAACGGTCGATCAGGTCTTGGTACGCCCCGATCGCCCGCACCAGGCGCGGGCCACGAGCGCCCTGCGGGCCCGGCCCGGTGACGAGCAGGCCGTCGGCCTCGTAGCGGGGCACCGCGTGGTCAGCGGCGGGGTCGAACCAGAGCAGGCTTGCGCGGTAGGCTTTCATGTGCACTAGCTTAACCCCAGCCCGCTCGCCCAGCATACGGCCAAGCCGATGAAGCCCATCACGCGCCGACCATGCCACCTTCGGGATTGAAACCCCGGGGGTTGACAAGTTTGCTACGCTGAAAGTCAGCCCAGTTTGGCTTGTTTTTCAAAGGAGTTTCACCCATGCGTCCGTTGTTTGTTGCCTGCGCCCTCTGGGCCACCTTGCTGCCTGCGATGGCACAACATACCCCCGCCCAAGTGCAGGAAGACGTCAAGCGCCACCGCGCCATGGCGGCCGCACACGAAGGCGCGGCCAAATGCCTGGAAGCCGGCAAAGGCGAGAAAGTGTGCATGGCCGAGCTGCAAACCGCTTGCAAGGGCCTGGCCTTGGGCAAGTACTGCGGCATGCGCCACGCCCATTGAAGCCAACGGCACTGCGCGCCCATCAGGGTAAACACCAGGCACAGAAAATGCTTGCTCGTCACGCAACAGACTTCGGTCTGGACGCGGACCACCAACGACGGTAGACCGCACCGGCAAAGGCGCCTGCACCTGTTTCACACGGGTGTGGGCGCTTTTTTTGTTTCTGCTGACCGCTGCACCATGACCTTGCTCGCATCGCCCCCGTTGTCCGCCCATGCGAACTCGCCCTGGAAGTTGCGCTTGCCCTGGGGACTGCAACAGAAATTCGCGGTCGCGTTCGTCGTTCTGGCGCTCGCGGCGGTTGGCAACATTTTCGTCTTTCGGCACATGCTCGAAGGGCAGGATCACACCGCCAGCATCATTGACCAAACTGGCCGCCTGCGGATGCTGAGCCAGCGCATCGCGCTGCACGCCGCACTGAACACGCCCCCCGCTCGCGCAGCCCTGCCGTCACTGCTGTCGCAGTACGAAGACACACTGCGCTCCATCGAAAACGCGACCACCGACCCGGACCCGCGATCACGCTGGATGCCTGAGAGTGCCAGTGCCCAGGTCGCCGCGCTGCGCCAGCGTTGGCATGCGTTTGAACTCCGGGTGAGCACCCTCTTGGGGACATCTGTCCGCACCGACGCCGATGTCCTGCGCAAAGACTCGGCGGTACTGCTGGAACAGGCCGACGATCTGGTGCAGGCCCTGGTTCAAGCCAACGAAGCGACGCTGCGGCACCAACGCCAGCAATTGCTGGCGTTGCTGGCATTCCAGTGCACACTTCTGGTGCTGCTGGGCTGCTTGGTGCGCGAACGCATCGTCAAACCCCTGCGCCAACTGGCCGGTGCCACCCGAGCACTGGCCCAGGGCCAATTCGACACCCGCGCCACGTTCAGCTCGGCCGATGAAATCGGCGGCTTGACCCGCGCCTTCAACCAGACTGCGCAGCAACTGGGCCAGACAGTCCACCAACTGGCGCAGGCGGAATCGATGTTCCACCGCCTGGCGGACAACGCGATCATCGGCATTTACATCCTGCAGGACGAGCGCTTCGTGTTTGCCAACCCGAAGATGGCGGACATGTTCGGTCGCACCCGCGACTGGTTTGCCCACCGCGCCCGCCTGGAAGATGTGATCGCCCCGCAAGACCTGGCTGAAGCGAGGGCACAGATCGCCAGACGCCTGACGGGCCAGGAAACCGCGGTGGTGTACGAAGCACGTGGCCAGCACGAAAGCGGACGCACGCTCTGGCTGGAAATCCACGGCGCCAGCATGACCTTGCAGGGACGCACGGCGATGATCGGCGCGATGCTGGACATCACCCCACGCAAGGCGTTGGAGCAGGCCCGAGAAACCCAATACATCACCAGGTTGCGGCACCAGGCCACGCACGATGGCCTGACCGGCCTGTCCAACCGCGAACGGCTGCTGGACCGGATGGCGCTCGCCACCGAAGCCGCCGCACAAAGTGGACGCCTGGCAGCGGTGCTGCTGCTCGATCTGCACCAGTTCAAAGTGGTCAACGACAGCCTGGGCCATGCCGCCGGTGACGTGCTGCTGCAAACGGTGGCCCAACGGCTGCAAGGAGCGGTGCGGGCCACCGATACGGTCGCTCGCCTGGGGGGCGATGAATTCGTCATCCTGCTGCAGGGTCTGCGTTCGGCCGACGAAGCGGCTGCCGTGGCGCGCAAGGTGTTCGACGCCCTGGCCGCGCCCGTGAAAGTCGATGGCCGCCACATCCATGTGGGGGCGAGCATGGGCATCGCCCTTTTCCCCCAGCACGGCACACTGGACGAATTGCTCAAGCACGCCGACCTGGCGATGTACCAGGCCAAGCGCGAAGGGCGCGACACATTCCGCTTCTACAAGCATGAAATGGGCGTGGCCAGCCAACGCCGGCTGACGCTGGAAACCGAACTGCGGCGCGCCCTGGACCATGGAGGCCTGTCACTCGCTTACCAACCCAAAATCGACCTTCAAAGCCAGCGCATGGTGGGCGCTGAAGCGTTGCTGCGCTGGAAACACCCACAACTCGGCAACATCTCACCCTGCGAGATCGTGACCCTGGCCGAGGAAACTGGCCTCATCCACCCACTGGGGGAGTGGGTCATGCACACCGCATGCGCTCAATTGCGCCACTGGCAAGACGAAGGTCGGGCGCCGTTCACCCTGTCGGTGAACGTGTCGGCCAAACAGTTCGTGGGCCACGACCTGGTGGCGACGGTGAAGCGGGTGATCGAAGCCACCGGCATCAACCCCCGCCTGCTGGACCTGGAGCTCACCGAAACCGTCTTGATGGAGCATGTGCGCGCCACCGAACCCGTCATGCAACAACTCAAGGACCTGGGCGTGACGCTGTCGCTGGACGACTTCGGCACCGGCTACTCGTCCTTGAACTACTTGCGCCAACTGCCCGTGGACACGGTGAAATTGGACCGAACCTTCCTGAGTCAGCTCACACTGTCTGCGACCGCGAGAACCTTGACCGCGTCCATCGTCCATCTGGCGCACGACCTGGGCATGAGCCTGGTCGCCGAGGGCGTTGAAACGCCTGAACAACTCGAATTTCTGCAGCTACAAGGCTGCGATATGGGGCAAGGCTACCTGTGGAGCCCTCCGGTGCCTGCCGATGAACTCACACGCTGGCTGCCTCTCCACCGAGTTTCCGCTCACGATCACCGCAACGCCTCCAACCGTTCCCTCACGGCCGCGTAGTCCTTGTCGCTGACCGGCACGAACGCCGGGCTGTCCAGCGCGTCCAGCAACGGGCGCAGCGCGGCATCCCCCGAGAAAAAGGTGCGCGCGATCGCTTCGCGCACCGGCGCGCACAATTTCATGCGGTACACGAACGGGTCTCTCGGTATGGCCACGGAACGCCAGATCACACGCAGTTCACCCGGCCGGAGGCGGCCCAACCGCTCCGCCTCGGCGAGGCGGGAGCTGGAGACAAACGCCGCGTCCACCAGGCGCTTGCTCACCGCCTGGATCGCACGATCGTGCGATCCGGTGTAAGTCACGCTTTTGAAATGCTGGTCCAGGTCGCGCCCGGTCAGCTCCGCCACCGACTGGCGCGGCAACAACGCCCCCGATGTGCTGGCGGGGTCGATCAGCGCCACACTGCGGCCCCGCAGGACCCGCACATCGTCAAACCCGGTGTCGCCATGCACCACCAACACCGACTGGTAGGTGGCCACCCCCGACTGCCCCTGTGCGGCCACCGAGGCAAATGGAGCCACTGCGTCGCGCTGGCGCTGCATGACCAGGGCGTAGGTGGCGGGCCCCAGTTCGGCCACGTCGATCTGTCCGGCCAGCAGCCCTTCGGCCACCGCGCCGTAAGACGATGCGGGCACCAGCTCCACCGGGCGCTGCAGCACCCACCTCAAACGCTGAAGCAGCGGCTGGTGAATGTCGCGCAGGTGCTGCGCGTCAGATTTGGGAATGAACCCGATCCTCAACGGTCGGGGGTCGTCGCACCGGGTCTCGGCCACCGCCCCGGTCAGGTGCAACCCCAAACACAGGGCCGCCATCATGCGCAGCAACGGCTTCATCCCACCACCTCCTCCATCAAGGGCTGTTCAAACAGGCGGGTGGCCTCGTCGGGCGGCAGTGGGCGGCTGATGTAATAGCCCTGAACGTGGTCGCAGTTGGCCGTCTTCAAAAACACCAACTGGCTTTTCAGCTCCACCCCTTCGGCCACCACTTGCATGCCCAGGTTGTGGGCCAGGGTGATGATCGACGTCACGATCACCCGCGCATCATCGCCGCTGCGGGAGGCATCCACAAAACTGCGGTCGATCTTGAGCGTCTGCACCGGCAAATCCCGGATCTGGCTGAGGCTGGAGAATCCGCTGCCAAAATCGTCCAGGGCAATGGACACGCCCAACGCCTCCAGGCCATTGAGCACGGCCAGCGCTTGCTCCAACGGCTCCACCAGACAACTCTCGGTGATTTCGATTTCCAGATCCGCCGGCTGCAGGCCGTGCTGGTGCAGCAAGCCCGCCACAAAGTCCACCAGCGCAGGGTCGCGCAACTGCCGGGGCGACACATTGACCGCCACACTGAACCCCTGCAAACCCTGCGCGCGCCACGCCGCCATTTGCTGGCACGCCGCGGCCAGTGCCCAGTTGCCCAGCTCCACGATCAGCCCGGATTGCTCCGCCAGCGGAATGAAATCCCCCGGCATCACCAAACCCAAATCCGGGTGCCACCAACGCAACAGCGCTTCAAAACCGGTGATGCGGAAGTCGCACAAACTCAGCTTGGGCTGGTAGTGCAGCACAAACTGGTCGCTCGCCAGGGCCGCCGGCATCTGGCGCTCCAGCGTGTTGCGACGCTCGGCGGTGGGGCTGATGCCCATGTCGTACACGCTGTAGCGGCCCCGTCCGGCGCGCTTGGACTGGTACATCGCCGCGTCCGCATAGCGCGACAGGGTGCTGATGTCGTGCCCATCGCGCGGGAAAAACGCAATGCCCATGCTGGCGGCGGTCTGCACGTCGTGGCCGTCGAGGTTGCGGTAGGGCTCGGCCAGCACCTCCAGCAACTTCGAGGCAATGCCGTCGATGTCCTCGTCTTTGTCCAGTCCGGTGAAAAGGACGGCAAACTCATCGCCGCCCATGCGGCCAACCACATCGGCGCTGCGCACACTTTCGCGCAATCGGGTGGCCACCTCACACAGCAGCCGGTCCCCCACGTGGTGCCCGAGGCTGTCGTTGATGAGCTTGAAGCGGTCCAGGTCCAGGTAAGCCAGCGCGTAGTGTTTGCGGCTGCGCTTGGCGTACTCCAGGTGGCTCACCGCCAACTGGGTGAACATGCGCCGGTTGTGCAGCCCGGTCAAGTGGTCGCAAGAAGCCAGTTCGATGGCGCGCGCCTTCTCCCGTTCCAACTGCTCGATCAGCTCGTGTTTTTCCTCGTCCGCGCGCCGGATCGCATGGAAAAACTGGTGCTGGCGCTGCAGCCCTTTGAACAGCGCCCCACTGGCCGCAATCAGCAACACACTGAACAAGGCGGTCATGCCCCAACTGCGTTTTTGGCGCGCCAGCAATGCCGAGCGCAACTCGTCCGCCGGTACGCTGACGGCGACCTGAAACGGCGTCCGTTCCGCGGGGCGCAGGGTGTACATCAGCTCTGAACCGTCAAAGGCCCGCGACATGCCCGACGTGTCCATCAAACCCACCCGGTTGGCCTCAGCGATCAACCGGCCCTGGGCATCCATCACATGGATCAGCGTGCCCGACCCCAGATCGACATTGCGGTACAGGCGCAGAAAATAGCCCATGTCCACCATCAGCAGCAACCAGCCGTGGGGCTGGCCCGCGCTGTTGGGCACCGGAAACAACAGCGGCACCTGCCACATGCCGCCGACCTCATCGGCCTCCTCCAGCAACTGCACGTCCTGTGAGGGCTGGCCCCGAGCCTCTTGCAGGCGCCGCGCCAGCAAACGGCCCCATTGCTCGGCATCGGTCGAAGGCGATGAGGCATAGACGCGCCGCAGTTCCCCATCAAACAGCGAAGCCCGCACGAACAAATCGTCCTGACCGAGCATGGTCTCCAAACGTGCGGCGGCTTTCGCACGATCGCCCTCGAACCACTCGGTCGCGGCAATCGACATGAAGCGTCCCCGGTCCACCAATTGCGTCAAATTCTCGGCCAGGATGACCACCAGGCTGACCTGCTGCGCCCGTACGCTGCTGCGCTGAAGCTCGCTCTCTGCGTCGTACCGGTGCCAGGTGAACCACAGCAACCCGGCCAGAAAAGCCGTGGCCAGACCCGCGCTGACCCACTGCCACGCCAAATGCTGGCCCAAGGGACGAAAACCTGCGGCTGACCCACCGCGCTCGGTGTGCGGCGGCTCTACAAACGACATGACCTGATGCTTCACAGACCAATTTTTTCAAATTGGCATGACAGTTTCGTGAACATTTCGCGAAACTCAGGTGGCAATGTCGAGGGGGTGGAGAAGCCTGGCAAGCCCCACCGAATGGGCGAGCAAGGGCCTGAAAACTGAAAAGCCCTGCAACCGGTTAAGATTGCAGGGCTTACAGATTGGTGCGGCTGGCAGGATTCGAACCCACGACCCCTTGGTTCGTAGCCAAGTACTCTATCCAACTGAGCTACAGCCGCTTGCTGAAGCTCAAATTATAGCGAGTTTTTGAGCCTTTTGGCAAGTCGTCGAAAAAACTTCGCAGAAAAGTTGCACCGTCATATCTTGAACTGCGCCACCGTGGCGGCCAGGTGGTTGGCCTGCTCGCTCAGGCTGGTTGCGGCGGCTGCGCTCTGCTCCACCAGGGCCGCGTTCTGTTGAGTCATCTGGTCCAGGTTCATCACCGCCCCGCCCACCTGAGAAATGCCCTGTGTCTGCTCCTGGGTGGTCAGCGCGATGTCTTGCATCATCTGCGCCACGCGCTGCACCTGGTTCACGATGTCCGACATCGCCTCGCCCGTCTGGTGCACCAGGCCGGAGCCGGCCTCCACCGCGTGCACCGAACTTTCAATCAGCACCTTGATTTCCTTGGCCGCTTCGGCCGAGCGCTGGGCCAACGTGCGCACTTCACCCGCGACCACCGCAAAGCCGCGCCCCTGCTCGCCGGCGCGGGCCGCCTCCACCGCCGCGTTCAACGCCAGGATGTTGGTCTGGAACGCAATGCCGTCGATCACCGAGATGATGTCGTTGATCTTGCGCGAGCTGTGGGTGATTTCCTCCATGCTGCCGACCACGCGGGACACCACCTCCCCGCCCTTCAAAGCCGCCTGCGCCGCACTGGCGGCGATCTGGTTGGCGGTCGTGGCCGTCTGCGCGGCCTGGGTCACGGCGCTCGTCATTTCCTCCATGGTGGAGGCGGTTTCCTCCAAGTTGGAGGCGGCCTGCTCGGTCCGGCTGGACAGATCGTGGTTGCCCGACGCAATTTCGCGCGCCGCCCCGTTGACCGAATCGCTGGTGTCGCGGATGACCCGCAAGGTGGACTGAATCTTGCCCACAAAGGCATTGAATGCCGAAGCGATGCGGGCCAGTTCATCGCCCCCGCTGGCCTCCAGACGCTGGGTCAAGTCGCCGTCGCCGGAGCCCACATCTTGCATGGCCTTCTCCAGCCGCACCAAAGGCGCCAACGCTGCGGACACCACCGCAGCGCAGACCAACACCGACAACACAGCCACCACCATACCACCAATGACCGAACTGGTCAGCAACTGGGTCAGGCCCGCCGTGGCTTCCGCGCGGTCCAAGGCAATCACCAGCATCCAGTCGGTCCCGGCAATCGTTTGAACGTTCAACAGGTGCGGCTTGCCATCCATGACAGCTTCCACCAACGCCGATGCACCTGCTGCGCTGGTCAACATCGACATGCTCAGATCGGGCGACACCGCATCCACCGCCTTCAGCACCAGTTCCTGGTTGCGGTGAACAATCACGCGCCCCGCCTTGGAGACCACAAACGCAAAGCTCGATGGCGTGGGGGCAATCGCGGCCACGCTGTCCACCACCCCTTTCATGTAGACGTCACCCGAGGCCACGGCCCGGGTACTACCGCCCTCTTTGGCGGCCAGCGCGAACGTGATGACCAACTGACGCGTGCTGGCGTCAATGTATGGCTCGGTCAGCGCCACGCCTTGCGCGGCCTGCGCCGCCTGGTACCAAGGTCGCGCGGTGGGGTTCCACCCCTCAGGCAACGTGGTGGGGGCAGAAAAAATCGCTCGACCATCGCTTTAGCCAATGTACGTTGAGTCGAAGCCACCGCTCTTGGCCGCTTGCACGAGCGCAGGCAACGGATCGTCCATGGCCGTGGCCGGCAACAGCGATTCGGTCACCGCCACCTTGGACTGCACCCACTGCGCAATGCCGTCCACACGCGCCTTGCCCAATGCCGCTGTGCTGGCGGTCATGGACGCGGCAGCCGCCGATCGCACGGTAAAGAAGTTGACCAACGACACCGCCAGAACGCTGAGAACCACCAGCGAGGCAGATAAAAGGATGAGCCGCTGTTTCAGCGTTGTGTGACGCAAGACACCCATAGAGCCTCCGGACTGCGGTATGACATGGCCGCTCCATTCTGGCAATGGTTGAAGGCTGCGTCTAGCAGTGAAGCTACCTAGTGAGTGCGCGGCTCACAGGTTTGTGTATGGTGGGCCCCCCGAGAGTCGAACTCGGCACCAACGGATTATGAGTCCGCTGCTCTAACCAAGCATGAGCTAGAGGCCCGAACAAGCGCGGCAGTTTATCAGACGGCGCCCCTCACGGCCGGCGCTTCACCTCGTACATCCGCTGGTCGGCCTTGCGCAGCCAATCCTCAAAATGCCCCTGTTCGGCATCGACGACCACCCAGCCCACGCTGGCGGGCGAGTCGTGCCAGCGCAAAGCGCCCGCCCCACTGGCCTCTGGCGCCTGCAATTCGTAAGGCTGCGCCAGCGTCCGGCTGAGCTTCTCCGCAATCACCGCCGTCTGCCGGTGGGCCAGCTCCGGCTCCGGGCCCAGATCGGTCAGCAGCACCACGAACTCATCGCCCCCCACCCGCGCCACGGTGTCGGTTTCGCGCACCATCGCCAGCATGCGCTGCGCGGCTTCGGTCAGCAGGCGGTCGCCCCATTCGTGGCCGTGGGTGTCGTTCAAGGGTTTGAACTGGTCGATGTCCACAAACAGCAGGGCACACAGGGTGTGCTGGCGGTGGGCCCGGGCCATCGCCTGGTCCCAACGGTCGTGCAGCAGCCGCCGGTTGGGCAGGCCGGTCAGCGCGTCGTGGTGCGCCTCGTTCCAGTGCGAGGTCTCCCGCTCTTTGAGCTCGGTCACGTCGTGCTGAACGGAGACGTAGCCGATCAGCCGGCCCTCCTCCACCACCGGCTGGATGGACAGGTCGTTCCAGAACACACTGCCGTCTTTGCGGTGGTTGCGGATCAAACCCCGGAACGGCAGGGCATGGTCAAGCTGAGTCGCGATCTCGGCCACCGTCGCCGGGTCCGACATGGGTCCCTGCATGAAGCGGCAACTTTTCCCCAGCACCTCCGCCAGGCGGTAACCGGTCAGGCGCTCAAACCCCTGGTTGGCAAACTGGAGTTTGCGGTCTGGGCCGGCAATCAGAATGCCGTGCTCGATGGCGTCCAGCGCCAATTCCCGGGTTTTGAGGGTTTCGAGCTGGTCGCGCAGTTGTTTGCGGCTTTCCAGGATGTCGCTGATGTCCACGCACGAGCCGATGTAGCCCAGAAACTGCCCTTCGCTGTCGTGGCGCGGCACACCACGGTCCACGATCCAGCGGTAATGGCCATCGTGCCGCCGCAGGCGGTACTCCATCTCGAACGGCTGGCGCAGATCGAACGCCTGGTCGTAGGTGTCCAGGCAGCCCTGCAAGTCGTCCGGATGAACACCTTCGGTCCAGCCTGAGCCCAGTTCCTCGGGCAGGCTGCGACCGGTGAAAGCCAGCCAGACGTCGTTGAACCAGTGGCACTGCTTGTTCTCGCCCGACAACCAGATCATCACCGACGCGCTGTTGGCCAGGGTGCGGTAGTGGTGCTCGCTTTCCCGCAGCTTGCGGTTCTGTTCGGCCAGGGTGCGGGTGCGGGCCTGCACTTGCGCTTCCAGTTCGGCCTGGTGTTGCAGCAGCGCCGCTTCGTTCAGCCGCAGCTTGCGCACCACCGCCCGCACATGCCGCACAAATGGGGTGAAGATGAGCGCGGCCTCCAGCATCAGCAGCACCAGGGTAGCGATCCAGAGCGAGGTTTCAATCCGGCGCACCTGCACCACGCCGGCTTCGCCCTCCGCCTGGTACTGCCCCACCATGCTGTCCAGACCCGGCAGCAGGCTGAGCAAGGCGGTGTCCACGATGTTGCGCAGCAAGGGATGGTCGGCATGGCGCTGCTCGGCAGGCAAACGCATCCACTCGTCCACCCAGCCCAGGTAGGTGGTGACGCGTTGGTCCAGTTGCAGCGGGGCCTCGAAGTACATGCTGCGCACCTTGGGCGACATGTCATCGGGCAATTTGAGTTCCACATCGCCGCGCGTCAAACCCGCATGGGCACGGGTCATTTGCTGCCAAGCCGTTTCCATCGCGGCGCGGGTTTCGGGCCGATTCTGCACCCATTGCGACGACAGCAACGCCAAACGCTGGCTCAGCATGCGCTGACGTCCACTGACGTTGACCAGCGCGGCCGTGCTCGCCTGACGCTCGATCACCACCTTCATGCTGAACCAGGCGCTGGTGCTCAACAGCGCCACCAAAGCCAACGCCAGCAGGTAGCGCCAAGTGAGCGACAGCGCCAACTCGTCGTCAGCGTCGATCGACCCTGGAGCAGCGCGCGTGGTGACAGCCATGACCCGAGTCTGTCACAGCCCGGCGCGGTTGCCAATCACGAGTGGCAAATCGGTCTCACTTCTGGCTGAGGGCGTGCCCCACCAGTTTGGAGGTGATGTCCACGATCTGGATCATGCGGTCGTACGGCATGCGCTGCGGCCCGATCACGCCGAGCGTGCCCACCACCTTGCCGTCCACCTCGTACGGCGCGCTGACGACAGACAGCTCCTCGTAGGGCACCACCTGGCTTTCGCCGCCGATGAAAATGCGCACGCCATCCGCCTGGTTGGACACTTCGAGCAGCCGCATGAGCTGGGTTTTTTGCTCGAACAGGTCGAACATGCGGCGCAGGTTGCCCATGTCGTGGGCAAATTCGCTGACCGACAACAGGTTGCGCTCGCCCGACACCACCACCTGTTCGCCCTCGGCCTCGCCTTCGGCGCTGGGCTCCACCGCCTTCACCATCAGCGAGGCGATTTCGCCGCGCAGGGTTTCCACCTCGGTGCGCAGGCGCTCGCGCACCGCGTCGATGGTCAGGCCAGCGTAGTGGGCGTTGAGGAAATTGGCCGCCTCCTGCAACTGCGGCTGGGTGAAATCGGCCTGGGTGTGGATGACCCGGTTCTGCACCTCACCTTCGGGCGACACCAGAATGACCAGCACCCGGCGGTCCGACAGGCTCAGAAATTCGATGTGCCGAAACACCGACGGGCGCTTGGGCGCCATGACCACGCCCACAAACTGCGACAGGCTCGACAGCATCTGCGCCGCCTGGCTGATGACCTGGCGCGGCCGGTCGGCCAGCAAGGGCGCGGAACTCAAGCCCTCCAGCGCGGGCAAATCCTCGCGCCGCACCGTGAGCATGGTGTCCACAAACAAGCGGTAACCCTTGGCCGTGGGCACGCGCCCGGCCGACGTGTGCGGGCTGACGATCAGACCCAGCTCCTCCAGGTCGCTCATCACATTGCGGATGGTGGCGGGCGACAAGTCGAGCCCCGCCGCCCGCGACAGGGTGCGCGACCCCACCGGCTGACCGTCGGCGATGTAACGCTCGACCAACGTCTTGAGCAGCAACTTGGAACGGTCGTCTAACATGCAGTCATTGTAAAAAGCTTGTGCTGTAATTTGAGCATGAATTCGCCCCCCTTGCCGCCCTCGAACAGCTCGACCGAACCGACCAGCCGTTTCCGGCACGTGGCCATTGTGGGAAAGTACCATGCGGTGGGCTCGCGGGACGCGCTGGAACGCATTGCCCATTTCCTGCACGACCTGGGCTGCGAAGTCGCGATTGAGCACGACACCGCCCACAACACCGGGCTGACGCACTACCACGTGCTGGACGTGGCGGGCATTGGCCGCGAGTGTGACCTGGCGCTGGTGATGGGCGGCGATGGCACCATGCTGGGCATTGCGCGCCAACTGGCGCGTTACAAGGTGCCGCTGGTGGGCATCAACCAAGGGCGCCTGGGTTTCATCACCGACATTCCGTTCCAGGGCTTCGAAGCCCACCTGCAAGCCATCCTGACCGGGCACTACGAAGAGGACCGCCGCGCGCTGATGCACGCCGGCGTGCTGCGCGATGGCCGCTATGTGTTCGAAACCATTGCGATGAACGACGTGGTGGTCAACCGGGGCGGCTCGCCCAGCATGGTGGAGTTGCGGGTGGAGGTGGACGGTCACTTTGTGGCCAACCAGCGGGCCGACGGCCTCATCATCGCGTCGCCCACGGGTTCCACCGCCTACGCGCTGTCGGCCGGCGGGCCCCTGTTGCACCCGGCCATCGCCGGCTGGATCATGGCGCCGATCGCACCGCACACCTTGTCCAACCGGCCGATCGTGCTGCCTTCCACCGGCGAAATCGCGGTGGAAATCGTAGCGGGCCGCGACGCCAGCGCCCATTTCGATATGCAAACCTTCACCAGCCTGCTGCACGGAGACCGCATCACGGTGCGCAAATCGGCACACGAGTTGTGCCTGTTGCACCCGGTGGGCTGGAGCTATTTCGACACATTGCGCAAAAAACTGCACTGGAACGAGGGGGTGGTCACATGAGTTGGCAACGGATGGTGTTGCGCGATTTCGTCATCGTGCGCGCACTGGACCTGGACCTGAACTCGGGCTTCACCGTGCTGACCGGCGAAACCGGCGCCGGCAAATCCATCCTGATCGACGCCCTGCAACTGGTGCTGGGCGGCCGGGCCGATGCCAGCGTGGTGCGCGAAGGCGCCGCGCGCTGTGAAATTGCCGCCGAATTCACCCCCACGCCCGAAGTGATGGCCTGGCTGCAGGACAACGGTTTCACCGCCGACGCCAGCGAGCCCCTGCTGCTCAAACGCAGCATCGACGCCCAGGGCCGCAGCCGTGCCTGGATCAACGGCGGCGCGGCCACGGTCGGTCAGCTCAAAACCCTGGCCGACGCGCTGGTGGACATCCACGGCCAGCACGCCTGGCAAAGCCTGACCCGCCCCGATGCGGTGCGCGGGCTGCTGGACAGCTATGCCCAGCTCGACACTACCCCGCTGCGCCAGCATTGGCAAGCCTGGCGGCAAGCCCTGCGCACCCTGGACGAGGCTCGCGAACGGCAGGCCACACTGCAACAGGAACGCGAACGCCTGCAATGGCAGATCGGCGAACTCGACAAGCTCAAGCCCCAGCCCGGCGAGTGGGACGAGCTCAACCTGCAACACGGGCGGCTGGCCAACGCGCAAGGCCTGATCGACGCGGCGCAAACGGCGTTGCACGCCCTGGACGAGTCTGAGCCCAGCGCCAGCGTGCTGGTGCACCGGGCTCTGCAGGCGCTGGAAGCACAACAGCACGTCGAGCCCCGCTATGCCGAGCTGGCGCAGACACTGCAAAGCGCCCTGAGCCAGATCGAAGACGCCTGCCACGACCTGCAACACCACGCCAGCCACACCGAGGTGGACCCGGCCGCGCTGGAACAGTTGGACCAGCGGCTGGCAAGCTGGCTGGGGCTGGCACGCCGTTACCGTTGTGCTCCAGAAGCCCTGCCCGAGCGCCTGACTGAATGGCGCCAAGCCCTGGCCGAACTGGACCGCAGCACCGATCTGGACACCCTGCAGCAAACCGAACGCCAAGCCCACCAGACCCTGCTGGTCGAAGCGCGCCGCATCACCCAGGTGCGCCGGCAAGCGGCCACCCGCTTGTCCGAAGCCATCACCCTGGCCATGCAAGACCTGGGCATGGCCGGCGGACGGTTTGAAGCCCGACTGGTCCCACTGGACGAACCACAAGCACACGGCCTGGAGGGCGTGGAATTTCTGGTGGCGGGCCACCCCGGCAGCACGCCTCGGCCAGTCAGCAAAGTGGCTTCAGGCGGCGAACTGTCGCGCATCGCGCTGGCCATCGCGGTCACCACCAGCCAGTTGGGCCAGACGCCCACCCTCATTTTTGACGAAGTGGACAGCGGCATTGGCGGTGCAGTGGCGCACACGGTGGGCCGTCTGATGCGCCAACTCGGGCAAGACCGCCAGGTGCTGGCCGTGACCCACCTGCCCCAGGTCGCCGCCTGCGCCCACCACCACTTGCTGGTCAGCAAAACGCAGGACGAAGCGGGCACCGCCAGCCAAGTCTGCCCCATCGACCACGAAGACCGGGTACGGGAACTGGCCCGCATGTTGGGTGGCGACAAACTGTCCAGCACCTCGCTGGCGCACGCGCGGGAGATGATGCAGGCATGAACACCCCCATGCAACTGGTGCTGATCACCGGCATGTCGGGGTCCGGCAAGTCGGTGGCGCTGCACGCGCTGGAAGATTCGGGCTTTTACTGTGTGGACAACCTTCCTCCCGAACTGCTGGAATCGTTGATCGAAGTGGAGCAGGTCCACCGCGCAGAAAAGGTGGCCGTCGCCATGGACGTGCGCAGCGCCCAATCGCTGCCCGGTCTGCCCCAGCGCCTGCGCGCCATCCAGTCGCGCGGCCAGCCGCTGACGGTGCTGTTCCTCGACACCACCACCGAAACCCTGGTGCGGCGTTTTTCGGAAACGCGGCGCATGCACCCGCTGTCGCTCAAAGACACCCAAGACCAGCGCCGCGCCCTGGTCGATGCCATTGAGCAAGAACGCGAGCTGCTGAGCGAGTTGCGCGAGCACGCCCAGGTGCTGGACACCAGCCACCTCAAGGCCTCGCACCTGCGCAGTGAGGTCAAGGCGCTGCTGCACCGGGCACCGGCCACGCTGACACTGGTGTTTGAATCGTTTGCCTTCAAGCGCGGCATTCCCATGGATGCAGACTACGTGTTCGACGTGCGCATGCTGCCCAACCCGCATTACGAACCCGAGTTGAGGCCTTTGACCGGCCAGGACGAACCGGTGGCGCGCTATCTGGCGGCGGAAACCGATGTGCAGACTATGGAAGCGCAGATCAGCCAGTTCTTGGAGCACTGGTTGCCGCGCATGGTGGCCGATCACCGCAGTTACGTCACGGTGGCCATAGGCTGCACCGGCGGTCAACACCGGTCGGTGTACCTGGTGGAGCGCCTGGCCCAGCGCTTTGGCGCCGACTGGACGGTGCAACGCCGCCACCGCGAACTCGACGCGCTGCGGCACCCCAGCTGAGGTTCAACCCTGCTGGACGAGCCAGGCCTTGACTGGCGTGGGCAGCCCCACGTCGGACGCGGCAGACGACCACTGGCCCGGCCCCAAGCCGCTGGGCACCGGCGCGCCATCCGGCCAAGGCACCACCACCGGGGTCAGCAACAGCTCGCGGTGCGTCAGGCTGTGGCGCACCACATCCTGAACGACGGCTTGGACAGACGCCAAACCCATGGCCTGCAACTGTGCGTCCAGCGCATCACGGTCCTGGAACACCGGGAAGGCGAACAAGCCCGCCCAAATGCCTCGGTGTGGGCGCTGCTGCAACCAACACAGGCCATCGGGGCGGCGCAACACCAAGCACCACCACTGTTCGGTGCGGCGCACCAGTTTGCGTGTCTTGACTGGGAACGCCTCGGGCCGGTCCTGCGCACGGGCGGCGCACAGGTTTTGGGCGGGGCACAACAGGCAACGCGGACGGGTGCGGGTGCACACCGTGGCGCCCACGTCCATCAAAGCCTGGGTGTAGCGGCTCATGGCTTGCGGGCTGGGTGCGGCGGGCACCAAGGCTTGCGCACAGGCCCACAACCGCTGCTCCTGCGCGCTCTGGGCCAAGTCGCCTTCAAACGCCAGCACCCGGGTCAACACCCGGCGCACGTTGCCGTCCAGAATGCTGACTGGCTCGCCAAAGCAGAACGCGGCAATCGCGGCGGCGGTGGAACGGCCTATGCCGCTGAGTGTTTGCAGATCGGCCGCGCGCCGGGGAAACTCGCCACCCCAGTCGGTCATCACCTGTTGCGCGCACTTGTGCAGGTTGCGGGCGCGGCTGTAGTAACCCAGGCCGCTCCACAGCGCCAACACGTCGTCCACCGACGCCGCCGCCAGACTGGCCACATCGGGAAAACGGGCCAGGAAACGCGGGTAATAGGCCAGCACCGTTTGCACCTGCGTTTGCTGCAGCATGATTTCCGACAACCAGACGCGGTACGGGTCGGTGGTGCCCTGCCAGGGCAAGCCGTGGCGCCCTTCGCGTTGCTGCCAATCCACCAACGCAGGGAAAAACGCGGCATGGGCCGCCGTCAAAAGCTCGGGCACCTCAGGCCTCCGAGGTGTCGGTCACTTCCAAGGGCGCTTCCACGGCCCCTTGCACCATCTGGGCCAGCGAGGCCTGGGCTTGCTCCAGCTCGGCCCAGCGTTGGCGCAATTCGGCAATGCGCTCGTCCAGTCCACCGGCAGCTTCCTGGATGCGGTGCACCGCCTCGATCCGGCGCGCAAACGTCTTGCGGCGTTCGCGCAACTGGCCGTCCAGCTGGGAAGCCGCGGTCTTGTTCCACAACTCCAGTTCGCTGGAGGCGGATTCGTACACCGTCTTCAAACGCGACATCACGGCCTTGGCCAGCCGCTCGGCAAACTCAGGTTGAGTCAGCCGGAACAGGTTGGTCAGTCCCAGGTACTGCAAGTGGTTGCGCTCGATCAGGTCCAGTTCTCGGGCGTGGGCGGCCAAATCGACCGGGGCCGGCAATTGCAAGGCAAAGCCAAACTCCGCGTTCAACTCGCGGAACGTGGCACCCAGCATGTCTTGCACCTCGGTGGCCTTGGTTTGCGCCTGCGCCAAACCAGCCCGCAAACGGTCGAACGCCTGCTGGTACACCCGTCGTATGCCCAGCTTGATGCCCGGCTGGCGCAAAGCCTGCGCAAACTGCGCCATTTCGGCCTTCAGGTGGGAGCTGCCCAGCAACGCAAACACCTCTTTGAGCAGCTTCAGGTGCACCGAACGCACCGCCTGTATCCGCGCCCCGCTGGCGTCAAACTCGGCTTGCTCTTGCTCAATGCGGCGGCGCATCTGCCGGATGACAGACACATTCTTGCCACGCAAGGCTTCCAGCTCTTGCACCTGCTCCATCAGCTCGCGGTGGCGGGCGTGCACCTGCCGCGCCACGTCATCGCGCAACGCGTCGAGCCCGGCGGTGGTGCTGGCCATCAGAATTTCCCTGCGCTGCCCCAACACATCTTGCGCCAGCGCCGCCTCCAACTCCGGCAGTCGGCTTTCGCGCAGCAAGGCGTCGTCCTGACGCACTTTGGCCAGCAAGCCCTTCTGCGCCGACACCGCGATCACCTGCTGCGCCGCCAAGCCCAGCACCTGGGCCGACGCTTCACGCTGGCGTTGAATCTGGGCTTCGATGTGGGCCGGCGTGCTCAGCTCGTCCCACAGCGTGTCGATCTTGTTGAGCACCACCAGCCGGCTGTCGCGTTGCTCGGCGGCCGGCGCCAGGTGCTCGCGCCACATGGCCAGGTCCGACTTGCTGACACCGGCATCAGCCGCCAGGATGAACACCACCGCATGCGCCTGGGGCAGCAGGCTGACGGTCAGTTCAGGTTCGGCGCCGATCGCGTTGAGGCCAGGCGTGTCCAGAATCACCAAGCCCTGCTTCAGCAACGGGTGCGCCATGTTGATCAAGGCATGGCGCCAGCGCGGCACTTCATACAGGCCGTCTTCGGTGGGCAAAGGGTTGTCTTCGGGGGCGTCGTCGTGCCAAAAACCCAGCGCTCGCGCCTCGTCCTGCGACACGTACCGCACCTCGGCCACTTTTTCAATCGCGCGGGCCAGTTGCTCGGGGTCGTTCACATCCAGGTCGATGCGTTCCCACTGCTGCGGGGCACTGCGCCACTCCAGCAGCGACTGCGGCTGCAGCCGCGTCTCGATCGGCAGCAGGCGCAAGCAAGGGGGCAAATCGGGCTCGTACCCCAGCTCGGTCGGACACATGGTGGTGCGACCCGCGCTGGCCGGCATGATGCGACGGCCGTAGCCGGCAAAAAACACCGCGTTGATCAATTCCGACTTGCCACGCGAGAACTCGGCCACGAACGCGACCATGACCTTGTCGCCCCGCAGCTGCGCGCGCATTTGTTCCAGCCGCTCCTGCACGGCGGGCTCCAGCAGGTCGTGTTGGGTCAGCCAATCGGCCAACTCGTTCAGTCGTTGCGCCTGCGCCTGGCGCCAGGTGCTGTGCTCGTCGAAATCCTGGGTGAATGACATGCGGGCCAATATAGCACCGAGCGGCCGCGTTCAGCCTTTCTGGCACTGCGGGCAAAAGAAGGTGGAGCGCTGCCCCTGGCGCAACGCCTGTATCGCCGTGCCGCACACCCTGCAAGGCTCACCCTCGCGGTCGTACACCATGGTCTCCAACTGGAAATAACCGCTCTGCCCCTGTGCGTTGGAGAAATCCCGCAAGGTGCTGCCGCCCACGGCCAGCGCGCGCTCCAGCACCGTGCGCACCGCCGCGTGCAAACGCATCACCCGCACTCGCCCCAACCGGTGAGCCGAAACGGTGGGCCGGATGCCCGCCAGAAACAGCGCCTCCGAGGCGTAAATGTTGCCCACCCCCACCACCAGATCACCCGCCAACAGCACCTGCTTGATACTGGCCCTGCGCCGGCGCAAGCCTTCGTGAAAGTGCCGGACATCAAACGCATCCGTCAGTGGCTCGGCCCCCAGGTGCCCCAGCAACTTGCGGGCCACCGGGTCCGCCTCGCCAGCCGCGTACACCACCGCGCCAAAGCGCCTCGGATCGTGCAGCCGCAACACCCCCCGGTCGGTCACCAGATCGCAATGATCGTACGCGCCCGCTGCGCCCAACCCGGTAGAAAAGCGCAAGCTGCCAGACATGCCCAAATGCCAGAGCAGCAAACCTTCGTCCAGGTCCATCAGCAAATACTTGCCGCGCCGTCGCACGCCCAACACCCGCCGGCCCACCAGACTGTCGGGGTCCACGCCCAAGGGCCAACGCAGCGGTTTGCCCAAGCGCAACGCCACGATCCGGGCACCAGCAATCGGCTCGGCAAAGCTGCGTCGGGTCACTTCCACTTCGGGCAATTCGGGCATGGCAACAAGGGGCGCAGAACAACAGGGCTTCCATTATCATGAAGCCATGAGCAGGGCACCCCGCGCAACGCGTCACACCAATCGGCCCAAGGCGGCCCCTCGGCACCAGACTTGGCGCCACCTCGTCGCAGCCGCCAGTGCTTGCTGGCTGTTGGGCGGGCCGCTCACGTCTGCCGCACAGGCCGTGACTCCGCCGGCCGAACCCTCGTCGGACATGAACGGCGAGTTGTTTTACCAACTGCTGTTGGGCGAATTGCAACTGCAACAGAACGACCCCGGTTCGGCCTACTCGCTGGTGCTGGACGCCGCCAACCGCACCGGTCGGGTGGAACTGTACCGGCGGGCGGTGGAAATTGCGATGCAGGGCCGGGCCGGCAACGCGGCCCTGAGTGCCGCCCGCCACTGGAGCCAAGCCCACCCCGACAGCGACGAGCCCTACCGGTACGAGCTGCAAATCCTGCTCGCACTCAACCGGCCTGGCGAAGTCAGCCAGGCGCTGCGGCAGTTGATCCGCCTGGCCAGTCCCAAACGACGCGCCGACGTGATCGGGGCCATCCCCCAGACGCTGGCCCGCACGCCCGACCGGCCAGCGGCCCTTCAAGCAGCGCAAGACGCCTTGCGCACCTACCTCGAAGACCCCACCGTGGCCGGCGCTGCCCACGCCGCGCTGGGCCGGATGCAGTTGGCCCAGGACGATGCCAATGGCGCGCTGCGGTCGGCGCAAGAAGGCCTGCGCCGCCAGCCCAATTCTGGCGCCGCTGCCATGCTGGCGGTCGAACTGGCGGAACGCGAACAACCCGGTGCGGCCACCCTTGTTCAAACCTATCTGCAAACCACCTCGACCCAGGCAGACCAGCATGGCCGGCGCAGCGTCCAGTTGGCCTACAGCCGGGTGCTGATTGACCAGCGCCGCCACGCCGACGCGGAGCGCGAACTCGCGCAACTGATTGCCCAACACCCCAGCCTGGCCGAGCCCTGGCTGCTGCAAGGCATTTTGCGGGTGCAACAGCGGCAAGCTTCCGCCGCCGAAACCGCGCTGCAACGCTACCTGGAGCTGTCGCGCGAATTGCCTGCGGACGAAGCACGGCGCGGCCAGACCCAGGCCTTCCTGCAACTCGCGCAGCTGGCCGAACAACGACGCGACTTCGACGCTGCCAACGCCTGGCTGGACCGCATCGAAGACGGCGACGCCTTGCTGGCGGCCCAGTTGCGCCGGGCCACCGTGCTGGCCCGACAGGGGCAGATAGACCAGGCACGAGCACTGATTCGCCAGCAACCCGCCCGCACCGACGCCGAAGTGCGCCGTCGCCTGCTGACCGAAGCCCAGATGCTGCGCGACGTCGGTCGGTACGATCTCGCGTTCGACGTGTTCGGCGAAGCGGCACAGCGTTTTGCCGATGACGCCGAACTGGCTTACGAGCACGCCATGGCCGCCGAAAAGGCCGGCCGGCTCGACGAGATGGAACGGCTGATGCGCCAACTGATCGCGCGCCACCCCGACTTCCACCACGCCTACAACGCCCTGGGCTATTCGCTGGCGGACCGCAACGAACGCCTGACAGAAGCCGAGACGCTGATCCGCCAAGCCCTGCTGTCTGCGCCCAACGACCCCTTCATCCTTGACAGCCTGGGCTGGGTGGCGTTCCGCAAGGGTGATCATGCAGAGGCCTTGCGCATCCTGCAAGACGCTTACCAGCGGCGGCCCGACGCCGAAATCGCCGCCCATTTGGGCGAAGTGCACTGGGTGCTGAACCAGCGCCCGCAAGCGCTGGCCGTCTGGCGCGAAGGCCTGCTGCTGAATCCCGAGAACGAGACACTGCTGAACACCTTGCGCCGTCTGCAAGTGCAGCCATGATCGCAGCACCCAAAACGTTGAACGCCTTGGCTGGCGCGGTGACCCAGCGCGACCGGCGCTTCTGGCTGCAAGCCCTGCTGGTGGCCGGTGGCGCCCCAGGCCTGCTGGCGGGCTGTGCCACCCCCCGTCCACCCTTGGCGCCCGAAGGCGGCCACGCCTGGAGCGGTCGCCTCTCGCTGCAGATCGACGAAGACCCGCCTCGCCACGTCAGCGCAGGCTTTGAGTTGGCGGGCAACGCCGACATCGGCACGCTGCAACTGCTCTCGCCGCTGGGTCAGATCGTCGCCAGCGCGCGCTGGGACCGCAACGGCGCCTGGTTACAGCAAGGGGGCAATGAGCAACACTACCCCGACACCGACACCCTGATCGCGTCCGCCACCGGCGCACCGCTGCCCCTGCGTCCACTGTTTGCCTGGCTGCAGGGCGAACCAGCCCTTCTGGACGGCTGGACGGTCGATCTGTCTCGACACGCCGACGGTCGGCTCACCGCCCGCCGCAGCCATCCCATGCCCACCGTCCAATTGCGGCTCGTTTTTCAGTGACGACATGGCCCTGACCCAACTGCTGGACGTGCCAGCCCCCGCCAAGCTCAACCTGTTTTTGCACGTCGTGGGCCGTCGCGACGACGGCTACCACCTGCTTCAATCGGTGTTCATGCTGATCGACTGGTGCGACACCCTGCATTTCGAACGGCGCCGCGATGGCCGCATCCAACGCCACGACCCGCATGGCACCGGCTTGCCTGCCGATGACTTGTGCGTGCGAGCCGCGACCTTGCTGCAACATGCCAGCGGCTGCCCTTTGGGCGTCGACATCACACTGGACAAACGCATTCCCATGCAGGCCGGCCTGGGCGGCGGCTCCAGCGACGCCGCGAGCACCCTGCTGGCCCTCAACCACCTCTGGGGGCTGCACTGGCCCACAGAGCGGTTGATGGGCCTGGGCACCCAACTGGGGGCGGACGTGCCGTTTTTTCTGGGCGGCCGCAACGCCTGGGTCGAGGGCATCGGCGAACAATTGACCCCGCTGGATCTCCCGGACGGCCGCTTTCTGGTTCTAAAACCCCCCGCCGGCGTCTCCACGCCCGAAATTTTCAAGCACCCAGCATTGAATCGGCAAGAAAAGCGTCATACAATTGAAGACTTTCTTGCAAATGATGCAAGCGGGCTGTACAACTGGGGAAGCAACAATTTGCAACCCGTTGCCCAGCGCTTGTGCCCAGACATCGATGCAGGCCTCAACTGGTTCACCCAGCAAGGCCTTCAAGCGCGAATGACGGGTTCAGGCAGCGCCTTGTTTGCGCCCCTGCACACTGATGTGGGCCTATCTTTGGCCCCCACAGGCTGGGAAGCAAAAATTTGCAAGAATTTGAGGTTGCATCCTCTGAGTGAGCAAAAGAACAGTTAGAATACGAGCTGTTGCTCAAGCAGACGAGCAAACACTGCATTCGGTGCGCTGCGTCAGCAGTGAACCAGTGTAGGGGAGTCGCCAAGTTGGTTAAGGCATCGGATTTTGATTCCGACATGCGAGGGTTCGAGTCCTTCCTCCCCTGCCAAATTTATTTTCCTGCGCCGGACATTCCATGCAAGTCTCTTCGCCCGTGCAAGCACCGGATTTCATGATTTTCACCGGTAACGCCAATCCGGTTCTGGCCGCCGAAATCGCCCAACATCTGGGCACCACGCTCGGCGCCGCCAACGTGGGGCGTTTTTCCGACGGTGAAGTCACCGTGGAAATCACCCAGAACGTGCGCGCTCGCGACGTGTTTGTGGTCCAGTCCACCTGCGCCCCGACCAATGAGAACCTGATGGAACTCATCATCATGGTCGATGCGCTGAAGCGGGCCTCCGCCGCGCGCATTTCCGCCGTGATTCCCTACTATGGCTACGCACGCCAAGATCGACGCCCGCGTTCCAGCCGTGTGCCGATCAGTGCCAAAGTTGTGGCCAACATGCTGCAAACCGTCGGCGTCAACCGCGTGCTGACGATGGACCTGCACGCCGAC
>CAZSZN010000001.1:40972-44153 GCA_964610405.1 uncultured Macromonas sp. | reverse complement strand
CGTCGATGATGGTGGTGTTTTCCTTGCCCACTTCGATGCGCTTGGCTTGGCCCAGGTCGGCCAGCGTCACTTTTTCCAGCGTCAGGCCCACTTCTTCAGCGATGACCTTGCCACCCGTCAGGATGGCGATGTCTTCCAGCATGGCTTTGCGGCGGTCGCCGAAGCCAGGAGCCTTCACAGCCACAACCTTCAGGATGCCACGAATGGTGTTGACCACCAGGGTCGCCAGGGCTTCGCCTTCGACGTCTTCCGCGATGATCAGCAGCGGACGGCCGGCCTTGGCCACGGCTTCCAGCGTGGGCAGCAGGTCACGGATGTTGCTGATCTTCTTGTCGAACAGCAGCACGAACGGGTTGTCCAGCAGGGCTGCTTGCTTCTCGGGGTTGTTGATGAAGTAGGGCGACAGGTAGCCGCGGTCAAACTGCATGCCTTCCACGACATCCAGCTCGTTTTGCAGCGATTTGCCGTCTTCCACGGTGATCACGCCTTCTTTGCCCACTTTGTCCATGGCGTTGGCGATGATGTCGCCAATGCTGGAGTCGGAGTTGGCAGAGATGGAGCCCACTTGGGCGATCTCCTTGGAGGTGGTGGTGGGCTTGGAGGCCTTCTTCAGCTCGGCGATCAGGGCTTCCACAGCCTTGTCGATGCCACGCTTCAGGTCCATCGGGTTCATGCCGGCGGCCACGTACTTCATGCCTTCGCGCACGATGGCTTGGGCCAGCACGGTCGCGGTGGTGGTGCCGTCACCGGCGTTGTCCGAGGTCTTGGAAGCCACTTCCTTGACCATCTGGGCGCCCATGTTCTGCAGCTTGTCTTTCAGCTCGATTTCCTTGGCCACGGACACACCGTCCTTGGTCACGGTCGGGGCGCCGAACGAACGCTCCAGCACCACGTTGCGGCCTTTCGGGCCCAAGGTCACTTTCACGGCGTTGGCCAGGACGTTCACGCCCTCCACCATGCGAGCACGGGCTTCGCCGCCGAACACTACGTCTTTTGCTGCCATTTTTCAGGTTCCTTCAATGAATGGGTTGCAACTGGGGCGAATTACTTCTCGACCACGGCAAACAGGTCATCTTCTTTCATGACCAGCAGCTCGTCGCCATCGACCTTCACGGTCTGGCCGCTGTACTTGCCGAACAGCACGCGGTCGCCCACTTTCACGGACAGGGCCTTGGTTTCGCCTTTGTCGTTCGTCTTGCCCGGGCCCACAGCCAGCACTTCACCCTGGTCGGGCTTTTCGGCGGCGTTGTCGGGGATCACGATGCCCGAAGCGGTTTTGGTTTCATTTTCCAGGCGCTTGACGATCACGCGATCGGCGAGAGGACGAAGTTTCATGAGATCTCCTGTATCAATCACAGAACATGGGTTGGACACTCGTGGAGCCGGTGCTGCACCCACAGGTGTTAGCACTCAACTCCAGCGAGTGCTAATGATAAGGGCGGTTTGGGGTGTTTTCAAGAGGCGCCTGGTGAATGCCCGCATGAAAAAAGCCGAGGGGGTGCCTCGGCTTGGATGCTGGGTGGGTAACGCCCTCAGAACCGGTGGCGGATGCCCAATGCCAAACTGGTGCTGTCCACGCCAGCCGCGCGGGTCACGCCGCCCAGGTAGCCGTTGCCGCCCGGTGCCGCCTGGCCGTTGGTTTTGTTGTCAAAGCGCACCAACACCGCGTTCACGTCCGTGCGTTTGGACAGGGCATAGGTGTAGGCCACGCCGTAGGAGCGGGCGTCGCTGTTGGGTGTGGTTTTGTCATCGCGCGACGTGTAGGCCACCGTGACTGTGTGCGGCCCCTCCGTGATACGGTAGCCAATGTTGAACAAGTCAAATCGCTGCTTGAATGCCGTTTGATAGCCAGCCAGTATGCTGGGAACCGACGCCAAATCTGCGCCAGCGATCGTGCCATTTCCAACCGCAGTCGCAACCCCATTGGCGGCCAACAAGTACAAGTCTGGGTTGTCGTCTTTGTGGCGTGAGTAAACCGCGCTCAGCTTGCCTGGTCCAACTTTCATCCACCCGCCAAATGTGGTTGTGGTCAGGGCCTTTTTCCCCAACACGTTGTTCTTGGTGTTATAGCCCGTTCCGACAGAGAAGGTCTCTGTGGTGTAGTGGGCCATCGCACCCATAAAGCGGCTGTTTGCGTTGGAGTTGCCCGTTTCACCAAATCCATACATCAATGAGCCCTCCACGCCTGCAGCACGCACACGGTACTGCACTGCATTGCTGACACGGATGTCAAAACCTGCAGGGATTGCGGCTAGCTGCCCGGCTGCCAGTGCCGACTGTGTTTCCATCGCGTCGTACTTGGATGCAATCTCGTAGTCGGGGGTGTACATGCGCCCCGCGAGTACAGCGCCTACTGGGGTAATCAGACCTAGAAACGACTGGCGATCAAACTGTGTGTTGCCCACGTTGACCCCCAGTTGAGTGCCTATGCCTTGGTTGATGGCGCTGACCACGCCGGCGGGTGCGCCAGTCAACCCCAAACTGCTTGCTGTAGGCACACGATCGGGAAGATCCCCCCCCGACGCCGGCCGGTTCGACAAACCACCCGTGTCCGACTCAAACCGGCTCTCCAGCGTGAAGATGGCCTTGTAGCCGCCGCCCAAGTCCTCGGTGCCTTTGAGGCCCCAGCGCGAGCCTTCCATGATGCCGCTGGAAAGTTGCGTCACGCTGCCTTGTGCCAAGCCAGTCACGCGGGTCACGCCCGCGTCAATCAAGCCGTAGAGCTGAACGTCTTGTGCTTGAGCGCCACAAGTAAGCAACAAGGTGGTTGCCGCCACGGGGATGAGGGTGACTTGTTTCATTGTCGATTTCTTGGGGGTTGCGGTCATGTTCCAGCGTCTCCGATGGGTTGCGAGGGGATAACCAATGTTAAACGTGGTGTCGAATATTGAACGAACGATCGTGCTATTTTTTGCAAAAAGACCACAGGGGTTTTCCCGGGGCATCTACGTAGTACCCCTAGATCGGGTTTACACCTAAAAAGTGTCGCTTTTATGAAACACTTTTGGTAAAGGTTTGGTCACAAGACTGGTTGCGACGCCTGAAGCGTGGTGGAATAACTGGGCACGTTCTCTCACGCAGAGAGTTGCCTGGCCCCGGACAACCCGGGGCTGGTGTTTGAAACCTTTGGGGAAATTTCACATGAAAAAGTCTCTTATCGCTCTGGCCGTTCTGGCTGCTT
>CAZSZN010000001.1:0-40962 GCA_964610405.1 uncultured Macromonas sp. | reverse complement strand
GTATTGCTGACATTTGGTTTGGTAGTGCTAGTGCAAAGTTGAATGGTGTGAAGGTTGTTTCGCAAACCGTTTTGCAAGATGGCGGCATCAGCAACAGTCGCTTTGGTTTCAAGGGCTCTGAAGATTTGGGTGGTGGCTTGAAAGCCAACTTCCAACTTGAACAGGGTTTTAACATCGACGACGGCACTTTGGCGTCCGCCGGGTCTGCCTTTGGGCGTCAAGCATGGGTTGGTTTGTCCGGTGGCTTTGGTGAAGTCCAAGTGGGTAAGGCGTATAGCGCGTTTGACGACGTGAGTGGTATGTCTGCAACAGTTTTTGATTCGGATCTGGCGCCGATCAACAACGTGTTCGCTAGTAGCTGGGCTGCGGACGCATTTGCTAACACTATCAAGTACTCTACCCCTGCGTTTGGTGGCTTCAGCGGTGCTTTTAGTTACTCGCTTGGTGAAGACAAGGCTGTTGGTGTTAAGGACGCTGCAAGCTTCTATTCCATTAGCGGTAAGTACGTCGACGGCCCTCTGACCGTTGGTATTGGTTACGCCAAGGGCGACGACGGTATCATTGGCGCATTGAATGAGCAAGATAGCGCGTTGCGCGTTGCTGGTTCTTATGACTTTGGTGTTGCCAAACTTTTGGCGAGCTATGGTAGCGCCAAGTTTGACGTCGTTGGCGCTGTTGACAAAACGACTGAATGGGAAATCGGCGCGGATGTTCCGTTGGCTTCCAATCTGACTTTGTCTGTCGGCTATGCGCGTTCGTCAGATAAATTCAATGGCGTCAAAGTCGGTAAAGCCAGCAGTTTCGGCGCTGCTGTTGCATACACGCTGTCTAAGCGCACGACTGTGTACGCTGGTCTGAACAACACCAAGTTCCAAGACACCCCGGTTGTCAACACTTTGAAAACCAACATCTACGCTGTAGGCCTGAAGCACACTTTCTAATTCAATGCAGGCCTAGCCTGCTTGAACTTGAAGCGTTCAAAGCCAGTCGGTTCGCCGGCTGGCTTTTTGTTGTCCATTCGCAACAAAATTGCGGGCTAACCCCAGTTGACTTCCGTCTGTCATGCGAGCTTGCGGCAATCCATTCAGCCCCAAACAACCGGGGTTGATTTGACGTTTTACCAATGGAGTCTCTCATGAAGAAAAGTTGATTGGCCTGGCCGTGCTGGCCGCTTCTAGCGCCGTTGTGGCGCAATCCTCCGTCACCATCTACGGCCGTGTGAATGCGTCTGTGGGCAACGAAAAAGCCACAGTCCGCGCCGCTGACGGCAGCGTCACCAGCGAATTGAGTCAAGCCAAGCAATTCAACGGTAGCGACGGCGGCCTGACTGGCAGCCGCTGGGGCCTGATCGGCACCGAAGACCTGGGCGGTGGTCTGAAAGCCATTTTCAAGCTCGAAAACCGTTTCAGCATTGACACCGGTGTGGCAGCCGATCCGTACTTTGGTGGCGACGCTTTCGTGGGCTTGACTGGCGGTTTTGGTGCCGTCAAGCTGGGGCGCATGACCACTGTGTTGGATGTTGTCCGGGCCATCGCCATCAGCCCAAACGTGTTTGACTCGGCGTTTACGCCCACCAGCAACGTCTACCGTGTCAACCGCACGGGTACCGGTGTCAGCTCGTCGAACGATTACAGCGGCCGTGCCGCCAACATGATCCGTTACGAGTCGCCGAACTTCTCAGGCTTCACCTTTGGCGTCAACTACGCCATGGACGAAAAATTGGTGGATGCCGATGTCACCAAAAACGGCGTCAGAAATACCGCTCTGATGGTCCGCTACAAGCAAGGCCCGCAGGATGTCGCGGTCGGCTATTCTAAAGAGGACATGTACTCCAATCCAACCAGCGCCGTAAACGACCGCAAGTACACCTCGCTGTCCGGTGCATACGACTTTGGCGTGGTGCGCGTTTCTGGTGGATACAACCGCCGCTGTGGCGATACCGCTGTGGCCAACAATGCCACCGTTACCGATGGCAAGGACAACGAGTACACCCTGGGCTTGACGGTGCCAATGGGTGCCTTTGCATTCTCAGGCGGTTACGCCAGTGCCAAAGTGAAAGAAGCAGGGGCAACCGTTGCCAAGGCATCTGGCTTTGGTTTGGGTGTGACTTACTCGCTGTCCAAGCGCACCCGTCTGTACGCTGGCTATCGTGACTACGCCACGAAAGACGCCGCAGGGATCAAGCGCACCGAAAACCGCCTGTACGCCGCAGGTGTCCGCCACGACTTCTGATTCGGGTAAACCCGAAACTGGGCACGGTTTTGGTGCCCAATGTGTTGCATAAACGCAACCAAAACCCATCCGTGCGGCCAGTACGGATGGGTTTACGGGTGTCCCTCTGGTTTAATGGCTTCAGCTTCCGGATGACGGAAGTCAGGTTGCAAGGCCTGTCCTTCATACCGAAGTCGTTTCAAACCTAGGAGAACCCTCAAATGAAAAAGAGCCTGATTGCTCTGGCCGTTCTGGCCGCTTCTGGCGCCGCCATGGCCCAGTCTTCTGTGACCGTGTACGGCCGTGTTGATGCTTCCATCGGTAGCGAGACCGTGACGACCAATGGCGTGAAAGCCCCGTCGCAAACCAAAGTCTTCAATGGCAGCGACGGCGGTTTGACGGGTAGCCGTTGGGGTCTGCGTGGTGTTGAAGATCTTGGTGGCGGCCTGAAAGCTGTTTTCGTGCTGGAACAGCGTTTCAACGTCGACGACGGTGCGGTTACTAGCGCAAGCGGACTCGCTGAAGGCTTCAACGGTGATGCCTATGTCGGCCTGACTGGTGGCTTTGGTACCCTTCACTTGGGCCGCACATACACCGTTTACGACGGCATCAAAGCGATGTCTATTGGTAGCAGTGTGTTTGACTCGGCTTTCACCCCGACTGCACAGCCTGCCTATACCGTGCGTGGCGCTAACTTGGTGAAGTACGTGTCCCCAACTTTTGCTGGCATTACCGTTGCAGGTAGCGTTTCTTTGAAAGAGGCTGCAGCCAAGAATGTCAGCGCCCTGAGCGCGACTTATGCTGGTGGTCCTTTGAAGGTTGGCGTCGGCTTTGAAGCTGCTGCAACTGGTGATAACACCATGATTTCTGGTGCGTACGACTTCGGCGTTGCCTCTATTTCTGCTGGCTACGCTACGTTCGATGCAGATGGTACTGGTACCGATGCAAGCGGCCTGAATCTGGGTGTCACTGTTCCGATGGGTGCTTTCAAGTTCTCCGTTGGTCTGCGCGACGGCAAGACTGAAAGCAAGGCCGGTGCCAAGATTACTGACCTGAGCGGTTTCGGTATGGGCGTGACCTATTCGTTGTCCAAGCGTACGACTGCTTACGCTGGTTACAGCGACGTCAAGACCAAGACGATTGCTACTGGTCTGAAGTCTGGTACCAAAAAGTACGCTGTGGGTATCCGCCACGACTTCTGATGATTGCAGCCGCAAGGCTGTTTGATCAGACTTCTTAAAGCCAGTCGGTTCGCCGACTGGCTTTTTTGTTGCCTGAGTCCAGTATCGCCGCACACCTGCGGGTGCAAGTCCCGCTGCGAGCTGGTCACAGTGAGCAAAGTGAAGGGCAACTGCGTGAGGGCGACCGAGCGTGGTAGGGGACTGCCGCTGACATTTCGGCTCAGAAGCCAGGCTTTGCCCTCGGTGGCCAAGGCGCCGGAGCAACGCACAGACGACACTTTTGTCAGGGAGCAACGCCGTTGCCTCCAAGACTATTTGGCGTAGGCATAGCCCGATTCCCACGCCTGTGCCATTTGCGCCAACAGCTCTTTCGGGATTCGCGGGTCCCCTATCGCTTCTTCCATGGTTTTTTGCATACCCTGCGCAATGCGCTCAAGTACCAGGGCTGGCTGTGCCACGCCGCATAGCCTGCGTCCGAAATCCAGTAATTCTTCGGTCGTGGGATAGGCCTTGGTCTGGTGCTTGCCTGCATACAACTTGAGCGCGAGCGTGCGGTCTTCCAGCAGCGGGCCACCTGGTGATTGGGCGTACTTGTAGATGCTGGTGGTCACCACATCGAACATGGGGGCCAGCCAGATGTGTTCGGGCGAGCGGTAGAGCAGCCCGAAGTTCTTCAGGTGCGCGTCACCGTTGCGCACCATGATGGAAAACGCCACCTGCTCGAAAAAGCGGTGCAGGTTGTCGCTGTGCAGTTGGAGTTGACGCAGCAACTCGGCAATGCGCTGGTAGCTGCCTTGGTACTTGCGGTCTGACAAGATGTCGCGCACTCGCAGGCCAGCCAAGGCGGCGATGTCCTCGAAGCCCAGCCGCTCCACTTGGCCGTCGTCGTGAACGACCAGGTCGAACCGGTCCAGCACCAGCATCTGCCCGTCGTCAGAGAGGGCAAACAACGGCGTCTCTATGCCGGCTTTTTGGGCAGCGGTCAGGCACAGGAATTCGTTCGCGGCCAGCCCCGGGTACGCCGCGCTGGCGGCCTTGACGATGAGCGATGGAATCGGCACGGTGGGCCGGTCGGGCACCATGATTTTGGGCTGCATGCCGGCAATGCCCGCCCCGGTGCTCAAGTAGGCGGCGACCAGATCATTGAACACCGCCGGGGTGTAGGCCGTTTTCAGCAGCTCGCTTTTACTCAGCGTTTGCGGCAAAGGTGCCGCGCTTTGGTCGGGCAAGCTGTAGCCCAGACGACCAATGCCATTGCGCCCCACCAGTGCCAGCATGTGCATGGGGGTCATGGGCTGTTTCGGGAAAAGCTCCCGAATCCTCATGAACAAATCGCCTTCGGGAAGATTTTGGTCCATGGGGGGAAACAGGTCTCCGTCCTGCCAGGTCAGGCTCTTGCCGGGTGGCATGAGCAATGCCACCGAAGGTTGGTGGGTTTCAGGCCGCAGATAGCGAAATTCGTATGTGGATGCCCTTATCAACTGTCCTGCGTTCTCGGTGTCACCGATGGATACATTCAGCAGCCGAATTTTTTCAGGAAGCATCGCCGTCTTCGTCCAGGAATCTGGTGGCCACCTCACCTGCGGATGGCAGGCCAGCCTGTTCGATGCGCAACACCAGCCCCAAAGCGCCCATGACGGCCAGCAACGACGATACCGTGGCGTCTTCACCCGTTTCGAGCCGGTAAACGACTTCACGGACTTTGCCTGCTTTGTCGGCCAGGGTGGATTTGCTCATGCCGAGTGCTTCGCGACGTTGGCGCAGTCGTAGTCCCAATTCATCTGGCAGTCTAATGTTGTCAGTCATGACTTGCAATTTAAGCCAGAATAGCTATTTTTGCAAGGTTTGGCTTGCAGCATTCAAGGGCTGTTCTTGCAGGCGTCTGGCCTGGGTTTGTATGCCCTCGAAGATCGCAGTGGAGGTTACTTCAGCGCATCTTCCAGCGCTTGAATGCGCTGTTCCAGCAGGTTGATCCGTGCCAGCAGCTCGGTCATATGGGGCGTAGAGGCTGTATCAGTCACGGCTATGACAGACGGCGCATCCATCGCCACATCGCCACACATCAAGTGCGCCCAGCGCTGTTCACGCGCCCCGGGTGCGCGCGGCAGCTTCGCCACCAGCGGGCCGCCTTTGTCGTCCGACCGCTCGGCGAGCTCGTCCAAAAACGCTTCCACCGAAGCAATGTCCAGAAACTTGTGCCAATGCTCGGTGCTCAGCCGCAATGTATTCAAACCCCGCGTTTCTCCATCGATTTCCCTCGCTCGACAAACGCTTGGTACTCTGCCTCCGGGACCAGCATGCCGCCGGTCAACCAGGCGATGTGGGTGGCCTGGTGCAGCGCTTCGGGCCCGATGCCCTGGCTCGCCAGGTAGTGCCGCCCTTGGTTCGTGTCCAGCAGCATGCGGGGGCCGGAGAAGCCCGCCGCAGCAGAAGGCTCGATGCGCAGCCCCTCTGTGGTCTGGGCGAGGTAGAGGTGCTGGAACAACGTGTCATCCGCCACCGTGTACGCGCCCGCCACCTCGGGGCCGGCCACCGCCGCCGCCAGCAGCGAGGCTTGAGGGACAGCCAGACCATCGGCTTCGGTGCGGTTGTCCAGGCCTATGTCGTACACCGACGGGTTGTGGCTTGCCGTTGGCAGAGCGTCTGAGTCGGCCAGCAGTTGCATCAAAAAACAGGGCGATGCCGTGGGTTCCGCGAAGATGCAGTGCACATGCCGACCGTAGGTCAGGTGCAGCCCATAAGCGATGCCGCCGGGTGCGCCGCCCACCCCGCAGGGCAGGTAGACGAACAGCGGGTGTTCGGCATCGACCACGCGGCCGCTGGCGTGCAACTGTTGCGCTAGGTGCGACGCTGCGTTGGCATAGCCCAGGAACAGCGAGGTGGAGTGTTCGTCGTCCAC
Organism: uncultured Macromonas sp.; assembly: GCA_964610405.1. GTDB lineage: Bacteria > Pseudomonadota > Gammaproteobacteria > Burkholderiales > Burkholderiaceae_C > CAZGDZ01. The sequence goes on along the minus strand of CAZSZN010000001.1, from coordinate 34,671 downwards.
GAAATGGCATTGTGGGTGGTCAGCCGCGTTGCGACGGCCGGCGGCCACGGCGCTGGCGTAGTCGCCCGGGTGCTCCACCACGTGGACGCCCAGCCCGCGCAGGCGGCGCTTTTTCCAGTCCTTGGCGTCGGCGGACATGTGAACCTCCGCGCGAAAACCCAGCGCGGCTGCCATGGTGCCGATCGCCAGCCCCAGGTTGCCGGTGGAGCCCACCGCCACGGTGTACTGGCCAAACAGCGCGCGCGCCTGGGGCGATGCGAGTGCGCGGTAGTCGCCTTCGGGGGTGATGAGGCCGTGCTGCAGCGCGAGCCGTTCGGCAAACTCGATCACTTCGTGCGTGCCGCCCCGGGCTTTCACGGAGCCGGCGATCGGCAGTTGGTGGTCGGCCTTGACGTACAGGGCGCCATGGTCGGATGACAGGCCCAACGCGCGCTGCAATTGCGGCACCGGCAGCAGGGGCGATTCGATCACGCCACTGTGGGCGGCCACGCTGTCGAACAGCAGGGCCATCAAGGGCGCAAAGCGTGCGAAGCGCTGCGCCACTTCGGCAACGGCTGCTGGGGTGATGAGTTCGGCCGACGGGTCGTCAACTGGGGTCAACGGTGTCAGGCCCTGGCCCCAGAAAACGGGGCGACCGGCCAACAGGTCGGCGGTATTGAACTCGGTGTGTGCGTGAGGCATGGGCGAAGGATCTCTGTTCAGACCACCGAGACCGCAGCGTGGTCGTTGGGGGTGTGGGCGTGCCGATCGTCTGGCGGGGCGGTCACGATGGAGGTGAGGGGCACCGAGGGCGCGCGCAGCGCGCTCAGGTCCGGGCGGGGGCGCTGCAACACCGGGTTGCTGGCAAACGCCTGCTCCATGGACTGGGCTGCGGCCAGCAGGGCCAGGTCGCCCCGGAAACGGCCCACCACCTGCAAGCCAAAAGGCATGCCAGCCGTGTCGCGCCCGCAGGGCAGGCTGATGGCCGGGTGGGTGGTCAGCGTGATGAGGTAGGTCAAAGCCAGCCAGCGGTAGTAGTTGTCTTGCGTTTGGCCGTCAATCACATCGGCGTGCGACTGCGTCCAGGGAAACGGCGAGACCGGAGTGGTCGGAGATAGCACCAGGTCGTAATCGGCGAACACGCGCTGGAAGCGGGCCGTCAGTCGGGTTTGCTCGGCTTGGGCCCAGGCGGTTTCGAGCAGGCTCATCTGGGCGCCCATTTCGTAGTTGGCGCGCGGGTTGGGGCCCAGGCTGGACGGGTCGCGTTCGTAAGTGGCCCGCATGCCGGCCACGAAGGCTTCGGCCCGCAGCACGTCAAAGCAGCGGTGCGCGTTGCTGAAGTCGAAGTCCACCTCGTCACAGGCCGCGAACAGGGGGCGCATGGCACGCATTTTCTCGCGCATGGTCTGCCGTATGGCCGGGTCCACGTCGCAGGCGCCAAAGTCCTCGGTCCAGGCCACGCGCAGCCGCGACAGGTCGATCGGTGGCGGGTTCAAAAAGGCCTTTGCATCCAGCGGGTAGCTCAATGGGTCGCCCGCGTGGGGGCCGGCCGTGGCGGCCAGTTGCAAGCAGGCGTCGGCCACGGTGCGCCCCATGGGGCCGACCACCGAAATGGGCGACCAGCCCAGGCTTTTGCGCACGCTGGGCACCACGCCGGGCGAGGGTCTGAAACCCACCACGCCGCATTTGGCGGCCGGGATGCGCAGTGAGCCGCCGGTGTCCGACCCGGTGCACACCGGCAGCAGGTCCAGCGCCAGCGCGCAGGCCGACCCGCCGGACGACCCGCCCGCGTTCAGGTTGGGGTTGAACGGGTTGCCCGTGGCGCCCCAGACCGGGTTGCGGCTGTTGGCGCCGGCGCCCATTTCGGGCACGTTGGTCTTGCCGGTCACGATGGCGCCCGCGCGCCGCAAGCGGGCCACCAGCTCGATGTCGTGCGCGGGCACGTGGTTGCGCAGGCTGGGCGTGCCCATGGTGGACAGCAGGCCCTGCGTGGGCTCCAAGTCTTTCACGCCCAGGGGCAGGCCGTGCAGCAGCCCCAGCGGCTCGGCCCGCATCACCGCCTGTTCGGCGGCGCGAGCCTCGGTCCGGGCGCGCTCAAAGCAGGTGGCCGTGACGGCGTTGACGAAGGGGTTCAATCGCTCGATGCGCGCCACGCAGGCGTCCAGCAGTTCGACCGGCGAGAGCTGGCGGGCGCCGATCAGGCGCCGCAACTCGACCGCCGACAGTTCCACGATGGCAGTATCAGTCAAGGACATGGTGTGGCTTCAGTCGGCTTTGATGTTGGCGCGAGCGGCCGTGGCGCGCATCAGCGGCAGTTCTTTTTCAATCAGGGCCGAGGCGGCCTTGCGGTCCTCAAAAGCCACTTCCATGCCTTGTTCCTGCAGCGATTGCTTGATGGCAGGGGTGCTGACGACCTTGGCCACTGCGTTCTCCAGGGTGGTTCGGGCCGTTTCGGGTGTGCCCTTGGGCAGCACCAGCATGAACCAGGTGTCGGCGTTGATGTCTTTGTAACCCGCCTCGGCGAAAGTGGGCACGTTGGGCAGCAGCGAGGAGCGCTTGGCCGTGGTGACGGCGATGGCCTTGACCTTGCCCGCCTTGAGTTGCGGCAGGGCGGCGGTCACAGTGTCCACCGAGAACGGCACTTGACCGCCGATCAGGTCGGTCATGGCGGGGGCGCTGCCGCGGTAGGGCACGTGCATGATCTTGCCGCCGATGCTGTGCATCACCATTTCGCCGGTGAAGTGGGCGGTGGTGCCGCTGCCGTAGGATGCGTAGGCCAACTGGTCCGGTGTGCGCTTGACCGCCGCCACAAATTCCCGCACGTTGTTGGCGGGGGCGTTGTTGTTGGCCAGCAGAATCAGCGGAATGCGACCAACGACGCCCACCGGATCGAAGCTTTTGATCGAGTCGTAGGGCAGGTTGCTGCGCAGGGCGGGGTTGGCGGTGAAGGTGGAACCCGAGCTCAACAACAGCGTGTAGCCGTCGGGTTTGGCTTTGGCGACATGGCCCGCACCCACCGCCGTGCCTGCCCCGGGGCGGTTGTCCACGATCACTGGCTGCCCCAGTTGCTCGGACAGGCCTTTGGCCAACAGCCGACCCACCACGTCGGTGCTGCCGCCGGGCGGGAACGGCACGACGATGGTGATGGCCCGGCTGGGGAACGCCTCTTGCGCCAGGGCGCCGGTGCCGGTCCAGGTGGACAGGACCGAGAGCGTGGCCACCGCCAGGGTGGACAGGGTGGTGCGTTTGAGGGGACAGGTGTGGTTCATGCGGGGCTCTGCGAGGAAGTGGAAGAAGGTGTGTTCATCGTAGGAACTGGACTGGATTGCTGCAACGTCAATCTTTAGAATCTTTCGTTGCGTATATTGGAAACCTTGTTTGGCCCGTTCGGCTTCGTCCATGCCCCACACTCCTGATTCGACCGCCCGTTCCGCGTCTCGCCGCCCCGCCGACCCCGGCGTGTTGCAGGAGGTGGCGTTGCAGCATTTCATGGCGGTGGTGAAGACGGGATCGGTGACCGAAGCGGCGGCAAAGTTGTCGGTGGCGCCTTCGGCGGTGAGCCGGCAGATCGCCCGGCTGGAACGTTCGCTGGACACGTTGTTGTTCGAGCGACGCTCGCGCGGGATGGTGCTGAACTCCGCCGGTGAGTTGCTGGCCGCACATGCACGGCGTGCTTGGCTCGACATCGAGCGGGTGACCGAGGACATTCAGGGGTTGCGCGGCCTGCGGTCGGGGCGGGTGCGGATTGCCGCCACCGAGGGGTTTGCCTACGGTTTCCTGCCGTCGCTGATCGCGTCTTTTCAGCAGCAGCGGCCCGGCATCGAATTTTCGCTGTCCATGGGCACGCAGGCCGAGGTGGCGCGCCAAGTGCGGGAAGGCGAGGCCGACCTGGGCGTGACCGTGAGTCTGGCGTCGGAGCCCGGCCTGGAAGTGGTGTTGCGCCATGCGTCGCCGGTGTTGGCGGTGATGGCGCCCACCCACCCGCTGGCCGGGCGGCGGCAGTTGTCGCTGTCGCAGGCGGTGGCTTACCCACTGGCCTTGCCCGCACCCACCTCCACCCTGCGGCAGTTGGTGGACATCAGTTTCAGTCGCCAGGGCTTGCAACCCCGGGTTGCGTTCACCAGCGACCATTTGTACCCCTTGATCAACTTTGCCGCCGAGACCGAAACCATCACCTTTTGCGGCGCAACCGCTTTGCGCCACCACCTGAGGGCTGGTTGGGTGGTGGCCATTCCCTTGCGTGACCGCGAAATGAGCGAGCGCCACTTCGAGGTGCAGACCATGGCGCGGCGCCACATCCCCGACGCGGCGCGAGCTTTCATGGCGCACTTGCAAGCGTCGCTCGCGAACGCGGAATCATCCTTTGAGTTCTTCACACCATCCACATGAAACACGATGTTCTCGTTCTGGGTGCCGGCATGATCGGCACTTGCACCGCCCTGCACCTGCAGCAGCGCGGGCACACCGTCACGCTGGTGGACCGGCGCGCGCCCGGGTCTGAAACCTCCTACGGCAACGCGGGCATCATCCAGCGCGAGGCGGTGGAGCCTTACCCCTTTCCGCAGGATCTGGCCCACCTGTGGAGCGCTGCCTTCAGGCAGGGGGCCGACGTCAACTACCACTTCGGCGCTCTGCCCGGATTGGTGCGCCCTTTGAGTGCCTATTGGTTCAACTCCCAGCCGCACCGCCACGCGGTCATCGCCCAGGCCTATGCCCAACTGATCGCGCACAGCACCCGTGGGCACCAGCCTTTCATTGAGGCGGCCGGGGCCCAGGCTTTGGTGCAGCGCCAGGGCTACCTGCAGGTGTTTCGCCAGTCCGATACCTGGCGCCAGGCCGCCGAGCGCGCGCAACGGCTGGCCCAGGCCGAAGGTCTGAACCACCAGGTGTGGGACGCAGACGCCCTGGCGGCGGCCGAGCCGGTGTTGCGGCGCCGGCTCGCCGGGGCGGTGCATTGGCAAGATCCCTGGTCGGTCAGCGACCCTGGTGCGCTGGTGGCGCGCTACGCCGCCTTGTTCCAGCAACGGGGCGGGTGCATGGTTGAAGGCGATGCGCAAACCTTGCACGCCACCCCGGCCGGCTGGCGGGTTCAGACGGCTGACGGCCCGGTGGAGGCCGGTCAGGCGGTGGTCGCGCTGGGGCCGTGGTCCGACGGGCTGATCCAGACCTTGGGCTACCGCTACCCCTTGTTCGTCAAGCGCGGTTACCACCAGCACTACGTGGGCGGACCGGTGCCGTCCAGGCCGGTGCTGGACGCCGATGTGGGCTATGTGCTGGCCCCGATGCAGCGCGGCGTGCGCCTGACGACTGGCGCCGAATTTGCCCGGCTGGACGCCCCACCCACGCCGGTGCAGGTGGCCAAGGCCCATGCGCGGGCGAGCGAGCTGCTGGACCTGCCCACCCCGGTGGAGCCCCAGCCCTGGTTGGGCGCGCGCCCTTGCACCGCAGACATGCTGCCCGTCATCGGCCCGGCGCCCCGGCACCAGGGCCTGTGGTTCAACTTTGGCCACGCGCACCAAGGCTTCACCTTGGGGCCCGTCAGTGGCCAGTTGCTGGCCGACTGGATCGACGGTACCCCGCCCGTGGTCAACCCCGAACCCTACGCCCCCGCTCGTTTTGGGTGAAGCGCCGAGGTCGGTGTTCGGCGGGCGTTTGGGCGCGGGCTTCTACAATTCAGCGTTGCCCTGTCCACCGCCTCTGCCATGCTCCAGTACCACACCATTCCCGTCACGCCGTTTCAGCAGAACTGTTCGCTGGTGTGGTGCGACGCAACCATGGACGCGGCCGTGATCGACCCGGGTGGCGATCTGGAGCTGGTGCAGGCCGAGGTGCAACGCCTGGGGCTGAACCTCCGGCAAATCCTGTTGACCCATGCCCACATTGACCACGCCGGCGGTACCGCGACGCTGGCGCAGCAACTGGCGTTGCCCATCGTGGGGCCGCACCCCGGCGACCAGTTCTGGATCGACGGCTTGCCGCAGCAAAGCGTGATGTTCGGCTTTCCGCCGGCCGGTCATTTCACGCCCGACCGCTGGCTGGCCGATGGCGACGCGGTGCAGGTGGGCCGCAGTACCCTGCAGGTGCGCCATTGCCCCGGCCACACGCCGGGCCATGTGGTGTTCTATTCGCCCGAAGCCCAGCGTGCGTTCGTGGGTGACGTGTTGTTCGCCGGCAGCATCGGCCGCACCGACTTTCCGCAAGGCAACCACGAGCAGTTGATTCGCAGCATCCGCGAGCGCCTTTGGCCCATGGGTGACGACACCGTGTTCATTCCCGGCCACGGCCCCGAGAGCACGTTTGGCCGTGAACGGCGCAGCAACCCGTACGTGCGCGACGGCGTCTGAGCTCAGCCGCCGCGGCGGGCCTGCTCGTACAGTCCCTGCACCTTGGGCAGATTGGCCTGCAGTTCGCGGATGCGGTTGGGCCCGCTGGGGTGGGTGGACAAAAAGCCGGGGCCACCGGCGCCGTTCTGCGCCACCATCTTTTCCCACAAGCTCACACTGGCCTGCGGCCGGTAAGCGCCGCGCGCGCCCAGTTCCAGCCCCACCAGGTCGGCTTCGGTTTCGTCGTCGCGGCTGTACTTCAGGCTCAGCAACTGGGTGCCCAGGTTGGCGGCCACGTTGCCTAGGTCGCCCAGACCCAGCAACTGCGCCCCCAGCGACAAGCCGATGCTGGTGGCCTGGGTTTTGGCCAGCCGTTCGCGCGCGTGCTCGCGCAGGGCGTGGGCCATTTCGTGGCCCATGATCATCGCGGCCTCGTCGTCGTCCAGCTTGAGCTGGTCCAGGATGCCGGTGTAAAACGCAATCTTGCCGCCCGGCATGCAAAACGCATTGATTTGCCGGCTGCCGATCAGGTTGACTTCCCACTGCCACTGCCGTGCCCGGTCGTTCCACGGCGCCGCGAACGGGATCAGCTTTTGCGCAATGCGGCGCAAGCGCTGCAGTTGGGGGTGGTTGTCAGGCGCAAGGGCGTTCTTGGCGCGTGCTTCGGCCAGCATTTGACTGTATTGCTGACCGGCGGCGCTTTCAAGCTGCTGTGCGGGCACCAGCTTGCGCAGGCCCGAAGAGCCCCCCACATCCACCTGGCCTGCCGCCAGCCCTGGCAGCAAGGCGGTGGCCCCGCCCGCAGCTGCGGCCAGCAGAAAGCCCCGGCGCGGTGACCAGCGTGAGGGCGCCTCGCCCGGCTCGACAGCGGGCGACGAAGAAGACAGACGTTTTGCATCACAGAGCCAGCACATGTGCCAATGATAGGCAAAATCGGGGGATGGCATCACCCCTTGCATCCACCGCGCGTCCGCCCTGGCGGGAAACCTTGTCAGCTTTGTGGGACTGGCGGGTGCTCAGCCTGTTGATGCTGGGGTTTTCGGCCGGTTTGCCGATCTTGTTGATTTTCTCCTCGCTGTCGCTGTGGTTGGGCGAGGCCGGGGTGGAACGCAAGGCGGTGACCTTCTTCAGCTGGGCCGCCCTGGGGTACTCGTTCAAGTTCATCTGGGCGCCGCTGGTGGACCGCCTGCCGCTGCCCTGGCTGTCGGCGGCGTTGGGGCGCAGGCGCGCCTGGTTGTTGTTGGCTCAATTGGGAGTGATGGGCGCCATCGTCGGCATGGCGTCCACCGACCCGGCCGGTGGCACGGCGGCACTGACGGCGATGGCCCTGTTCGCGGTGCTGCTGGGGTTCACCTCCGCCACGCAAGACATCGTCATCGATGCCTACCGCATCGAAATCGGGCGGCCCGAACAGCAGGGCTTGCTGTCGTCGGCCTACATCGCGGGTTACCGGCTGGGCATGATCGTGGCTGGCGCGGGGGCGCTGTTTTTGGCGTCGTACTGGGGGTCGGTCAAGGGCGGCTATGTGTACGAAGCGTGGCAGTGGACCTATTTCGTCATGGCCGCGACCATGGGTGTCGGGGTGTTGACCACCCTGGTGACGCCGGAGCCCGAAGCATCCACCCGTGCCGAGCGTCTGCCCTCGGGCCAGCACCTGCGGCTGTTGGCGGTGTTTCTGGTCAGCGTGGCGGCGTTCGTGGCCGTGTTCGCGGGCCTGGGGTGGGCCGTGGCACCGTGGGTGGACGGCCTGGGGCCGGTGCTGGCCCTGGGCGCCGAAGCGCTGCGCATGGCGGGCGGGTTGGCGGCCGCCTTCGGCGTGGGCTGGTGGCTGGTGCGCTTGGGCTTGGCCAGCCGGGAACAGGCCCGCACCACCTGGGTCGAGCCGGTGTTGGATTTTTTCCAACGCTACGGTGCCTCCACCGCCTGGTTGTTACTGGCGCTGGTCGGCCTGTACCGCATTTCCGACATCGTGCTGGGGGTCATCTCCAACGTGTTCTACCAGGACTTGGGTTTTTCCAAGCCCGAGATCGCGTACGCGGTCAAAACCTACGGGGTCATCATCAGCATCGTGGGCGGCTTCACCGGCGGCCTGCTGGCCACCCGGCTGGGGGTGATGCGTTCGCTGATGTGGGGTGCGGTGCTGGCGGCGGGCACCAATCTGGGCTTCGTCTGGTTGGCCCACGCCGGGCACGACCTCACGCTGATGTACCTGGTGGTGTCGGCCGACAACTTGGCCGCCGGGTTCGCCAGCGCGGCGTTCGTGGCCTTTCTGTCCAGCCTGACCAACGTGTCGTTCACAGCGGTGCAATACGCCATTTTCAGCTCGCTGATGACGCTGCTGCCCAAGACCTTGGGCGGCTACTCCGGCAGCATGGTGGACGCCTTGGGCTACCCCGGCTTTTTCTGGCTGACCACCGCCATGGGGCTGCCGGTGCTGGTGCTGGTGTGGTTGGCCGGGCGCCGCCTGGCGGTGGCCGAACCGGCAAGCTGAAGGGCGCCGGCCCCGCGCACTTCACGCAACTTTACCGCCGGGGCATGGCGGCTTGACCCAGCCGTGGCAAGATTCAACCATGACGGCCCCCATGCCCACCCACATCCTGATGATCGAAGACGACGCCCGGCTGGCGGGCATGGTCGGCGAGTACCTGCGCCAGTCTGGCTACGGTTTTGAGCACGCGGCCGACGCTTTGACCGGGTTGCAACGGGTGCAGCAACGCCTGCCGGACCTGATCATCCTCGACCTGATGCTGCCGGACCTCGATGGTCTGGAGGTGTGCCGCCGTTTGCGCGCGCTGCCGGGTGACGGGGCTCAAGTGCCGGTCGTCATGCTGACTGCCAAAGGCGACCCGATGGACCGCATCGTCGGCCTGGAAATGGGCGCCGACGATTACCTGCCCAAACCGTTCGAGCCACGCGAGCTGCTGGCGCGCATCCGCGCTGTGCTGCGCCGGCGCACGGTCCCGGCCGGGACGGCGGTGGCCGAACCCGGGCGCGCGCCGTTGCGTTTTGGTTCGCTTGAAATCGACCGCGACGCGCGCACCGTCACCGTGGCCGGGCAGGCGTGCGACGTCACCTCCTACCAGTTCGACCTGTTGGTGGCGCTGGCCGAGCGTGCCGGCCGGGTGCTGACCCGCGATCAGATCATGGAGGCCGTGCGCGGGCGCGAGCTGGAGGCGTTCGACCGCTCCATCGACGTGCACATGGGCCGCATCCGCCAGGCCATCGAGGCCGACCCGAAGAACCCGCGCCGCATCCTGACCGTGCGCGGGGTGGGTTACGTGTTCGCGCGCCAGCAGGATTGAGCCATGGCCGCGCTGCGTCCCAAACTGCACCAACACCTGTCGCTGCGCATCTGGCTCGCGGTGGCGGCGGCCATCACCGTCATGACCTTGCTGCTGGGTTGGATGTGGCGCGCTCAGTGGGAACACGAGCGCGCGCAGCGGCCGGGTCGCGAGGTGGTGGTGCGCGACGCGCAGGGCGATGTCATTGGCCGGGCGCCAGCGCGGGTGAGTCGGGGCGCACATGGGTTGGAGTTCCAGGTGCCGTTGCACAACGGCGAAACCGTGACCGTGCACTTGCCGCGTCCGCCCAAGGCTCCGGGCAGCCGGCCCGACCCCTTTGGGCCCATCCAGTCGCTGGGTGCGTTCGTTGCGCTGTTGGTGGCGGTGGCGCTGGCGGTGGCGCTGGGAGCCTACCCGATCGTGCGCCGACTCACCCAGCGGCTGGAGGCCTTGCAGCAAGGCGTCAAACAGTGGGGTGAGGGCGATTTGAACGTTCGCATGCCGGTGCAGGGCAACGACGAAGTGGCGTTTCTGGCGCAGCGCTTCAACGACGCCGCCGACCGGGTGCAAGCCTTGCTGGTGGCCCACAAGTCGATGCTTGCCAACGCGTCCCACGAGTTGCGGTCGCCGCTGGCGCGCATCCGCATGGGGCTGGCCTTGATGGAGCGCAGCCACGATCCTGCTGGCCAGCGCCGGGAAATCGAGCGCAACATTGGCGAACTCGACGAATTGATCGACGAAATCCTGCTCGCCAGTAGGCTGGACCTGGCCGACCCGAGCGACCCCGCTGCCCTGGGGCCGCTGGAGGATGTGGACCTGCTGGGGCTGGCTGCTGAGGAGTGTGCCCGCACCGGCGCCACACTGGAAGTGGCGCCCGACACCGTGCCGCCGGTGCTGCAGGGGCACGCCAAGCTGCTGCGCCGCCTGCTGCGCAACCTGTTGGAAAACGCCCGCCGCCACGGCGTGCGCGACGGGCAGCCGGCCGAGGTCTCATTGACGCTGCGGGCGGCGGTTCAGGGCTGGGAAATCGTGGTCAGCGATGGCGGCCCGGGGGTGCCGGCTGCGTTGCGCGACCGGATTTTTGAACCTTTCTTCCGCCTGCCGGGCGCCAGCGAGCGCGACGGCGGCGTCGGCCTGGGGCTGGCGCTGGTCAAAACCATTGCCCAGCGCCACGGTGGCCGGGTGCGGTGCGAAGAACGGCCGGGCGGTGGCGCTCAGTTCGTCGTTCTTTTGCCCCAAAAATGACAATTTCGGCGAAAAATCTGCGGGTTCTCCCCTAAACAGGGGATGTTCAACCTGTGGCAGCCGATGGACAATACCTCCCAGGCTGTCAGCACATAAAGAAATTCCAACGAATCCAGGGAGTTGCTGGCCAGAACGAGAGAACGCCAGCAACTGCAAGGTTCCCAACGACGTCCTGATGGACTTCATGCCACCCTTCGGGGTGGCTTTTTTTTGCCCATTTTGGGTGCGTTGAGCAGGCTAAGGCGTTGGGCCAAAAAAAAAGCCCGGTCATGGTGACCGGGCTATTAACCACCCATAGAGGGCAGAGGAGACAACTGATAACGGGGAAACTCCCCGGGCGATGCAACAACGTTGTTGCATACAATGGGGTTAGTATAAACCCGATATTGCTGCGTTGCAACAACCTTTGTGCAACCCAGCGTTGTTTTTTTGGAGAAACCAGCTCGTGGAATGCACCGTCACCTGGACCGGCAACGCCGGCACCCGCTCGAACATGGGTTTTGTGGCCGAAACCGGCAGTGGCCATGTGCTGGCCATGGACGGCGCGCCCGACGCCGCCAAGCCTGAAAACGGTGGCGCCAACCTGGCCCCGCGACCCATGGAAACGGTGCTGGCTGGCACCGGTGGCTGCACCGCCTACGATGTGGTGCTCATCCTCAAGCGGGGCCGGCACGACGTGCGCGGCTGCAGCGTGAAGCTGACCAGCGAGCGTGCCGACACCGACCCCAAGGTGTTCACCAAAATCCACATGCAGTTCACCGTCACGGGCAAAGGCATTCCCCCAGCGGCGGTGGAGCGCGCCATCGCCATGAGCCACGACAAATACTGCTCGGCCAGCATCATGCTGGGCAAGACGGCCGAGATCACGACCGGGTTTGACCTGATCGAAGCCTGACCGGACGTTGCCCGGGTACCCCAGGGAGCTCGCGCTCCGGGTGGCAAAGGCCTACACTGCGTCGATCGTTTGGCGCAGGAGGTTCTGATGGCGAATTCCGATGTTCGCGACCGGCGGCTGGTGCTGCTGGTGGCCACCCGCAAAGGGCTGTGGTTGTTGCACGATGCAGGTGCCCGCACCGGGTGGCGTCTGGACGGCCCCCATTTCCTGGGGCACAACGTGCACCACGCGGTGCTGGACCCGCGCGACGGCCGCACCTTGCTGGTGGCGGCCCGCACCGGGCACCTGGGCCCCACCATCCTGCGCTCCACCGACCTGGGCGCCCACTGGCAGGAGGCTCAGCGCCCGCCAGCGTTCGGCCCCGGCGCGAACGGTTTGCCGGCCCGCACGGTGGACCACACCTTCTGGTTGGCACCCGGGCACGCGTCAGAACCGGGTGTCTGGTACGCCGGCACCTCGCCCCAGGGCCTGTTCCGCTCCGAGGACGGCGGGCAGAGCTGGGCACCTTGGTCCAGCCTCAACGATGACCCGGCTTTCCGATCCTGGATGGGCACGGTGCAAGACGGCACGCCCGATGGGCCGAAGCTGCACTCGATCATCCTGGACCCGGACGATCCGCAGCACTTGGTGCTGGGCATGTCGGGCGGCGGCGTGCACGAAACCCACGACGGGGGGCGCACTTTCCAGACCCTGATCGACGGGTTGGAGGTGGTGGAGGGGTTTGAGCCGGGCGTGCCGACGTTCCACGACCCGCATTGCATCCGCCTGTGTCCGAGCCAGCCCAGCCGCCTCTACCAACAGAACCACTGCGGGATTTACCGCCTGGACCGCCCGAGCCAGCGCTGGGACCGCATCGGCCGCAACATGCCGGCCGAGGTCGGCGATGTCGGGTTTCCGCTGGTGGTGCATCCGCGCGATGCAGACGTGGCCTGGGTGTTTCCGATGGACGGCACCGACGTCTGGCCCCGAACCTCGCCCGGTGGCCGACCGGCCGCCTACATGACGCGGGACGGTGGCATGAGCTGGGCCCGGCAGGACGCGGGCTTGCCCAGCGAGCAGGCGTGGTGGACGGTCAAGCGCCAGGCCATGACGGCGGACCTGGAGCGTGTGGTGGGGTTGTACTTTGGCCACAGCGGCGGCGAGCTGTGGGGCAGCCAGGACGAGGGCAACCACTGGCAGTGCCTGGTGCGGCATTTGCCGGCCATTCAGGCGGTCGAAGCGGCGTATGTCGGCTGACGCCGGAGCCCGAAGACTGAAACCGGACGAAACCCCATGCGCGTGTTGATCCCGAGTGCCTTGCAGTCTTACACGCAGGCCGCGTGGGTGGAGGCAGAAGGCCCCACCGTGGCTGCGGTGCTGGCCGATCTGGAGCGGCAGTACCCGGGCATCCGCTTTCGCATGGTGGACGAGCAAGGGGTGGTGCGCCCGCACATTCGCATGTTCGTCAACAGCACCCAGGCGTTTCGCCTCGATACGCCGCTGACGCCGGCCGACCGATTGCACATCGTCCAGGCCCTCAGTGGGGGGTGACGCCCTGGGTGTTCCGGGTCAGACGCGGTGGGCCACCGTGGTCATGACCTTGGCGGCCAGCCGCATCATGCCCTGCACCGGGGGCGGCAGTTCCATGCCGCCAGCGTGTTGGGCTTCGCGCGCGTGGCGGATTTCGTCGTCCTTCATCTGCGCCACGATGGCGCGCGAAGCGTGGTCGTGGGGCGGCAGGCGGTCCATGTGGCTGTCGAGGTGGGCTTCCACCTGGCGCTCGGTTTCGACCACAAAGCCCAGGCTTACCTTGTCACCCAGTCGCCCGGCCAGCAGGCCGATGCCAAAGGCGCCGGCATACCACAGCGGGTTGAGCAGCGAAGGGCGATCGCCCAACTCGTCCAGGCGCTGTTTGCACCAGGCCAGGTGGTCGGTTTCTTCCTGCCCGGCCGCCTCCAGGTGGCGGGCCAATTGCTGTTTGTGCACGGGGTGGCCGGGGCCCAGCCGGGCGGCCAGCGCCTGCGAGGTGTAGAGGGCCTGGGCGCAGATTTCGCCCACGTGGTTCACGCGCATCAGCGCACCCGCTTCGCGCTTTTCGGTGTCGCTCAGGCGGGCCGATTCGGCTTGCAGCGGCTCGGCCACGGTGGGGCAGGCGCGGCCGGCACGGTGCGGTGCGAACAGGGTGCGCAGGGCGCCGTCGGCGGCGATCAGGGTGGCATCGACAAAACCGGTCATGGAGGGCTCCCGTGTTCGTGGACTGTGGCTCAATTATCCCGCGTCTTGCCGAGCCGGCGCAGGCGCTGGCGCACCAGTTCGATGTGGTGGCGCAGGGCGTAGAGCTCGTCGGTGTAGGCCAGCGGCAAAGGGATTTTTTCGGCGCGGGCCTCCAGGGCGTCCAGCTCGTGCAGCAGGCCGTCGATGGCGGCGGCTTCGGCCTCGGCCCGGGTTTCGATGTCGCGCAACTCGGCGTACCAGCGGAACACGCGCGAGCGGATGCGGAAGGTGTACAGCGGCGGCAGCACGCGCGACAAGGGCAGCGCCAGCGCGATGATCAGGCCCAGCGCCAGCCACATGCGTTCGACCAAATTGGCTAGCCAGAAGGGCAGGTAGCGTTGCATCAAGGGCCGGCCGTTGTTCAGTGCCCGCTCGGCCTCCGCGGCCACCGGCACTTCGGCCAGGTCGAGGTTGGGGTATTCGCGCAGGCGGTTGAACCAGCCGGGTGGGCTGTGCAGGGTTTGCGCGGTCTGTGCGAACAGTTGCAGGATGGCGGGGTGGGTGTCGCTGCGGGCCAGCAGGCTGGTGGTGGAGGCGACCAGGTGCAGGTCTTGCGCGGGGCGGTTGGCAGCCAGGTCCACTACGCCTTGCGGCAGCACCACCGGGGTGAGGAAGCCGAAACGCCGTGCGTAGGCCTGGGCCTGCTGCACGTTCAGCAGCCGCACGCCGGGGGTTTGCAGCAGCATTTGCACCAGCGGCGATTCGGGGGCGGAGGCGAACACCAGTGCGTCCAGTTCCTGCGCCAGGAAGGCGACCGTGGCCGGGGTTTGGGCCAGGCGGGAGAGTGTCAGGTCGTTGGGGGCGAGGTGGTTGGCGTCCAGCAGTTGGGTGAACAGTTGCGGCACGCCGCTGCCGTCGGTGCCCACGTTGACGCGCCAGCCGCGCAGCTCCGTCAATGCCGTCAGCCGGGGCTGCCGGTTCAGGCGTTGCGCGCTGGCTTCGTGGTAGAACAGCCACAAAGGTTCGACAAACAGGCTGCCCAAGGTTCGCAGGGCATCCTCGTCGTCGGGGCGGATGTGGCCGCTGCCGCCTTGCACGAAACCCAGGTCGGCACGACCGCTGCGCACCAGCTCAATGTTGTCGGCCGAGCCGTCGCTGGGCAGCAGTTTCACCGTGATGCCGTAGGCCGCCAGCGCCTGGGCGTAGCGCTGCCCGAAGGTGTCGTAGGCACTTTGCTCGGGCCCGGTGGCCAGCACCACTTGGGTTGGCGGGTTGGGGTTGAGCCACCAGTAGGCCAGCCCCAGCAGGCCGGCAGTGAGCAGGATGAATGGGCCGAAGGAGACCAGCAGGTCCCGCAAAGACAACAGGGTGTAGCGCAATGGGGGCATGGCCCCTGGAGCTTACTGCACTGGGGTCAGCGGCGTGGTGCGGTACCGGCCTGGTGGTAGGCCGCGTACACCGTGGCCTGGCCGTCGCGTTGCACCAGCAGCACCTCGTAGGGGTCTTTTTGTCCCCCGTATTCCGGGCCATCCATGCCGGGGCTGCCGATGGGCATGCGTGGCACGCTCAGGCCCAAGGCGCGTGGCTTGTCGCGCAGCAGGCGTTGGATGTCGGCGGCGGGCACATGGCCTTCGACCACATAGCCGCCCACGGTGGCGGTGTGGCAGGAGCCGTAGCGATCGGGCAGGCCCAGGCGGCGGCGCGCGGCGGTGTTGCCCTGGTCGTGTGCTTTCACGGTGAAGCCGTTGGCTTCCAGGTGGGCCATCCAGTCCTTGCAGCAGCCGCAATTGGGGTCTTTCCAGACTTCGACCAGCGGTTTGGTTTGGGCCACGGCCAGCGAGGCGGTGGTCAGTGCGGTGGGGGCGGCCAGCATTGCCAGGCCGGCTCGCACGAGGGTGCGTCGTTGCATGAGGGGCTCCAGGTGGGGCAGCGGGGTGCCTGTGCAGAAAGATGCAGCTCAGCTCGGGAAAGTTCCGCCCGCAGAGGCGTCAGCCGCTCAGGCGCGGCCCCGCCTTGTCCAGCCACAGTTGCAGGCTGTCGAGCAGGTCGGTCTGGCTGAACGAGCAGCTTTCCTCGCTGAACAGGCTGGCCGATTCGAGCCGGTCCAGCAGGTTGACCCAGACGGTTTCGAACGCGGCTGGCAGGGCGCCTATCAGAGGGCCGGTCTGGCGGGCCGCGTGCAGGTAGTCGCGTGTGGAGCATTGCCCTTGGCGCAGTTGGTCCAGCCAACGCTGTTGGTCGCGCAGGGCTTGGGTGGCGGTGGTCATGGCGTCAGATGGAGGCGTTCTCGGGCGCCGGCACGATGCCCCGGTAAGCGTGCCAGGTGGCGTGCCCCAGCACCGGCCCGGCCACCAGCAGCCCCAGGAACCAGGGCAGCATGGCCAGCACCACAGTGAAGGTGATGAGTGCGCCCCACACCAGCATCACGCCCGGGTTTTGCAGGCAGGCGCGGATGCTGGTGAGCCCGGCCGAAATGGCGTCCACCTGGCGGTCCAGGATCATGGGGATGGAGATGGCGCTGGTCACGAAAATCAGCCCGGCGAAGACGGCCCCCACCACGGTGTAGGTGATGAGAAACTCCAGGTTCTGTAGGCTGAACAGGACTTTGAGCAGGTTTTCGGTGGACGGCATGGTGTTGAACGTGACCGCGAACACCACCAGCGAAGCCCGGCCCCACAGCATTTCCAGAATCAGCAGCACCCCAGCGAAAATGGCCATGGTGCCCTTGGTGGGGCGCCATGCCACCAGTGAAGCCCGAAGCGACGGGCGCCGTCCGGCTTCCAGCGCCCGGCTGGCGTCGTAAATGCCCAGGCACAGGAACGGTCCCATCAGCAAAAAGCCGGCGCTCAGGGCCAGCACATAGGCCGGCGCGGTCTGGAACACGTACCACAGCGCGTGCCCCATGACGAAGAAGCACAGGCCATAGAACAGCCCCACTTTCGGGCAGCGCATGAAATCGTGCCAGCCCCGGCTTAGCCAGCGCAGCGGATCGGCGGCCGAGAGATCGGCCAGGCGCAGCGCAAACACCGAAGCCGACTCGACTTCGGTCGGCGGGGTGTTGGGCGTGTCTGGCGTGGGGTGGGTGGGGGTGGCGGCCGGCTCGTGGGGCGGCTCGGTGTGGGTGGCGTTCATCCGTGCGGTTCCGGGCGGTGGGGCTTGATGTGGGTCAATCAACCATAGCGAAACTTGGGTGCATTGACCAGATGGTTTACCCGGCCAGGTATGGGCGGGGCTACACTCGGGGCCGCCATGAATGCTCATTTCCTGCCTCCTTGTGTGCCGCCCGCGCGGGTGGACGATGTGCTGGCCCAGCAGGGCTATGCGGTGATGGACGCCCGTTCGGTGCAGAACTGGCTGGCGGTGCCGGCCACCGCGCTGGCCGAGCTGCAGCCGAGCTGGGACGACCTGCCCAGCGACCAGTACCTGAAGGACGGCGGCCGTTACCGACGCCGGCGCCACAGTTGCTTCGTGGTCGATGGCGACCGCATTGAACAGGTGCCGCACCGCGCGCACTGGCAGCCGCTGGAGTACAACGCCCTGCACGGCGGCATGCAACGCTGGTTTGAGCCGATGGACCCGCAAGTGGTGGCCATGGCAGGCTGGCAACAACTGCTGCGCCAGACGGCGGCGGCGACCTCTGCGCTCAAGGGCGCGAAGCCCTGGTACATCGAGGCGCACCAGTTCCGCATCGACACCACGGACGGCATTGGCCGGCCCACGCCCGAGGGCGCGCACCGCGACGGGGTGGACCTGGTGGCGGTGTTTCTGGTCGGGCGCCATCGCATCAAGGGGGGCGAAAGCCGCGTGTTCGACGCCCATGGCCCGAACGGGCAGCGCTTCACGCTGACCGAGCCCTGGTCGCTGTTGCTGTTGGACGACGAACGGGTGATCCACGAAACCACGCCGATCCAGCCAGCCGACCCGGAGGCCCCGGGCTGGCGCGACACGCTGGTGCTGACTTGCCGCGCCGGCGGTTTTCAGGGGTAAGCTGGCGGCTTACTGGGGCTGAAAGCCGCTGTCGCGGATGATGCGCGTCCAGGTTTGGGTGTAGGCGCGTTCCCGAGCCCCCAGTTGCTGACCGGTCATGAAGCCGACCGTCAGGCCCATGGCGGTGAGCTTGTCTTTGACCTCGGGTTTTTGCAGGGCCAGCGCCACCGCGCGCGACAATTGCTCCAGCACGGCGGGCGGCGTGCCAGCCGGCGCGAACAGGCCATAGTAGGGAATGTCCTCGAAGCCGGGCACGCCCAGCTCGGCCAGGGTGGGCACCTCGGGCATCAGCGCCTGGCGTTCTTTGCCCATCACGGCCACCACGCGCAGTTTGCCGGCCTTGTGGTTTTCGATGAAGTCCGGGATGGAGCCCACGCCCGCCGCGATCTGGTTGCCCAACATGTCCGCCATCATGGGTGCGCTGCCCCGGTAGGGCACGGCCACCAGGTCCAGGGCGTTGCGCTGGCCCAGCACCTGCACCAGGAACTGCGGCACCGAGGCTGGTGCAGGCACGCCCACGTTGCCTTTGCCGCCCTGGGCTTTGACCCACTGCACATAGTCTTTGTAGCTCTGGGCCGGGGTGCCGCCCGACACCGCGAGCGCGTTGACGAAAGTGGCGAAACCGGCCACCGGCACAAAGTCGGTCGCGGGGTCAAACCCCGGTGCTTTCATGACTTGCGGCAGGATGGAGATGCTGTGGTCGTGCGACAGGAACAACACCGTGCCGTCGGCCGGTGCGGCCTTGAGGGCTTGTGCCGCCAGTTGGCCGCCGGCACCGGCTTTGTTGTCCACCATCACCGGCACGCCCAGTGCGTCTTTCATGGGTTCGGCCAGGATGCGGGCAATCGCATCGGTGCCACCGCCGGCGGGGAAGCCCACCATCACCCGCACCGGTTTGCTGATTTGGGCCTGCGCCGCCGGCCACGCGAGGGTGGCCGCTGCGGCGGCAGCGAGGAGGGCGGTTCGGCGACGCAAGCGGGGCAGGGCAGAAGTCATGGGGGCTCCAAAAAGAATGGTTCTATTTTGTCACCGTCTGCGCCGGGTTCAGCGCCGGATCGCGTTCGGAAAATACAGCGCTGTCAGGCTCTGGCTGTGCACCGGCGAAAAGCCCTCGGCCCCTGCGCCGTGTGCGCTGTCAGAGTGTCGGCGCCAGTCGCGCACCCAGTGCAGGTGATCGCACACTTCGAGCAGGCCGATGGTTTCGCGGTCGCCGATGAGGATGCCGTGCACCCGCAACCCCAGTTCGGCCTTGGCCGCGCGCAGGTCGGACAGCGCCTGCGGGGTGACACCAAATTCGCCGTCGCTCACCACCAGCACGTCGGCCTGGCGCCAGGCCTCGTCGCGGACGCAGGCCACGGCGCGTTCCAGCGGGGTCTGCACGTCGGTGCCGCCATCAAAGCTTTGGCCCATGGTGTCCAGCAGCGCGTTGAGGCCGGAGGGGCCCGCGCCCAGATCGTGCTCCAGCAGCTCCCCCTGCGCCCCAAAGGCGAGCAGGCGGCAAGCGCGTTCGCCCGCGCGGGCGCTGCGCAGGGCTTGCAGCACACAGGCTTTGGCCACATTTTCCGGCGCGCCACGCATGGAACCCGAGGTGTCAAGGCAAACGATCAACGGGCCCCGACCTGCTGGGGCGGGCAGGGGGCGGTGTGACCGGGCGAGCGGTGGCGCGCGGTGCTGCGGCCGTGGCGCCGGCGACCGGTCGTCGTAGGTGAGCAACTGCGCTTCCGCGAACCGGGCCCGCCACAGCCGGCGCAGACCGGGGTGGATCAGGTGGGCGCTTTCGGCGCCAGTCATGCGGGCCAGGGCCCTGGAGCGGCGCACGCCGTCCACCTCGTCCGGCAATGGCAGGCGGCGTTCGTCGTCGGGCTCCAGCGAGGTGGCTGGCGCCTGTTCGGTTCGGGGTGAGGCGGCAGGAGGCGCCTCGGGCACGGCGGCGCGCCGGCCCACTTGGTCGATGAAGCGGCGCAGGCCGTCCATCCGCTCCAGCCGTTGGCCAATGCGCTGCGCCTGGGCCCATTCGCCGCGCCGCAGCAGGCCTTGCACCTCGTCCCATCGGGCGTGGGCCAGATCGCCCAGGGTGGGCAGGAGTTGCAACACTTCTTCCCAGCCTTGGCGTTGCAGCACCCAGCTGGTGCGGAAGGCCTCGGCCTGTCGCTCGATGGCGGCGGCGCGGTCTTCGGTGGGTGGGCGGTCGATCAGGCCGTCGAGGTGCCACAGCAGACTTTGCAGGATTTGCGGGGCCAGCGCGGGTTGGTGGCGCGCCAGGGTGGGCAGTGCGAGTTCACCGATCACCTGGCGCAGCGCCAGGACTGCGGCGGGGTCGGCCCAGTCCAGCGCCGCTGGCGGCAGTTCGCCTTGAGCCAGTGTTTTGAGCCAGTCGGGCAGTTCGACCAGGCGCCGGTCGGTCTGGCCGCTGCTGCAGACCACCGCCCAGCGCCACAGCACCGAGGGCAGTTGGGCCAGCGCGGCGTAACTCATGCGCTGCTGGGCAGGTCGGCGTAGCCGGCATGGGTGGCGGCGAGCCGGGCACGGAGCTGGTTCACGGCTTCGCAGCGCTGTGCGTGGGTGTGTTCAATGGTGTGTGCCCACGATGGAGGCAGCCACGCGTGGGCGCGGGCTTGCGCGACCACCGTGTGGGCGGTGCGGTGCACCGCGGTGTGCAAGGCGTCGATGCGTTGCGCCAACTCGTCCACCTGGGTCAGTCGGGCCGCGATGTGCACCGGGCTGTACTGGCGCCGCGCGCGGTCGGACACCAGGCGCAGCATCTCGCTGTCGGCGGGCGCGCCGCTCAAGGCCTGGGCGGTGGCCAGTTTGCCGGCTTGTGTGTCCTGCGTTTCAGCCGGCGCGTGCTGTTCGAGGTCGAGCTGCCCTTCGAAGGCGGTCACGGCGTGGTCCAACCCGTTCAACTCCAGCGGTGCCAGGCCAGCCACGTCCACCAGGAAGGCGTTCGTCCAGTCATGTACCTCGGCGGGGGCGTGGGGCAGCACCAGCGGCAGCACCCACAGGTCCCATGGGCTGACTTCGGTGGCTCCCCGGCTGGCGGCCTGCACCCGCAGCAGGTCGGCCACTTGGCGCCAGCGGCGGTCGGAAGCGGGGTGCTCGCTGTTGCGGCTGCGCTGCCGCGCGGCGTCCAGCCGTTGCAGCACCACTGGTGGCAAGCTCACTTGCCGCGCGCGGTCGCGCAGTTGCTGCAGCGCGCTGGCGCTCAAGGCCGGCGGGGGTGCCGTGGTGTCGGGCGGTGGGTCGGCCAGCAGTTGGTGGAAGGCCGCGTCGTCCACCGGCGCCACCGGCACCCGGAACAGGAAGCGGTCGTAGAAGGCCAGCAGGCTGTCGTCCTGCGGCATTTCGTTGCTGGCGCCCACCAGGCAGACCAGTGGGGCCGCTTCGCGCTGGGTGCCGTTGTCGAACTGGCGTTCGTGCAGCAGGCCCAGCAGGGTGTTGAGGATGGACGAATTGGCTTTGAACACTTCGTCCAGGAAAGCCACCTCCGCTTGCGGGAGGTAGCCCTCGGTCTGGCGCTCGTAGCGGTCGTCGTCCAGCGCCCGCAGCGAGAGCGGGCCAAACAGTTCTTCGGGCACGGTGAAGCGGGTCAGCAGCCGTTCGAAGTAGCGCGCCCCGGGCAGCAGGTGGCGCAGGCGCCGGGCCAGCTCGCTTTTGGCGGTGCCCGGCGGCCCCAGCAGCAGCACGTGCGCGCCGGCCAGTGTAGCCAGCAGCATGGCGCGGGCCGGCACATCGCGCTGCAGCAGCCCCGCTTCCAGCGTGCGCAGGCAGGCCGCCCAGTCGGGCAGCGCGGCCGGTGCGGTGTGCGGGCGCGGTTCCTTCACGGCAGTGCGCGCAGGTGCGGTCAGACCCGCTCGAAAATCGCCGCGATGCCCTGGCCGCCGCCGATGCACATGGTCACCAGCGCGTAGCGGCCGCCCACGCGTTGCAGCTCGTGCAGCGCCTTGACGGTGATGAGCGCCCCCGTGGCCCCGATGGGGTGGCCCAGCGAAATGCCGGAGCCGTTGGGGTTGACCTTGGCCGGGTCCAGGCCCAGTTCCTTGGTGACCGCGCAGGCCTGGGCGGCAAAGGCCTCGTTGGCCTCGATCACGTCCAGGTCGTTCACGCTCAGGCCGGTGCGCTTGAGCACCGCCTGGGTGGCCGAAATGGGGCCGACGCCCATGATCTTGGGGTCCAGCCCGGTGTGCGCGTAGCCCACCAGGCGCGCCATCGGGGCCAGGCCGCGCGCCTTGGCGGTGCCGGCTTCCATCAGCACCACGGCGGCGGCCGCGTCGTTGATGCCGCTGGCATTGCCGGCCGTCACGGTGCCGTTCTCCTTCACGAACACCGGCTTGAGCTTGGCCATGTCGTCCAGCGTGCAGTTCGGGCGGAAGTGTTCGTCCGTGGCGTAGGCCACTTCGCCCTTCTTGCTCTTGAGCATCACCGGCACGATCTGGTCCTTGAAGTACCCGGCCTCGATGGCCTTCTGGGCGCGGTTGTGGCTTTCCACGGCCAGGGCGTCCTGCATCTCGCGGGTGATGCCGTACTTGCTGGCCACGTTCTCGGCCGTCACGCCCATGTGGATGTTGTGGAACGGGTCGTGCAGGGCGCCGACCATCATGTCCACCAGCTTGGTGTCGCCCATGCGGGCGCCGAAGCGGCTGGTCAGGCTGGCGTAGGGGGCGCGGCTCATGTTCTCGGCGCCGGCGCCAATGGCGATGTCGCAGTCGCCCAGCAGCACGGCCTGCGCGGCAGAAACGATGGCCTGCAGGCCCGAGCCGCACAGGCGGTTGACGTTGAAGGCCGGGGTGGTTTCGCCGCAACCGCCGTTGATGGCGGCCACGCGGCTGAGGTACATGTCCTTGGGCTCGGTGTTGACGACGTGGCCGAAGACCACGTGGCCAACGTCGGCCCCGCTGGTCTGGGCCCGGGCCAGCGACTCGCGCACGACCAGCGCGCCCAGTTCGGTGGGCGGCACGTCTTTCAGGCTGCCGCCAAAGGTACCGATGGCGGTGCGCACCGCGCTGACGACGACGACTTCTCTGCTCATGGGAACTCCTCTGTGTGGGTGAAATGCCATGTTAGCGGCCCAAAACCCTGAGTTCGCTGACAGCGGCGCCGACTTTGTCCCTGTCACGACGATCCGCTGCGCCAGCGCGCCACCACGGGCAGCCGGCCTTGGGCGTTTGGGACGGGGCGCACCAAGAACACCTCGCCCATGGCCGGGTACTCGCCGGTGAGTGCGGTGATGTTGACCTGGTGGGTCACCAGCACCCAGGTCTGGCCGGCGGGCAAGCGGCCCACGCGGTCGATCACCTCACGGGTTTGGCGCTCGCCGTCGCCTTGCCCCTGGAAAAACGAGTTGAGCGCCGGCCACACCTGGTGTGGGTGGCCCTGGGCGTCGAAAGCCAGCACGGCGGTGTCCACGCAGCGGCACCACGCGCTGCTGTAAACCTCGTGCAGTTTCACGCCTTCGCGCGTCAGCCGTTCACCCAGGCGGCGCGCGTCCAGGCGTCCGGTGTCGCTCAAGTTGCGTTGGGTGCTGCAGTCGCCGAGTCGGAAGTTCGGCGGATCGCCCGTGCCGGGCACCGTGGCGGCGTGGCGCATCAGCAGCACGTGGCCACCTTGGCGGGCGGTTTGCCAAAATAGGTCATTGCTCTGCCCAGGGGCGTTGGCCTTGACCAAGCTGGCCGTGCTCACCCCGGCCAGCCAAACCAGCGCCTGGCGCCGCGTCGAGTGGGTGGGCGGGTGGTGCATGGTCTCAGTCCCTCACGTCGGCCACGGGTTGGGTGCCGAAATCGGGCCGCCGCAGGTAGGCCAGCACCTGCCGCGCCGCAGCCTCGGGGGTGGCGAGCTGGCCTTGGGTTTTCAGCGCCACAAAACGGTCACGGTCGGGGAAAGCGTCGGGTGCGCCGGCCCGCAACTGGGTTTGCATGTCGGTGTCGATCACGCCGGGGGCCAACGAAACGATGCGTGCGCCGTTGGTTTGCATCGCTTCTTCCAGGGCCACGCAGCGGCTGAAGTGGTCCAGGCCGGCCTTGGCGGCGCAGTAGGGCGCTTGGCTGGCCATGGCGCGCCGCCCCAGACCGGATGAGATGTTCAACACCTTGCGCGGGCCCAACCAGCCCTGCTGGCCCCAACGCTCGGTGGCTTGCAAAAAGGTGCTGGTCAGTGCCATCGGCGCTTCCAGGCTCACCCGCAGCGCACGGCTCAATTCCGACGCCGGGCAGTGGCCCAGTGGCCCGATGGCAGGGATCACCCCGGCGTTGTTGATCAGGGTCGCCGAGGCCAGTTCGGGCGGGTGCAGGCTGTCGAGCCAGCGGGCCAGGCGTTGCGCGGCTTCGGCGGTGTCGGCCAGGTCCTGCGACCATTGTTCGATATGGCAGCCGGCGGCCATGGCCTCGTGGGCCAGGGCGTCGTTGGCTTGGCGGGCGATGCACAGCAGCAACTGGTCGGGGCCCAGCAATTGGCGCGCCAGGGCCAGCCCCATGCCGCGCGAGGCCCCGGTCAGGATGGTGAGGTGGCGTTCGGGGTTCATGGCGTTTCCTCGCCGGTGACCAGCAGGTTGCGGCCCCGGTCTTTGGCGGTGTAGAGCGCCGCGTCCACGCAATGCAGCAGTTCGGCGGTGCCGCTGCGCCCGCCGCTCAGGCAGGCGCCTAGGCTCAGGGTCAGGGGCAGGCCGCTGTCGCGGGTTTGTTGTTCCACGGTGGCGCGGATGCGTTCGCCCAGCGTCTGCAAGGTGGTGGCATCGCAGGGGCTCAGCAGCACCAAAAATTCGTCGCCACCCCAGCGCGCCGCGTGGTCGTACGGGCGGATCTGGCTGCGCAGCACGTCGGCCACGGTCACCAGGGCCTGGTCGCCAGCGGCGTGGCCCTGCGTGTCGTTGATCTGCTTGAACCAGTCCACGTCCAGGTAAATGACGCCGTAGGGCTGGCCTTCCCGCTGGGCGCGGTGGGCGGCCGCTTCCAGCAGTTCACCCATGCCTCGGCGGTTGACCAACTGGGTCAGCGGGTCGATGCGGGCCAGGCGGTCCAGCGCCTCGGTGCGTTCCTGTACCTTGGCCTCCAGGTCGAGCGTGTTGTTGCGGATGGCGTCGGCCATCGCGGTGAAATGCTGGTTCAGTTGCCCGATTTCCCCGGCGGCCATGGGCAGTTCCGGCGGGGCCAGGTTGCCGTTGCGCACCCGCACCATGGCGCGTTCCAGGCGGCTCAGCGGTTTCAGCACCCAGCGCCGCAGCATCAGGTGCATCAGCAACATGGCGGCCAGCAGCGTCACGCCAAACACCGCCACCACCGGGGCAAACTGGCTCACCGGCATCAGTTCGTCCAGGTCCATGAAGGTGACTTCGTACCAGCCGATGGTGGGCAGGTAGGCCACGCCCATCAGGTGGCGTTTGCCTTCAAATTGCACAAAGTCGCTCACCACTTGGGCGGTGGCGGCGCCCGGTTGGCTCAGCGCGGCGAAATGCTGTTGCAGCCGTTCCCGGTCGGCGGGCAGGTCAAGCATTTGCGTCACCAGGCTTTTCTGGCCTTCGGGCTTGACCACGCTGGCAAAGTCGATCAAGTTCTGGTCCCGGTACAACTGGATGGCGCCGTTCGAGTCCACAAACAGGCTGGTGATGCCCGGTTGGCCGATGTCCACCACCTCTTTGAGCACGCTGTCCAGCGCCATGCCGGTGCCCACGATGCCCAGCGGCTGGTCGCCGTCGCGGATTTGCACGTCCACCCACAGTTTGGTCACTTTCAGGGCATCGTCCGGGTTGACGTTGAGGTGGAATTCGCGGCCTTGGTCGATCAGACCGTAGAACCAGGCGTCTGCCGGGTTGTCGCGCCGCAGGTGGTAGCGCAGCGGCTGGTCGGCAAATTCGTTGTCGGCGTTGTTGTGGTAGTAGGCTCCGGAGTCCAGCAGCGCGACGAAATAGCTGCGGTCCTGGAAGTTCTGGCGGTAGTTTTCCATTTCCACCAGCGCGCGGCGGTGCAGTTCCGGGTCGTCCACCCGGGTTGCCCACTGTTTGAGCACCTGGGATTGCGCCATCTGGCGCGCCAGCGCGATTTCCCGCTCGATCGGTTGCAGCAGGCGCGCGCTGTCGTAGCGCACCTGGATTTCCACCACCCGTTGGCCCCAACGCTCGATCACCTCCTCGGCCACCAGGTTGAACACCCCCCAGGCCAGCCAGGTGGCCGGCACGATCAGCGCGGCCGCCAGAATCAGAAATCTCGATTTGAGGTTCAAGCTGTGTTCCCTGTCACCTTCGTTGGTGACTGTTATCGGTGATCATTGTGCACCATGCCCCTGCGGGGAGTCCCGCCATAATCGACGCCCATGTGGATCGACACCCATTGCCACCTGGACGCGCCCGAATGGAGCGACCCGGAACGCGACGCCGAGCGCGCGCGGGCCCGCACCCTGGGGGTGGCCGCGTGCGTGTTGCCAGCGGTGCACCGCGCCAACTGGGGCACGGTGCGCGACCTGGCCCACCGCCATGGCGATGCCTATGCGTTGGGCATCCACCCGCTGTGCGTGCCACAAGCGGCCGAGGCCGACCTGCACGCGCTCGACGACGCGCTGACGCGGTGGAAAGATGACCCCCGCCTGGTGGCGGTGGGTGAGATTGGCCTGGATTTTTTCGTGCCGGCTTTGTGTGAGCCCGCCCAGCGCGAGCGCCAAGGGCGCTTTTACGAGGCGCAGTTGCGCCTGGCCCAGCGACATGGTTTGCCGGTGCTGCTGCACGTGCGGCGTTCGGCCGATGAACTGTTGCGCTGTTTGCGGGCCCAGGCCCGCCAGGGACGTGCGGTGGCCGGTGGCCTGGCGCACGCCTTCAATGGCAGTGCGGTGCAGGCGCAGGCCTTTGTGCAACTGGGTTTTGCGCTGGGCTTCGGCGGCGCGATGACGTTCGACACCGCGCGCCAGTTGCGCCGGCTGGCCACCGACCTGCCGCTGGACGCCTTGGTGCTGGAAACCGATGCCCCCGACATTCCCCCGCAATGGCTGTACGTGACGGCGGCTGAGCGCGCTCAGGGGCGGCCTCAGGGGCGCAACGCCCCCGGGGAGTTGCCGCGCATTGGTGCCGTGCTGGCCGACTTGCGCGGGCTCACCCCCGCAGAGTTGGCTGCGGCCACCACGGCCAACGCGCTGCGGGTGCTGCCACGTTTGCGCACTGCCCTGGGGCAGCCCGCATGACCGTCCATCGACAGCCCGGCGCCACCCTCCACGGTTTGGCCCCCTTGTGTTCGCCCAAGACCCGTTTGATGGTGCTGGGCAGTTTTCCCGGTGCTGCGTCGCTGCGCGAGCAGCGGTACTATGCCCATCCTCACAACCAATTCTGGAAGCTGCTGGGCGCCTTGTGGCACCAGCCCCTGTTTGACATGCCTTACGAAGAACGAACCCAGGTTGCCCTTGAGCGCGGCCTTGGGGTGTGGGATGTGTACGCCGCTTGCGAACGCGAAGGCAGCCTGGACAGCGCCATCCGCAACGCCCAACTGAACGACCTGCACGCCTTGCGCCAACGCTGCTCGGCGCTGGAGGCCGTGGCCCACAACGGCGGCGAGAGCTTTCGCCACGCCCGCCACACCCGTGTGCTGGGCTTGCCGGTGTACCGCCTGCCCTCCACCAGCCCCGCCAACGCCAGTTGGTCTTTCCAGCGCAAGCTCGACGCCTGGCGCGACGTGCTGGCCCGCCACGGCCTGTGCGAGGCGGTGGCCTGATGGCGCGCGCCTCCACCCGTGCCTCCCGCACCCGCACGTCCGACGAGGGCAGCGAGCCGGTCCGCGACGACGCCCCGTCCTTGCCGCAGGTCAACATCTCCGAGGACGGCGAGGTCCGTTTTCTCCACCTGGGTACCGAATGGGTGCAGGGGTCGATGTTGATCGACGAACCGTTCGAGATCGAACTGGAGTACGTGCAGCGCATGATGGCCTGGCTGCTGTTCGTGGACCCCGACACCGTGGCGCGCCGACGCTCGATGCAGTTGGGGCTCGGCGCCGCCGCCCTGACCAAGTTCCACTTCAAGAAGTTGAAGATGGACACCACCGCCATCGAGATCAACCCCCAGGTGGTGTGGGCCTGTCGCACCTGGTTCAAGCTGCCGCCCGACAGCGCGCGCCTGCGCGTGGTGCTGGGCGACGCCGCCGAAGTGGCTGCCCACGGGCCCTTCCACGGCACGGTGGACGCCTTGCAGGTGGACCTGTACGACCACGAAGCGGCCGCGCCAGTGCTGGACAGCGCCGACTTTTACGCCGATTGCCGCCGCCTGTTGACGGACGAAGGCATCATGACCGTCAACCTATTCGGGCGCGACGCCAGTTACGAGCGTTCGCTGGACAAAATCCGTGAGGCGTTTGGCGCCGATGCGGTGTGGGCGTTCCGGCCCACGCGCGAAGGCAACACGGTGGTGTTGGCCTTGCGCACCCCGCAACACCCCGAACGGCTGGAGCTGCTGGCGCGTGCCGAGGTCATCCAGACCCGCTGGGGCCTGCCGGCCAAGAAGTGGCTGCGCGTGTTCAAGGCCGCTTGAGGAGGGCGCCTGCATGACCGCGCCTGCTGCTTCACGCGTCACCACCGGCCTGTTGCTGGCCGCAGCCGGCTCCATCGCTTTCAGTGGCAAGGCCATCATCGTCAAGCTGGCTTACCGTTATGGGGTGGACGCGGTCACGCTCATCATGTACCGCATGCTGTTCGCGCTGCCGCTGTTCCTGGCCATGACCTGGTGGGCGACCTGCCGGGCCCGCCAGCCCGTGGTGCCGCTGACCCGGCGCGACTGGCTGGGCATCCTGGGCCTGGGGTTCAGCGGTTATTACCTGGCCAGCTTTCTGGACTTCTGGGGGCTGCAATACATCAGTGCCAGCCTGGAGCGCCTGATCCTCTACCTCAACCCCACGCTGGTGTTGGTGCTCGGCTGGTTGCTGTATGGGCGGCGCATCACCGGGCGCCAGGCCGGGGCCATGGCCCTGAGTTACGCCGGGGTGCTGCTGGTGTTCGGGCATGAAGTCCGTTTCGACGGCTGGTCCACCGCCATCGGCGCCCTGCTGGTGTTCGGCAGTGCCATCAGCTACGCGATCTATCTGGTGTACAGCGGTGAAATGGTCAAACGCCTCGGCTCGTTGCGCTTGGTGGGGTGGGCCACCACTGTGGCGTGTCTGCTGTGTCTGTTGCAGTTCGTGGTGCTGCGCCCCTGGTCGGCTGTGGTGGTGGCGCCCGAGGTGGTCTGGCTGTCGGTCCTCAACGCGGTGGCGTGCACGGCGGCGCCCGTGGTCATGGTGATGATGGCGATCGAGCGCATCGGCTCCGGCCTGGCGGCCCAAACCGGCATGATCGGCCCGATGTCGACCATTTTGATGGGCGTGTGGATACTGGGCGAACCGTTCAACGGCTGGGTGCTGGCAGGTACCCTGCTGGTGCTGGGGGGTGTGTTGTGGGTCAGCCGGCAAAAGGCCTGAGTGGGCCCTGTGCCCTGTGAGCCTTGACTACAAGGAGTGATGAAAGATGGACCTGGGTTTGCAAGGCAAATGGGCGCTGGTGTGCGGCGCGAGCAAGGGTTTGGGCTGGGGTTGCGCCCAGGCGCTGGCCCAAGAAGGGGTGAATGTGGTGATGGCCGCGCGCGGTGCTGAAGTGTTGAACGCCGCCGCACAGTCGTTGCGCGATCAGACCGGTGTGCAGGTGCTGGCCGTGGCGGCCGACGTGACCACGCCTGCCGGGCGCGAGGCACTGTTTGATGTGTCGGGCGGGCCAGGGCGGGCGTTCGACATCGTGGTGACGAACGCCGGCGGGCCGCCGCCCGGGGATTTTCGTCAGTGGGGCCGCGACGAGTGGCTTCAGGCGGTGGACGCCAACATGCTCACGCCGATCGAACTGATCAAAGCCACGGTGGACGGCATGGCCGAGCGCGGGTTTGGCCGCATCGTCAACATCACCTCCAGCGCGGTGAAGGCACCCATCGACATTTTGGGGTTGAGCAACGGTGCCCGCAGTGGGTTGACCGGCTTTGTGGCCGGGCTCGCCCGCAGCGGCCTGGCGGCCCAGGGTGTGACCCTCAACAACCTGTTGCCGGGCAAGTTTGACACCGACCGTTTGCGCACCACCCACCAGGCAGCGGCCGACAAGTCGGGCCGCACGCTGGCCGAGGTGCAAGCCGCCCAGCGCGCCCAGGTGCCGGCCCGCCGCTTCGGCACGCCCGAGGAATTTGGCGCGGTGTGCGCCTTCCTGTGCAGCGTGCAGGCCGCCTACCTCAATGGGCAGAACATCCTGCTCGACGGCGGTTTGTACCCCGGGACTTTTTGATCCACCGGGGTTGTTGGGGGGCGTCGTCAGCTTTTGCGAGCGGACGACACCGTGATCCCGAGCACGATCAACCCAAACGCCACGCCATGGAACAGGCGCGGCGGCTCGCCCAGGAACGCGGCCGACATGAGCGCGGCGAACAGCGGCGTCAGGTTGCTGAAGAACGAGGCCACCGTGGGGCCAGCGCGCTGCACGCCCTCGCCCCAGAAGCGGTAGGCGGCGATGGACGGCCCCAGGGCCACGAACACCAGCACCGCCACCAGCGCCCAGCTCCACTGGATGGTGGCGGCTTCGGGGTGCGCGGTGGTCAGCCAGACCCATTCGCCCGCCGTCAAGACGCCGGACCAGCACAAGCCCAGCACCGTTTGCGCCAGCAGAAAGGCGGCCCAGTCGTTGCGAATTTCAGGCGCTTCGTCGCGCCGTGTCAACAGCCAGCTGTAGCAAGCCCAGACGAACGCGGCCAGCAGCATCCAGGCGTCGCCCGGCACGAACTGCAGTTGCCGCAGCTGGTCCAGTTGCCCTTGCGTCAGCACCACCAGCACACCCAGCAGCGAAAGCCCCGCGCCCAGCACCGCGCGTGGGCTGACGGGGGCGTGGAAAAACAGCCGGCCCACCAGCACCATCCACACTGGCATGCTGGAGGCCACCAGCGTCACGTTGATGGGGGTGGAGGTTTTCAGCGCCACGTACTGCAGCATGTTGTAGCTGGCCACCGCCAGCAGGCCCAGCACCGCAAAGCGCCGCCAGTTTGACCACAACGGGCTGCCCCGCCGCAGCGCCCAGCCCGCCACCGGCAGCAGAATCAGCAGCACCAGCGTCCAACGCAGGAAATTGAAGGTGATGGGCGGGATCCACGGTGCGGCCAGCCGGCCCACCACCGCATTGCCTGCCCACATCAGTGGGGGTACGAGCAGCAGCAGGGCGGTGCGCAGGTTCAAGGGAGCGTGAGCAAAAGCCATGCCCTGCAATGTACCTTCCCGCCCAAGGCGTCTGCGCGCAGCGCCGGCAAAGCCCTGGCTTTCATGGCACGATCACGGCCTGCTCAACACACCGAGGAGTCACGATGACCCAACCCAGTCGCGCCGTCCGGATTGAACAACCCGGCGGCCCCGAACAGATGCAGTTGTGCGAGGTGACCGTCGGCCAGCCCGGTCCCGGCGAGGTGCGGGTGCGCCACCACGCCATCGGCTTGAACTTCATCGACGTGTATCAACGCTCGGGCCTGTACACCCTGCCCATGCCACTGCAGCTGGGCATGGAAGGCGCGGGTGTGGTGGAGGCGGTGGGTGCCGGCGTGACCCACCTGCGCGAGGGCGACCGGGTGGCCTACGCCGCCAACCCGCCCGGCAGCTACTGCGACGTGCGGGTGATGCCCGCCATGAACGTGTGCCGCCTGCCCGACGCGATCAGCTTCGAGGAAGGTGCGGCCATGATGCTCAAGGGCTTGACGGCCCAATACCTGCTGAAAAAGTGCAAGCCGGTGGAAGGGCTGGAGCCGGGCGACTTCGTGCTGTTCCACGCCGCAGCGGGCGGCGTCGGTCTGATTGCCTGCCAATGGGCCCGGGCGATGGGACTGCAGCTCATCGGCACTGCGGGGTCCGACGCCAAATGCGCATTGGCGCTGGCCAACGGCGCGACCCACGCCATCAACTACAACACCGAAAACTTTGCAGCGCGGGTCAAGGACATCACCGGCGGGCGCGGTGTGAAAGCGGTGTACGACTCGGTCGGCAAGGACACTTGGGACCAGTCGCTCGACTGCCTGTCCCCGTTTGGCTTGATGGTCACGTTCGGCAACGCCTCGGGGCCGGTGCCACCGTTTGCGCCGGCCATCCTGGCGGCGAAAGGCTCGATCTACGTGACCCGCCAGACGCTGTTTTCCCACATCACCAGCCGCGAGCGCACCCAGGCCATGGCCGACGACCTGTTCGGCGTGGTCACGGCCGGGCAGGTCCAAATCCATGTGGAGCAGCGCTACCCGCTGGCGGACGTGCAGCAGGCCCACCGCGACCTGGAAGCGCGCAAGACCACCGGCTCCACGGTGTTGATCCCCTGAGAGGGGTGGCTGGGGCGGACGCGCTCAGCGCGGCGCGCGTTCGCACCAGTAGGCGATTTCGTGTCCGCGCACCGGTTCGCGCACCACTTGCAACCCAGTGAAGCCGTGCGGACCGTGGCTGCCCTGGGCGTTGAACGTGGCCTGGTGCAGCAAGAAAGACGGGGTGTGGCCGGTGGCGAACGTGGTCACCTGCACCCCCGCGCCCGGTTCGGGCGGCAGGCGGTTGACGGCCTGGAAGGCGAACGATGCCCCTTCCACCTGGGGGTAGATCTCGTCGCTGAGCTGGCTGGGGGGAACCACGAGGGTGCGCTGCGCGCCCGCAAAACCCAGGTGGCACAGCACGGTCTGGCTCTGGGCGGGGGCACTGGCCATGCCCAGGCACAGCAGGGCACTCCAGAGCATTGGCAGGGACATCGGGCGCATCACAAGCCTCATCTTAACGTGAGCGCCGCACCCGCAGGATTTCGTCCAGGATCAGGCCGATCGCACCCGCCGTGATGCCGGCATCGGCCACGTTGAACGCCGGAAAATGCCCACCCGGGAACAGCGGCGACAGAAAGCGCCAGTGGAAGTCCAGCATGTCCACCACGTAGCCGTGCAGCAAGCGGTCGATCACGTTGCCGAGCGCGCCGCCCAGAATGCAGGCCAGCGAAAAGGCAAACAGTTTCTGCCCGTGGTGCGAACGCAGCATCCACAGGATGAAGGCGGCCGCCCCCAGCCCCACCACGGTGAAGAACCAGCGCTGCCAACCGCCCGCGTTGGCCAGGAAAGAAAACGCGGCGCCGGTGTTGTGCACCCGCACGATGTTGAAGAAAGAGGTGACGTAGGTGCCTTCACCCGGGCGGTAGTACCCCAGGATCAGCACCTTGGTGAACTGGTCCACCAGCAGGATCAGGGTAGCCAGACCCAGCCAGGTCAGCATGCCTTTGGAAGAAGCTTTGGCCATGTTTGCGCGTGCTGCTGCGGCGTCAGGCGACGGCGCGGGTTTCGCCCGCACCGTGCAGGTTGCTGGTGCAGCGGCCACACAGCTCGGGGTGGGCCGGGTCGTGGCCCACGTCGTCGCGGTAGTGCCAGCAGCGGCCGCACTTGGCGGCGCCCGACGGGTTCACCGCCACGGCCAGTTCTGCGCCCGATTGCAGCGTGACTTGCGACACGATGAGCACGAATTTCAGGTCGTCACCCAGGCTTTGCAGCAGGGCCAAGTCTTCCGCGCCCACGGTCAGCGTCACGTTCGCCTGCAGCGACGAGCCGACCTGGCCCGCCGTGCGCACTTCCTCGATCGCTTTGTTCACCGCGGTGCGAATCTCCAGCACCCGGCTCCACTTGGCCAGCAAGGCCTCATTCGGCGTTTCCAGCGGGAAATAGGTTTCGGTGAAGATGCTGGGCGAGCCGTTGACCGGCGTGCCGATCAGCGCCCAGGCTTCCTCGGCGGTGAAGCTCAGGAACGGCGCCATCCAGCGCAGCATGGCGTGGGTGATCTCGTGCAGCGCGGTTTGCGCTGAGCGGCGCGCCAGGCTCTTGGGCGCCGTGGTGTAGAGGCGGTCCTTCAGCACGTCCAGGTAGAACGCGCCCAAATCCTCCGAGCAATACACCTGCAGCTTGGACACGACCGGGTGGAATTCGTACACGTGGTAGTGGCCCAGGATGTCGGCCTGGAGTTGTGACGCGCGGCTCAGGGCGTAGCGGTCGATCTCCAACATCTGGTCCAGCGGCACGGCGTCGGTGGCGGGGTTGAAGTCGCTGATGTTGGCCAGCAAAAAGCGCAGCGTGTTGCGGATGCGGCGGTAGGCGTCCACCACGCGCGCCAGGATCTTGTCGTCGATGCCGAGGTCGCCGGAGTAGTCGGTCGCGGCCACCCACAGGCGGATGATTTCGGCCCCCATCTTGGTGCTGATGGTCTGCGGTGCCACCACGTTGCCGACCGATTTGCTCATCTTGCGGCCCTGGCCGTCCACGGTGAAGCCGTGGGTCAGCAGGCCCTTGTAAGGCGCGCGGTCGTACATGGCGCAGGCGGTGAGCAGCGAGCTGTGGAACCAGCCGCGGTGCTGGTCGTGGCCTTCCAGGTACAGGTCGGCCTCGGGGCCGCTGTCGTGGCCGCTGCCGGCGTGGCTGCCCTTGAGCACGGTGGTGTGTGTGGTGCCGGAATCGAACCACACCTCCAGGATGTCGGTGCTCTTGGTGTAGCTGGCCGCATCCGCTGCGTCGCCCAGCCGGGCCAGGATGTCGGCCACGCCCAACTGGCTCCAGGCCTCGATCCCGCCTTGTTCCACCACCTCGGCGGCCAGGTCGATGATCTCGGGCGTGCGCGGGTGCGGCTCGCCGCTGTCCACGTGCAGCAGGAAGGGCAGGGGCACGCCCCACGAGCGCTGGCGGCTGATGCACCAGTCGCGCAGGTTTTCCATCATGTCCCGCAGCCGAGCACTGCCGAACTCCGGGTAGAAGCTGGTGAGCTCAATCGCC